>JAVCCH010000082.1 GCA_030765535.1 Candidatus Tenebribacter davisii
AAGTGAATTTAGAAAGGATAATAAAAAATCCTGAATGTGACGATAATTTCTTTCTTGAGAATGATGATAAAATTTTTATTTACTCTATTCCAAAATATCATGAAGATAAATTAATTACAATTCATGGTGAAGTTCAATTTCCCGGATATTATTCTATTGAAGAAACTAAAACAACTCTCTTAGAAATATTGGAAAAATGCGGTGGTCCGACCTCGCAAGCAGATCTACAAAATGCATTCCTCCAGAGAAAAAGTAAAGTGGACACGTTGGATATGGAATTTGAAAGATTAAAACAAATGCTTGTTGAAGATATGACTGTACTCGAATATGAGTATTTCAAAACAAAATCAAGAGAATTAAGAGGGAAATTTGCCATTGATTTCGAGAATCTCTGGAACTCAAAAGACAAATCATCTGACATAGTTCTTAAAAATAACGACTTTATCTTTATCCCGGATAAATCCACTACTATTAATGTTTCGGGTCAGGTTAAGAATCCTGGATTAATCAACTTTGTGCCTGGAAAAAACTATCTTTATTACATTGAGCAGGCAGGTGGTTTTGCATGGAATGCCAGAAAAAGTAAAATTCGTTTGATAAAGTCAAATACAGGCGAATGGCTCAAACCAAAGAAAGATACGATCGTTGAGGTTAAAGATATGATCTTTATTCCGGAGAAATTGGATGTAGATTATTGGAAATTAACCAAAGATATAATGACAATATCTGCTCAGATAGCCACAACAATTATTGTTATACAAAGCATAACAACGAATTAAATTAAGGAGATAAAATGAATATTTTGATAACTGGCGGTGCAGGTTTTATTGGATCACATTTAGCAGAGAAGTTACTCAAAGAAAAACATTCAGTTACTGTGATAGATAACCTTTCTACAGGGAAATACTCAAATATCATCCACCTGATTAAAAATGAGAAGTTTATTAATGTAATTGCTTCCATATTAAATCGAAGTGTTTTAGAAGATCTGGTCATAAACTCAGATCAGATATATCATCTCGCTGCTGCTGTTGGTGTAAAATACATTATTGATAATCCACTTCTTTCACTTCAAACCAACATTGGTGGTACTGAGAATATTTTGGAGTTTGCTAATAAATATAAGAAAAAAGTATTGATAGCTTCTACTTCAGAAATCTATGGCAAAAATGACAATATCCCCTTTAAGGAAGAAGATGACAGATTACTGGGTTCTACACATATATCCCGCTGGAGCTATAGTACAGCAAAAGCTGTAGATGAATTTTTTGGATTAGCATATTACCGGGAAAAGAAATTACCCGTTGTTATTGTACGTTGTTTCAACACTGTCGGTCCACGTCAGACAGGTCAATATGGCATGGTTATTCCAAAATTTGTTAGGAATGCACTTCTTAACCATCCAATTACCATTTACGGAGATGGAAAACAAACTCGTTGTTTCTGTGATGTAGATGATGTAACAGATGCAATGATAAAATTGATGAATAATAAAAATGCTGTTGGTAAGATCTATAATATCGGAAACGATGTAAGTATAAGCATTGAAGAGCTGGCACATAAGATAAAAAAACTTACTAATAGTAAATCACGAATTGAATACATTAAATACGAAGATGCTTATGAAGAAGGTTTCGAAGATATGCGTCACCGTAAACCAGATCTGTCTAAAGTGATAAAGCTAATTGATTATAAACCCAAATACAATCTTGACCAAATACTTAAAAGAACGATAAATTACTTCGAGGAATAAGAAATAAAATGAATGTACCATTACTTGATCTAAAAATTCAATACAAAGATATTTTGGATGAAATAAGAGAAGAAATTGAAAAAGTATTTATTTCAAATAGATATATCCTGGGCCCGCAAGTTAAAGAATTCGAAGAGATGGCTGCCAAGTATTGTCAATGTAACCATGCTATCGGCTGTGCTTCCGGCACTGATGCTCTTGTACTGGCATTAAAGGCTCTCGATATTAAAGAAAATGATGAAATTATTACTACTACTTTCACCTTTTTTGCAACTGCAGGTTCAATTAGTCGTGTTGGCGCAAAACCCGTTTTCGTAGATATAAAAGAAGATACATTTAATATCGATCCGGAAAAAATAAAAAAGGCTATAACACCCAAAACCAAAGCAATTATTGCGGTTCATCTATTTGGTCAACCAGCTGAAATGGATAAAATAATGGCTATTGCTCATGAACATGATCTGAAAGTAATTGAAGATAATGCTCAAGGTATTGGAGCTAAGTTTGATGGAAAAATTGCAGGAACAATTGGCGATATCGGAACACTTTCATTTTTTCCCAGCAAAAATCTGGGAGCTATGGGCGATGCCGGAATGTGCCTGACAAACGATGATGATCTTGCTGCAAGATTGTATCAGCTCCGCGTGCATGGTGAGAATCCACAGTATTTCCATAAATGGGTAGGACTGAATAGCAGACTTGATACAATACAGGCTGCAGTTCTTAAAGTTAAACTTCCACATCTTGATAATTGGAGTGAAGCTCGCAGAAAAAATGCTCAATATTATTATAAACATTTAAATGACGTTAAACAAATTAAATTACCCGTTATCAATAGTAAAGTAATTTCAATTTATAATCAATTCACTTTGATCGTTGAAAATCGGGATGGATTGCTGGAATATTTGAGAAAAAATAATATTGGCTGTGCAGTATATTATCCAAAACCATTACACATCCAGGACTGCTTTTCTAAACTTGGCTATAAAAAAGGAGATATGCCTGTTGCAGAGCAAATTTCACAAAAGGTTATTTCTATTCCAATATTTTCTGAGATCACAAAAGAACAGCAGGACTATGTCATAGAAAAAATTAGAGAATTCTATTTATAATAGGAGAATCAATGAATATTATTGTTTGCATTAAACAGGTACCTGATGCTACTGAGATCAAAATTGATCCGGAAACAAATACATTGATCCGTGAAGGTGTTGAAAGTATTATTAATCCTTTTGATCTTTATGCTATAGAAGAGGCAATAAGGTTAAAAGAACAGTACGGTGGAAAGATAACAGCGATCAGTATGGGTCCTCCTCAAGTAGAATCTGCTCTCCGTGAATCAGTATCTATTGGTGTTGATGAAATAATCCTTCTCACTGACCGTAAATTTGCCGGTGCAGACACCTGGGCAACAAGTCTTACTCTTGCCGGTGCAATAAAAAAAATTAATGATTATGATATAATTTTATTTGGACAGCAAGCTATAGATGGTGATACTGCTCAAGTAGGTCCTGGTGTAGCTACACACCTGGGAATTTCTCAAACAGGTTTTGTAAAAAAGATCGAAGAGATCAAAGATAACAGAATAATATTACAAAGACTTATGGAAGATGGTTATGACAGACTTGATATGCCACTTCCTGCTGCTATAACTGTTGTTAAGGAAATAAACGAACCTCGTCTTCCTTCTCTTCGCGGTAAAAGGAATGCAAAAAAAATTGAAATGAAGGTTTGGACAGCTGATGATCTAAATTTGGATGAAGAAAAAATCGGATTAAACGGCTCACCAACTCAGGTAATAAAAATATTTACTCCAGAAATGAATAAAGATGTAGAGAAGCATGAACTACCTGCTGAGGAATTAGTAGATATTTTATATAATAAATTAAAAGAACTTGGAAAATAAATATTATAAATGTTAAAATTTCCTGAAATAAATCCAACAATAGTCAAACTTGGCATGTTCGAGATCCGCTGGTACGGTCTATTTTATATCATTGGTTTTTTAATTGCCTATATTTTCGTTAAGAGAAGCTATGCTCAAAAAAACATTATTATAAAAAAAGAAAATTATGAAACACTCCTGTTCAATTTAATGCTTGGTGTGATCATTGGTGCCAGACTTGGATATATCGTATTTTATAATTTATCTTTTTATCTGAAACATCCACTTCATATTCTTGCTGTTTGGCAAGGCGGAATGTCATTTCATGGCGGAGCAATTGGAGTTATAATATTTGGCTTCTTATTCTGCAAAAAATATAAATATAATTTTTATAAATTGGCAGATCCAGTTGCACCATTTGTTTCAGTAGCACTTTTTTTGGGAAGAATTGGAAATTTTATTAATGGCGAGTTATGGGGACGCCCTACAGATCTTCCCTGGGGAATGGTTTTCCCATCAGATGCACTGCAGCTGCCACGTCATCCTTCACAACTTTATGAAGCATTTTTAGAAGGGATTTTATTATTCTTTATTACATACATAATGTTCCGTAAAATCAAAAAACCCGGAATAGTATTTTGGAGCTGGATCGGACTGTATGGTCTTTTCAGAACTTTAGTGGAATTTGTACGTCAACCCGATGTGCAATTAGGGCATTTGATAGGTTTTATGACAATGGGGCAGATCTTAAGTTTTATTATGATCATATCCAGTCTGATCGGCATTTTCCTTATCTTACGAGTAAAAAAAGATGAAATTACGTAGGTCTTTTCTTTTAATTATTTCACTTCTTTTTATATCAAATTGTACATTTTTTCTTAAACTAACTGAAACTAATAAGGAAAAACTACTCTTTGAAAATTTAAAATTCTGGGATAATATCCGTATTGATGGAATTATAGAAGCCAATTATAAAAGTTTTGTTTTTAGAAAAAATATTGCTTTAAAGAAAAATAATTATGCTCTCAGAATGGATATATACGATTCCGGGATCTTTGGAATGCAACCCGCACCTTTTATATCTGCCTATTACGATTCTGTCCTAACAATAAGAACTCCGGATCAGCAAATAGACCAGCTTAATCCAGAAAATAATGAAAGGATTGATCTATCAATTCTTTTTCAATTATCAGATCTGTTTACTATTAAAGATGAAATAATCAAATATCAAAAAGTAATAATAAATGGTGTCGTTATCATTTTCTCTGATGATATGAGAATCAGTGAAATACACGATAATAAAACTTCCGCAAAGATAATCTTCCATTATCAGCAAAATTTGGATTCTATCACTTTTCAGAAAGAAAAAAAAGAAATAATTAATATTCAAATTGACAAAATTACACATTTGAAAGAAGAAATAAATAAATTATAATAACAAACTGCCTAAAACAAGAGAGCAGTTTTGAGGTATTTATATGATTGATAGATATTCACGTAAAGAAATGAGCAAAATATGGGATCTGCAGAATCGATTTCAGTGTATGCTGGATGTAGAAATTGCAGCTTGCAGAGCAATGAATGAATTGGGTATGATACCTGATGAAGATTTCAAGATAATTGTAGAAAAAGCTGATTTTGATGTGGATAGAATTTCTGAGCTCGAGGAAATTACCCATCATGATGTGATTGCCTTTCTTACAAATATTGCTGAATATGTAGGTCCATCTTCACGCTGGATACATTTTGGTATGACCTCTTCCGATGTACTCGATACTTCCTCATCAATCCAACTTAAACAAGCTGGAGAACTTATTCTACGTGATCTGCAAAAATTTTCTGAGATCTTAAAAATGAAAGCTCGGGAATATAAAGATACCCTTTGTATTGGAAGATCACACGGTATTCATGCTGAACCAACCACATACGGTTTGAAGTATGCCCTCTGGTATGATGAAATGCAAAGAAATATCAAACGAATGGAAAATGCAATTTCCATTGTTTCTGTGGGACAGATATCCGGAGCAGTGGGAAATTATGCTCATCTCTCTCCGGAAATCGAGGAAATTTCCTGCAAATATCTCGATCTTGAACCTGTAAATATCTCCACACAAGTTATTCAAAGAGACAGAATATCCGAATTTATGAACACCCTCGCAATTATAGGCTCAACTATAGAAAAAATTTCCCTGGAAATACGTCATTTACAACGAACAGAAGTTCTTGAAGTAGAAGAAAATTTTTCCAAAGGACAAAAAGGTTCCTCAGCTATGCCTCATAAACGGAATCCAATTATTACAGAACGCATGTGTGGAATGGCGCGTCTTCTACGTTCCAACGCAATTGCGGCTTTAGAAAATAACGCTCTATGGCACGAACGAGACATCAGTCATTCTTCTGTAGAGAGGATAATATTACCAGATTCCACAATCTTAATGAATTATATGCTGAATAAAATGATCCCATTAATTGAAAACTTACTGGTATATCCGGAAAAAATGATGCAGAATATTAAGCTGACAAATGGACTTGTTTTTTCTCAAGTAGTTCTTCTAGAACTTGCGAAAAAGGGGATCTCTCGTGAAAAAGCTTATGTCCTGGTGCAGCGAAATGCAATGGAATGCTGGAAAACCAGACAGCCATTTGCTGATATTCTCATAGCCGATGAAGAGATTCATGAATACCTGACTGAAGCAGAATTACATGATATTTTCTCCTATGAACGATATTATAAAAATGTTGATTTTATTTTTAATAGAATAGGAATTTTATAATGTCAGAATATACTCCAGTTGAATATCTAACTAAGATCCAAAAGCTGAAATATAAAGCTGCAATTTTCCCCATTTTACTGGTTATTATAAGTTTTGGCTTAAATATGATCTATCAATTGGATCAAGTTAAGTATCTCTCAATTCTTGGATTGATCTGGTATATTTTAATAATAATTAGATTCAGAATAAGAAGAAATGTTCCACCGAAAAATGAATCTGAAATAATTCTTTCTCCAATTTATGGTACAATTACTAAGATAGATATTAACATGATTACAATAAAAAAGGGATTATTCCAGGCAGCGGATATCAGATATCCAGGCTATGAAATTAATCTGAAATTTACTTCTAAATTTATAAATTTATTTGAGAAAAAACCTAATCTGGCAGGAAAATTAATAGGTGTAGTCTCATGTAAATCTAAATGTGTCTGCACAATTCCAGATGATTGGAATATTAATGTTCATCCTGGTGATAAAGTTATTGCCGGTGAAACAATTTTGGCAGTTAAATGAATTCAAAAAACCTAAAATATTTCGTTCCGAATTTTTTCACAGCCCTTAGTCTCATTTTAGGATTATCTGCTCTTCACTTAACCAGTTTAAATAATTTTTATTGGGCTGCCTGGTTGATTGGTTTTGCCATGGTCTGTGATTTCCTGGATGGAAAACTTGCCAGAATGTTAAATTCTCAGAGTAAATTTGGAGCTCAATTTGATACCCTTTCCGACTTTGTATCTTTTGGAGTAGCTCCAGGATTTTTGGCATATTCCAGTTTACTAAATAAGCTTCATATCGCAGGTGCATTTGTTGCGATTTTTTACGTTTTTTGTGGAGGCTATAGATTAGTAAGATTCACATTAAAAAATAAAGTCACTTCAAAAAAACAACCATTTATTGGTTTACCTATTCCAGCAGCGGCAGGAATGATTGCTTCATTTATCATTTTAAATTCATATATTCAAGATGGAAAAATCCTTGCTAATCTTCTATTTATCTCAACCTTTTTTGTATCAGTTTTAATGATAAGTAAGATTGAATATCTACCTCTTGATAAAGGTAAAAAACTGTCTAAAGAATCTAAATTTTTCATTTCTTTAGCAATTATAAGCTGTATTCTAGCTTTGAAATTTTCTTATTTTGTCTTTATAATCTGGATACTAATTTATATTCTCTATGGTGTGATAAGACAGATTTTATTATCTATTAAAAGTAAAAACATAAAAGAATCTGTTTAACATTATTTATTACTCATTATCCAATACTGATTCATGTCTAATACATAAATATATATAGCTATACGTATCATTCGCCTTGCTTGCATAATATTTTATTCTTGACATACATTTACTCATCCTTATAAAGGTCAATGAATTGTATTTGTAGATTTAATGAATTGATCAACAAGAATACAATCATGTAATGAGGAGGACTCATGCCGATATTTATTGATAATTATTTTACTAATGATACTTATTCACTACGAACTGAAAGACTCAAGATCATAAAGAATTATATTCTTGACTGGTCAGGTCATTTATCACTTCCGAAAGAATTAATTGATTGGGGCATGACTGCCCAGAACAGATGGCAGAATATATTAAAAAGAGTTGAAGAAAAAAAGAATCTCAATAATAATATTTTCTCTGAATTAAAAGAGATTGATGAAAAAACTTTTAAATATTATCTACGTTGCAAACGTTTGATCAACAGCAAATATCCTTCTGACAAAAAAATATTACATCGTTATGGAATTGATGAAAAATTTCCCAGGAACAGATCAGAGAAAATGATGGTGATAAAGAAAATAATAAAAACTTTTTTTAAACAAAAAGAGCAAAATGAACCTTATATTATTCCAGAAAATTTTATTATAAAACTTGAATCATTATTTAAAATTTCAGAATCCACCTATGAAAAAATAAATTCACTTGGGAAATCAAATTCTGCTGAAGCTGTTGAAAAACAAGTTGAGATCTTCAAAGATGATTCTAAGAAATTACGTACTTTATATTCATGGGCTTTGATGACCTGGGAACCGGATGAACCTTATCTGGTTCAATTAGGATTTGCAGTTAAACCAAAAAAGAAACATAAAACTGAAGAAGTAATTGAAGAAGAATTGGAATAAGATGAACATTCTAAAAACATTTATTGGACTTTTCCTTCCAAAAATTTGTTTAGGCTGTGATAAACAGCTATTAAAAAATGAGAATTTTCTTTGTTCAAATTGTACAAATTCTATAACATTTTTAGAGAATATTTGTCCTATCTGTGGTGCACCTGAAACAGAACATGGTTGTAAAGTCTGTGGTAATCATAAATTTTTCTTTGATAAGGCTCGCTCGGTATTTATATTTAGCACAACAATTCAAAAAATGATACATGAGTTCAAATATAATGAAATGACTCGAATTGCAAAAATTTTTGGAAAATTATCTCAAGAATATTTTGAAAAATATCAACCTTTTGATTATATAGATTATATTATTCCAGTACCGCTGCATAGAGTTAGAAAACGTTCACGTGGATTTAACCAGGCAGAATTATTAGCTCGGGAAATTTCTAAAAGAATGAATTGGGAATATCTTCCCAACTTGATCAAGAGGAAAAGATTTACAGAAACTCAAACAAAGTTGAATAGAGAACAAAGAAAAGAAAATGTTTCTTTTGCATTTAAGATAAATCCAGAATACTCCATTAAAGGAAAGAATATTCTTTTAGTGGATGATGTATTTACAACCGGTTCTACAACTAATTCAATAGCCGCAGTTTTAAAAGGAGAACAGGTAAATAAGGTTTATGTTTTAACCATTGCAAGGGCATTGTAGTTTATCTGTGCAAAGAGTCAAGCATAAATATACCCTAACTCATTAATTTACATGTAGTTATAGCACGAAAATATAATTTACAAAAAATACAAAAAAATTAGAAAATTTTAGAAATATAGAGAAAAACTAACTATAAAGATATAATAAAATTAATCCGATTTTTTCAGAGTACTCAGTGATTTCAATATTTTCAATATAATACATTCAATTCATTCTACATCGTTATCTCTAAAAATTTTCCTTGCCATAAATTACCAATATTTTTTTTTAACTTTCTCGATTGCAAATAGTTAGATTAAATTTATGTGATCGAGTGTAAAAATGGTTAGGGAGAAAGAATGGTTGGAACATCGGACATCAGAAATGGATTGATCATCAGGTTCAAGAACGGCCTTTATGAGGTCATTGAATTTCAACATGTAAAACCCGGTAAAGGTGCGGCTTTTGTACGCACTAAGCTTAAGAATGTAGAGACCGGTAAAGTTATTGACAACACCTTCCGAACCAGTGAAAAATTAGAAGACGTAAGAGTTGATAAAGAGAAAAAAGAATATCTCTATTTTGATGGAACATTCTTTGTTTTCATGGACACTGAAAGCTATGAGCAGATGCAGGTTTCCAAAGAAGTGATAGGTGATCTGGATAAATTTCTCATAGAAAACATGACCGTTGCAATGAGGTTTGATCCTAATAAAAACATCCTGGGAATTGAATTGCCGACGACAGTGATCCAGGAGATAGTTGATTGTGAACCTAATGTTAAAGGTAATTCAGCATCGGTAAGCGGCAAAAATGCAACTACCGGCACAGGATTAAATATTACAGTTCCATTCTTTATTGAGAATGGCGATAAAATTAAAATTGATACTCGCAATGGCGAGTATATAGAAAGAATTTAATAAAATTACAAGGAGAGTAAGATGCCAAAAGCAAGATCATTTTCAGCAAAGCTTGCTCACGAGATATCTACAGAAGGGAAGATAATCTGCCCGAAGTGTAACCAGGAAATTAGAAAGGTTAAACTCATTCGTGCTCGTAATTCCAAAGCTAATTCATGGGCACCTAAGTACGATTTTGTGAGTATGTGTAAATGTAACGAAAAAGAGATATTATCAGGAAAAGTATAAACAAAAATATTTTATTCGTTAGTTAATAAACAACTTAAAGCCCTCTTGTCTTAATTGATAGGAGGGTGTTTATATAAAAAGACAGGATGGGGAAATGAAAAGGTCGACATTAATAATTCTTGTTGTATGCATTATCAGTATATCTCTTTCTGCAATGCCGTCTATACCGGGAAAAACAGACAAATATAGTTTTACTGAATATCCTTCCGAAAAATTCGGCAGGAATAGTTCAGCACACAGAGATGAACTTCCCCAGAATATTCTGGGTATTATGGTTCAGTTCAGTGACATTTCTTTTAATTTTGTACCTGATTACCCTGATTCACTTGCTCATAACAAAGAATATTTTGAACGTCTTTTTTTCCATCTTTCTGCCTTTTATACTGATGCTTCCCACGGTAATTATCTGCTCACAGAAGATAATTACACTGTTTGGGATAACATTATAACTCTCTCTCAACCAATGGGATATTATGGTGAAAATGAAGAAGGCGGCAGTGATCGCATAGACCGTAAATGTGAATTTGTTCAGGAAATTGTATTGCAGATCGATGAGCAGCTGGATTTCAATGATTATGACGCTATTATAATTATTCACGCTGGAGCCGGTGAAGAAGCAGATGTGCATGAAACCAATGAAGATCAACTTAGCAGTACATTTCTATCACGCCGTTCACTTCAGGCAGGTATTGATCCTGAAAACAATGACTTCCCAGGCATTGAGACAAATGACGGTATTTACCTTACTGAATTTGTAATAATTCCGGAGACTGAGTGGCAGCCAAACGGAGTGCAGGGTGAAGATATAATATATAGTATTTTTGGTGTTATAGTACATCAATTCGGTCATCAAATAGGGCTTCCCACACTTTTTGATAACAATCCTGACAATGGTAAATCTTACGGAATTGGCGGATTTGGTGTTATGGGAACCGGTGTTTGGAATGCGAGCGGTTTTGTTCCTCCGCTACCTTGTGCCTGGTCACGTTATTATCTTGGTTGGGAGGTTGATAATATTGTTGAGATCAACTCTTCTTTAGAAGATCTCTCAGTTGTTTTCCCAATGGCAGAAGAGAATGTAACACCTAAGCTTTATAAGATCAATATTTCAGAAAGTGAATACTTTTTAATTGAAAACAGACAACAGAATCCTGATGGGAGTGTTTTTATAAATGCTGATGGAGACACACTAGCCACTTTTACTTTTGAAACCATTACAGGACAAAGTGTTTATCCACCGGGACATGCTTATGCCGGACAGCCTAAATTTAGTTTTATGGATAATTCCTACGAGGGATGTGAATGGGATTTTTACCTTCCCGGATTTGGTTCTGGTGCTGCACTTGAGTATGATGGATCTGGTCTTCTCATCTGGCATATTGATGAAAATATCATTACTGCAAATTTCACTCCAGATTTTGAGGTTCACTCTGTTAATGGAGATGCCTCTCACAAAGGTGTCGACCTGGAAGAAGCCAACGGAATACAATATCTAGACTCCAATATTTATTACGAAAGCTTCTACGGTTCAAAAGATGATTCATATAGAGCAGGTAATAATACATATTTTGGGAAAAACTATTATAATGACATTTTTTCAACACCAATTGCCAATAGTTATTATGGTGGAGTTCCACTTGAGATCTATGATATCAGCAATTCTGATTCAACAATGTCATTTTCGGTAACTTATGAATGGTCACTTAATGCAAACTTCTTGGGAGATAATCCCCATTCTGCTGCAATCATAGATTTTGATGATGATGGTGAAAATGAAATATTCTATCCAATGCCGGATAGTAAAATGTATCTATGGAAAAATGACCTGAATTATCCAGATTTTCCATTAAACTTATCAATACCCTCTCAGGTTTGTAATTATTTTGCTTTTGATCCTTTCACAAAAAGCATATTAGTACCAACCAAAAATGAAAATAGCAACACTGCATATTTATTTCAAATTGATAATGATCTAACGAACTATCAAGAAAATCTGCTTCTATTACTCGAGAGAAGCTGGGCAGCTTCTCCGGTTGTAAATACTGATGAAACCAGTGTGAATAGAGTTTTCCTCCCATTACATGATATTAATTCCAACAATTCTGAGATCATCTTCCTGAACAATGCCTACCAGGTAATTGAGACATTAACCACAGATCACATTGCTACAAACTTGATGTATAAAAATAACAAACTGTACTTCATTGATGATAGTTGGATCGTTCACCAAATAACGCTTCCAGGTTATGAAATTGATGAATTCCCTCTAAATATTGAGGCGAATCTACTCTACCCTAAAATTCTATCTGCCTTACTTGTTGATATTAACCTTGATAATTCTGATGATCTCATTATCACAGCAGCTGATTCAACGCTTCACGTTTTTGATGCAACTGGAAATCTCCTGACAGGATTTCCGCAAGAAATCCCACTTAATTCGATTGCTGTTCCATCAATTAGCGATATTGATAATAATGGTTATCCGGAAATTTTGATCGGTGGAGAAAACACATTTGCTATCTTTGATAAGAATGGTAATATTTCCCAGCCAAGTAATGTAATTCCCGAAACTGACTCTATGTTTGTTGCCTCCGGTATAATTGCCTTAAATATTGATGATGATGATGAGAAAGAGATAATTGGGAATATGTCTCGAAATAGATTTTGTATTTGGGATAATGTTAATTTCAATGAGTATGAATTGAGTCGTAACTATGATCTCTCGTTTGGCAGCCGCAGTTTGAATTATCCATTAATATCAAATTATGCCAATGCCGGGATCCAAGCATACATTCCTTCTAATAATGGTACAATTTATAAAACTGGTATAACTGCAACACAAGAAAATATAGATGCAGAGATCTGGCAGGTAGAATTTGCCAATCTTCAAAGAACCGCATCTAATATTGCTGCATCGGAAGAACCACCGGTGGAAGGCAGTAAAGTTTTTAATAAAGCTCAAACATATTTTTATCCGAATCCGCTGAGTACAACATTCAATAAAGCTATAAATTATAATTCTTACATACCGGCTGAAACAATAATTCTTCGGATAGAAACATTTCAGGATGCAGATGTAAAAATAAAAATATTTGACATCGCAGCTAATAAAATCTATGAAAACACCTGTTCTTGTGAAGTAGGATTCAACAACAAGATAAATATAGATGCTTCAGATCTTTCATCTGGAATATATTTTGCAATATTGAGTGCGAAGGGGAAGGTTCTAAAACTGAAATTTGCTATAGAAAAATAGCTTGATCTTATTATATAAGTGTGAATAGATCGAAAATGGATCTATTACTGAGATGGAGGGAAAATTGTTTAGAATAAATAAAATATTAATGATCTTAATGATCATAAGTTTAACGGGAATCCTAATTGCAGAAACCAGCGGAGAATATGGTTTACAATTACTGAAAGTAGCTTCCGGACCGGAAAGTGCAGCACAGGGTGGAACGGGAGAGTTTTCTTCTAATGATGCTTATGCCTTTATTATTAATCCCTCAGCAGGATTATTTGCCAAACAGAGAGCCATTTCAATAGCTCAGAATTATTGGATATTCGATACAAAATTGAATAGTGCCGGATATATAAATACAAATGGTAAAAATTCATTTGGCGTAGCATATCGTTACTTGGATTATGGTGAACTGGAGAATAGAACCGATACGGGTGAACTTATTGGTGAGTTCCATCCAATGGATCTGATATTTTCTTTGAATTTTGGTTATCGTTTCGCTCCAAATCATTATGCTGGGATCAATGCAAATGTGCTTTATGAAAAGATCGACACTGCTTCAAGTTACGGATACACATTTGATCTCGGGTATACATACCTTACTCTTTTTCGTGGACTGAAATTAAGTGCTGCTATAAAAAATCTGGGTCAAACTTCTGCTATGGAAAATGAAACTATTGATCTTCCGATCTCTTTTGAATTAGGAGTAATTCAGGATTATAGTATTAGTTCTGTTAATTTTTCAAGTGAATTAAAGATCCTCAAATATATAGATGATGATGAATTTAAAGTTGCGCTTGGTACAAAGATAATGCTTAATAGAATTTTTGCTCTAAAAGTAGGCTATAAGCTAAATTATGATACCTCCAGTTTTTCTACAGGTTTTGGTATAAATCTGAAGAAAATATCTCTAGATTATGCTTATGTACCATTTAAATATGAAATCAATGATGTACACGTAATAGGAATAACTTATAAATTCTAATGAGGTGGTTTTATGAAGTTGGGTCGGAACATATTTCTCATATTAGCAGTTTCTTTTTCGCTTTACGGATTAGAATATGTTCCAAATCAACTCATTTTTAAAACTTCTTCTATAAAACAGGTAAACAAAAGATCTATCGGGCTGGCAAGTTTTGATGACTTTTTAACTGATAGAAATATAAACAACCTAAAATCTATACTTCCAAATCCTAATAATAAATACTTTTTAGCAACTTTCCCAAATGATATTGACTGGGATAATATAAAAGATCTCCAATTTGAGGGAATTGAATATTTCCAACCTAATTATATAAATGAATTCTATCTTCACCCTAATGATCCGGAGTTTTCAAATCAACAGGTTCATTTGGACAATTGTAATATTCCACAAAGCTGGGATTACACCATTGGTAATGAACAGATCATTGTTGCCATAATTGATTCAGGTATCTATTTTGAACATCCCGATCTGCAGAATAATATTTTTATAAATCAGAATGAAATACCCGATGATGGCATTGATAATGATGAAAATGGTTATGTTGATGATTTTCATGGCTGGGATTTTGTTGATGCTCCTGAGCTTAGCGCAATTGCCCTGGGTGATTATCTCCAGCAGGATAATGATCCCCAGGATGAACTAAATCATGGTACACACATTGCCGGTATAATTTCTGCCGATACAAATAATGAAGAAGGTGTCTGTGGGATTTCATGGAATTCCAAACTATTGATTGTTCGTTCAGGCTTTAAATCTATGGATGGCGGTTATCTGCAGGATGATGATGCTGCCGCCGGTATAATTTACGCTGCTGATATGGGAGCTGATGTTATAAACTTAAGCTGGGGAGATACTAATTTTTCTCAGATAATTGCCGATGCCTGCAATTATGCCTATAATAAAGGATCTATAATTGTTGCAGCTGCCGGGAATGAAGGTGCTAATACTTCGCACCAGGTTGTCTATCCGGCACAACTCTCCACAACTCTTGCTGTTGGGGCAGTAGATAGATATAAGGACCTTGCTGCCTTCTCCAGTTACGGTCCCCAAATTGATCTTGTTGCACCGGGACAACAAATTGTGAGTACATTTTATACTTCTCCAGAAGACCTCTATAAAGAGCAGTCCGGCACATCTATGGCAGCTCCTTTTGTCGTTGCCGCTATCGCCCTGCTTATAGCAGAAGAACCTGGTTTGAATTTTTCGGAAGTGAGAGGAAAACTCATTAGTTCTGCTCATGATCTAGGTGCTGATGGATTTGACAATTTTTATGGTAATGGACTTCTGGATGTTTATGCACTACTCACGGAATCTTCCTACCCGACAATTGAAATTACAGATCCTCAGGATAATGCAGGTTTGAATTCAACCTTTAATATCATTGGAACTGTACAGTGTCCCAGTTTCTGGCGTTATTCAGTTAAATATACCTCTTCTGAGATGCCGCAACCGATAGACTGGAACAATGTTGATGAAAATTATGATTATTATTATGAACCTGTTGAAGATGATATAATTGCACAATTTGTAATAGATGAATATCTGCCTGATGAAACTTACTTAATAAAGATTAGTATCTCAACTTCCAATAATCAGCATTATGACTATTTCAGGACAATAAATATAGATCAAACAGCTCCCGAATTTTATACAAATTACGCAGATTATATGAAACGATATGCAGCAGAAATACCTGAGTATTATATCCAAGCTGTCTTTAATGAAGATGTTGATCTCTTTCTCAAGCAACATCCTGCCTTAGAATTTTTACCTAGTTTTAATGATGCTGATTCACTACAAATAGTTAAGATCGATGGACTTCCTCAAACTGTTATAATAGATATAAAAGCAAAAAATCTTTGTGACCTGGAAACAATTGTTAATGATGCTTATGAATTTGAAACAGATCAGAATGCTATTGATATTCATACCTTTAACCAGGCAGCTATTGGAAATAAACTTACCTGCACCCAGAAAACATATGATTTTGATGGAAACGGCAAAAATGAAGTTTTCGCCCTGGAAACAATTAATGAACAACAAGCTCTTAAAATTTTTGAATTAAATAATGGTCAGCTTGTCACAAAACATGAATTCTCAGCAGTTTTCTGGCCTAATGATATAGGAAATTCCAATGCTGACGGAATGGAAATTCTAGGCATTCAATTTAACCGTCCACTCATCC
>JAVCCH010000026.1 GCA_030765535.1 Candidatus Tenebribacter davisii
TAGTGCCTGAATTCCTTCTGGTTCCAAAATTGTCTGTAACGTCCAAGGTTACGACATGGTTTCCTGACGATGTATAATCGGTTGTGAAGTCATACAAATCCGTTATGGAGACTTCTTCACCATCAAGTTTCCAGCTATATTCAAGCGTATTACCGTCTGGATCGGTAGCAGTGATTGAGAAATTAAGTACATCTGTTTCATTGATGATTTGGTCATCCGGTGTCCAAATTCCGGCAGTAATGGTTGCATAGGAAAGATCAGTAACTACTATTTCATCATCGATATTATTAACTGTAACTTGTATTGTCTGCTCTACAATATCACGTGAACTTCTGCTGTTCTCTACATTATCAACTTGTTTCGAGGAAATCCTCTTTTTCTCAATAGTACGTAGAGTATTTTTACTGTCTGAATCCGCAACATTATCATTGAGAGAGAATGTAATATCTTCCGTGCCAAACCAATTTAGTGTATTAGATTCAAAGACAACTCCAAAGTCTGTTATAGTTACTTCGATGTGATCTGAGTTAACTGCTGTGAGAGTGAGAATATCAGTTTCACCAATCGTTTGAGTACAGAAACCACTAAAATCATAAGTTTGCGAAGGTAAGTCTTCTTCAGCTTCGAATGTACCTGTTATGTTTAAGATGGGTGGATCATTAGTTGGATTGATTGTGATAGCAACATCATCTAAAACTGAATCATTTTGATCATCAGTTGCTGTGAATGTGATATTTTCGGAGCCAAACCAATCAGGAATCGGAGTTAGCGTAACCAGACCATTCACAACATCAACTTGAATATTAGTATTTCCTGAATACGAAAAAGACAATTCATCCCCATATTGCAAATCAGGATCATCAAATACATTGTTCAAATTTATAGTTGAATTTGTTGTATCTTCATCAAAGGAGAAATCATCTATTGGGTTTTGTATTTCTGGTGGTGAATTAAACAATTCAATATAATCTTCTTTAATTTCAGTATCTTCATAAATCCCATCAGATACTATTAAGGTTACAGTGTAATTATCTCTTTCATAATATGTCCATTGGGGATTTTGCAGCTGAGAATCAATTGTACCATCATTATTAAAGTCCCAGTACCAACTATCAATTTGACTACCCAAGATTCCAATAGCTGAACTATCAGTAAAATTAACAATCAATGGCGTTGTCCCAGAGGTTATATCAGAAGTAAAATCTGCAATCGGAACATATTGTAACTGATTAAAATAATATGCTCCCATGTCTACTATTGTTCCATCGGGATCATAAGGTGAGGTTGGGTCTCCAGCATCGATACAAGGTGAATTAATTGTTAGATTATAATCATAATTTAAAGGATCAATAAATAGTGGTTCTAATTGAATATTCATATAAGCATCACAAGAATCTCCATTTGCATTAGTTGTGACATTATTACCGATCCATGTATTGCAATTATAAAAATTACCACTTTCATTATTCCAAAAATCGGAATAGCTTATAGTTGGATTTCCGGACTCAACGTATATACCATAGTCGCCTAAATTGTTTGAAATGATAGAGTTTATTATAATAGGATCAGAATCGTAACAATAAATTCCTCCTCCTCCTCCATATTGACCTTCATAATTACCTGAAACTGTAACATTTTCCATATACATATTTGAGTTTATGTATAAATAAACACCTGAACCAACTGATTCAGAATGATTGTTTGTGATTGTTGTATTTATAACTTGTGGACTTGATGAGTCACAATAGATTCCATTACCCTCGTTGTTAAAAATATGAACATTAGTTAAAACTGGAATTGCACCTTGGCAAGATACTCCGATACCATTATTGTCATAAATTAACACATCATCTAAAGTCGGATTACTACCATTGAAAATTGATAATCCAGCACCACCAGAGTATGTTAAAGAATTTTCTTTAACTACTGACATTTCTAATTTAAAATTAGAATATAAGCTATAAATACCGCCACCTTCACTAGTGGCTATATTATTCGAAATAATACAATTTGATATCAAAGGACTTGAATCATTATAACAAAATATACCACCACCACATCCATCATTACCAGTACCCGAAGCATAACCATTTGTAATTGTAAAACCTTCAATTACTGATAATGAATCTTCACCTGAAATGAATTCAATTACATGCCCATTCGCATTTCCATCGATTACTGTTTGGGATATATAGCTTGTATCCTGTGTTGTAGAATATAATGAAGCAACAGTTATAGATTTTCCATTAAAGTTTATATTTTCTACATAATTTCCTGGTTGTACAAGAATAGTGTCCCCATCCCATGCAAAATCAATGGCTTCTTGTATAGTCTGAATGTATGATGGGACATTAATTGTTGTAGGGCTATCTAAAAGAGTTACATCACTTATTGTTGTACCTGAATATAATATTTCATCTTCTTTATAAACAGGGTGAAAGTTCTCCTTTGAGTACGTTATATTATATATTCCATCAGGTAATCCTAAATTGAAATATCCTGTTGAATCAGAATATGTACTATCAATGCAGATAGTTGGCACTGTTCTCTCAAATAATATCTTAATATTACTATTATCATCTTGATTCTCCAAGAAAGCAAATCCATCAATGGCATTTCCAGGATTAACAGTTATGTATTCATATCTTGTTAATGTGTCAACTTCAGTTCCATTATTAACCACCAGTTTAACATCGTAAATTCCCGGTTGGGTGTAAATATATATTGGATTCTGTTCGTATGAATCAATAGACCCATTATTTTGAAAATCCCATTCCCAACTAATAATTTCTTCAAATGAATAAGTTTTATCTGTAAATTTAGCCTCAAGTGGTGTATATCCATCAGTTCTATTACTAATAAAATCTACGCTAAAATTATCAGTTTTAAGAATCCAGAAATCACTTAATCCCGATCCATATGAAAGAGTCTCTCCAGCTATTATAAAGCTTCCATCAGAATTTTGTAGTATATATTTACTTCTATCTCCACCATTACCTCCGAAAGTTTGTTGCCATTTTTCATTCCCATTTTCATCTATCTTAATAAGCCAGATATCTTGCGATTGTGGATTACTAAAAGAATCACTTTCACCACATATGATAAAGCCATTATCTGTTGTTTGCTGAACACAATACACATAATCTGTACGATCCCCACCGAAAGTTTGTTCCCAAATTGAGTTTCCATTCTCATCTGTTTTTATTATTAAACAATCATACATATTAATATAAGAATAACCTACAATTATAAAACCGCCATCATTAGTTTGTTGAACATATTCTGCTCGATCAGTAGATATATCCCCAAAGGTCTTTGTCCATAAAGTATCTCCAGTATCAGTTGTTCTCAATAGCCAAAAATCATAATTACCTGCACCAAAAGACGATGTTTCTCCAGCAATTATAAACCCACCATCATTTGTTATTTGAACACATCTACCAATTTCATTTGCATTACCACCAAAGGTCTGATTCCATTCTTCATTTCCATTTGAATCTGTCTTGATTAACCATACATCATAATCTCCAGTATCTATAAAACCTGTAATGATATACC
The DNA here is from genome assembly GCA_030765535.1 of Candidatus Tenebribacter davisii. Lineage (GTDB taxonomy): Bacteria > Cloacimonadota > Cloacimonadia > Cloacimonadales > TCS61 > Tenebribacter > Tenebribacter davisii. The sequence goes on from JAVCCH010000026.1 coordinate 3,559, forward strand.
CACCATCTGATGTTTGTCGAACAGAGTAACCCCATTCACTATAAATCCCACCAAAAGTTTGATTCCACTCTTCCGTTCCATTTGAATCTGTCTTGATTAACCATACATCTAGATTACCATTCCCAAAAGAACTTGTATGACCTGTAACTATATATCCACCATCAGTAGTTTGCTGAACAGAATAACCATAATCATTACTACTTCCACCAAAAGTTTGATTCCATACTTCATTTCCATTTGAATCCGTCTTTATTAACCAGATATCATAATTACCTGCGCCAAAAGACATTGTATGCCCTAAAATAATATATCCGCCATCCATAGTGTTTTGGATACATTCTCCATGATCATAATCATTCCCACCAAACGTTCTTGTCCATAAAGTGTCAGGTGGAGATTGTGAATACAAACTTAATGCCATTAAAGAAAACACAGCAATAATTATTAGATTCTTTTTCATATTATCCTCCATTTTATTAAAAAAATAGCAACCCTAAATTGCCTAACATATGCACGCCACGCCAATAAAAATGTACACATAACCAACCTATAGTTACACTAAAAAGGTTCGTCATATCTCTAATATATTTTCTTTCTTTATCTTTATGAGTACAATGTTTATTCTAGTTGTTTTCTCTCATGTAATAATTTTCATTTCGATAAATATTTTTTCTTTTTTAATTGTCAATAACTTTCACGGTTACGAATCGGCTTATCGAAGAAAATCGATAAACGATTCAACGATAAGATTTGCTTTGCTATTCTTACATCCTTTCTCAGCAAACACATCGGTCGTTCATTATTCAGGTACTCAAGCACTCTCTCTTCCACTCTTCTAATTGACAAAA
>JAVCCH010000117.1 GCA_030765535.1 Candidatus Tenebribacter davisii
CGCAAACTTCTTGTTTAGCTACACATTGCCCAAAGTACTCTTTATCACTACTGGAGATGGAGATGGACGTGGGACTGTTTCCGATGGTGTGATCTTGGCAATGCAGGAATTCAACCAAAACGGAGCGATCGTAAAGCTGGATAATCGTAAACTGTTTTATGATATAGAAGAGATGATGAAATATCAGATTATGGTGCTGCCTACAGCTTTTGGATATCACGATGCCGACCGCAAATATTCGCTTTCATATCTATCTGAAACAGAAATGATAAATATCAAACAATGGGTTAAAGGTGGTGGAATTTTAGTCAGCGATAATTTTCTGGGTAGAAATAGATTGGATGGTTCAGATAGGATAACAATCTCCGGAAAATTGGATAAAAGCAATTGGCTTTTAAGCGAATGTTTCGGCGTGGAACTGATCGAGAAGAATATGCAAACTGGAAAGATCGTAGATAAACAGAGCAAAATCTGGAAAAGCGATCTGACTTCTGTTTTTAGCGATGCTGAATGGACTACTGTAATTAATAAGCAATTGAATGAATTAGAAGTCTGGGCTGAATGGCAAACGAAAGAGAATAACTATCCAGCAATCACAATAAATAAATTTGGAAAAGGCAAAGCTGTGCTATTAGCTAATTTCAATTTGATACATCCAGCTTCTGACGGAGGATTTTCTTCTTCCAAAGAGATCGAAGAGTTTTATCATAAAATTTTTCAGCTGGCTTTAGATAACCCTAAATTCCCGGTGCAATTACATCCTTGGAAAAACGCTCATCCTACAGCTTTTGCGATCTCCTTTGACGACGGTGGAACCGATAAACAATATAGTAGAGTTATCGATTTTATAGAAAAAAACCGCTTGAGCTCAAATTTCTTTGTTACAAACACTATTCTTCCCCAACAATTGGATAATTTAAAGAATTCCAATTATATCAACATGGCTCTACACTCTGCATCACGAGCTGATTTCCGGACATTGTCGTATTCTCAGACTTTGCAGGAGATTCAGCTAAACCAGGTAGAAATCCCGGAAGCAAAAGGATTCCGTTTTCCCTTTACCAATAACAGTTACAATGGTTTATTAGCTTTGGATGAACAAAATCTACAATATGACAGCTCAATTGCAATGAATCATCTGGAGTTTTACCGTGGATCAATTTTTCCCTACAATATCCCAGTTTTTTCCGATGGTTATTTCAAATCATTGGATGTATTGGAAATTTCACAGATCTTTCATGATGACAGTTATTTTTATGACAAAATCTCTAAGAACAATTATTCTGTTGAAAATCAGCTGGTCGATTCAAAAAGATTTTCAGCTTATCTTACCAGTTTATGGAGTCGCGCTATAAAACCCAACAATGGGATGATGATAATTTCAGCTCAACCAATGTTTGCCGGATACAGTGAGATCACTATCGAGCCACTTCAAAAAATGCTTGATCTAGCGAAAGAGGATAATAGTTGGATCTGTTCAATTGATGAACTCGCTGAGCATTGGAATAAATTATTAGATCTAAAAATCGAAATTAATGAAGAAGGAAATGAGCTGGTTATTAAGTTTGAAACAGAAAAGACGATTGATGAGCTTAGCCTCAAACTAGCAAAAAAACCAAGAGAAATTATTTTTAAAGGAAAATATATAATTAAACAAATAGATGATGAGATCTTTTTAATTTTGGAAGAGGTAAACAATCTTGAGCAGGTAATTGTACGCTATTAGGGATCTCTTAAATTATATTAAATTTTTTGATAAAATAAATACCATTAGTGAGATGAATACAATTTTGTTTTTCATGTTTAACTCCTTATTATTTTTATATTAGTAACGCATAAATGGTTTAAGGTTACAATAAAATAGAAAAAGCCTTAGAAGTATTAGTTGTATGGGATAGTTTTTAGTTAATAATAATGTCTTTCTGAGGATTCTCATAGTTTCACTTTCGAAGAATCTCATGAATGAACTTGTAGCTTTACATCATACTATGGTAGAGATTTTTCTCAGGAACAACTTGTAAGAAAAATCAGAATGACACATTTCTAAGGTCAGAAGAACAAGATTGATGTGAATGGGTTTTAGGTAACCCTTCTGCTGTCTTCCCTTAACAGGGCAGAACATGAGAAAAGCAGGAAGAAATTATTAAATGCAACCGATAAAGTGCTTTACAAAATGAAGTATCTAGAAAGAAATTGAGTGCAGATAAAGTAGAAATAATTTAAAAAAAGGAAGGAAATTATGTTTTGTCCTAAATGTAAAGCCGAATATAAAGAAGGCATCACCCATTGCCCTGAATGTGATGTTGAACTTGTGCAAGAATTTTCCGAAGAAGATTTTGTGAACTTTGTAAAAGTTTTCGAAAGCACTGAACCTAACCTAACTGTGATCATCAAATCTGTACTGGAAGACGCCGGAATCAAATATTTCGTTCCCGGAGAAAATATGCAGAGCATATTGGGAGCAAAATTTTCTTTCGCTTTTGGAGCAGATATTGGAAATGCTCAATTTCTTGTAAGTAAAGAAGATGAAAAAATAGCTCTCGAACTTTTAAAAGAAATTGATAAAAATGGAGGTTAAAATGACAAGGTGGCAAAATGATATTGTGCAATAAATTCATTAGGAGAGACAGCAAGCTTATTAATCGACACAGCTAAATCATTATAAGCATTCAATGAATTATAAGCACAAATTATTTCATAGTAACTTCTAACTAATCCTTCGGTATAGTCATCATTTGATAAGGACTTATTCATTGTATCTCCTCGACTCCGCTCAGGATGAATAAGGTTCTTTTGTTCGTTTTTTATTCGTAGTTTATTATTCGTGCTTTTTCGATCTAATTAGCTAATAATTTCAGCATCCAGAAGGTTGATTCAAGAGTAAGGCCGTCTTTTCCTTTTCTATTTTCACCAAGTCCCATGTGAGAACCGGTTATGAAGTATGAATTATTTTTTTCTTTAAGATATTCCTTGGGGAAAAGGTAAGTTCCATTTTTCTGTTTAAATTGCTTTAAATGTTTTAAACAAGCTTTATACCATTTACTGTTACGAGCGACTTTAAATGGACTCATTAAGATCATTCTTAATATCAGGTTCTGTTTATGAAATTCATCGATATCAAAACCGTTATATCCAGGTAACCATACATTCCAGCCTAACACAGTATAGCGTTTTATTCCTGCCATAACAATTCCATAACCATCAGGTAATTGTTGATATTTTTCATTTAAAATATAAGAGATTATGTGATCAATTTCTTTAGGGAATTCTTTATAAAAAGCTGAGAAAGTTAGAAGATCGTGTACCCATGGCAGTTTGAATATACCATCGGTGTATAATTCTGGATCGACAAGTGAATGAGCATCAAATGCACTTGATATTCCTTTGTAGTTTGCTTTATCTACAAAAATGGAAAAATTATTATTTTTAGTAAAATCATATATTGTCTTAATCCGAGCACGATTAAATCCGGCGACTGGCTCAATATCTTTAAAACCTGATGCTGACAGGAAAGAAGCTATGAGATTTTGATAGAAAAAATCTACAGGGTTTTCAATTGGCTCATCTGATTCACTTTCTAAACTTTCTTTTAGCCATTTAACATAGGATTTAGAAGAATCTTCAAGCTTATTGAATCCAGCTTTGATACCCATGAAGATAAGTTTACCCATTGCATTTTCAAAACAATAATCATAACTGCCATGGATATAATTTAATCTACGTTTATCTTTAAGGCATTTCATCCAATAATGAGCCATCTGCGTTTTCATTAAATGAGTTCGCAATGAGGAAATATTAAATTCTGATTTGTCTTCTGCCAGTTCAGTAGCTGTACGATATTGAATTACAGCATCTCCATTTTCAATAAGCCAGTCTATCAATTCTTTACGATTCATTCATTTCCTTCAATGTTTTCTTTCTTATACTATTATCACTTACCAACTTAATGAAATTAATATTGATATAATGTCAATATAAAAAAAGAGGCAGCATGACTGCTACCCCCAAAATTATCTATTATTTGTATGATTATTTAAGTAATATACATTTATTAGTTAATTGTTTTGTATCCGCTTGCAATTTATAAAGATAGACTCCAGATGAAACTGTCTTACCAATATCGTTTTTTCCATTCCATATCATGCTATAAGAAGATGCAGATAATTTTTCATTGATCAGTGTTCTGATCAATTGACCTTTAATATTAAAAATCTCTAAATTTACGTTTGAGTCTTTTTCCAAATTGAAATTAATTGAAGTTTTTGGATTGAATGGATTGGGGAAGTTGCCGAATAATTCGACAATATCATGGGGATCAGGAACAGTGTGTTGCGTTGAATATACATTAGACTCGCCACCTGAGATACATATAACTTCTCCATTTCTACCTCCGCATACCATTTCCCATGATCCGTCATTGTTTATATCGGGAATACCAGCAATTGCATCTACAGCAGAACTTATACTAGCAGTTCCTAAGTTTGTTCCATCTGCTCCATCAAGAAAATAACCATAATTGTTGTTAAATAATGTACCAACTAACACTTCCTGGATCCCATCACCTGTGATATCATTGATCTTATCAACACACCAGGGCTGATCTGCTACAGATTGAAGCCATATGTTATCTCCGGTAAATCCATCAATAACAACAGCATTGCTGCTACTGTTGTGAGCGATAAGAATATCAGGGTGAGAATCTCCATTGACATCATAAAGTGTTTCAAATCTGATTATCAGGCAAGTACCAATCGAACCGGAATATTCTACATTTCCTGTTGTAGCATTTAATCCATAATAATTCCCGCTAAAATCACCTACAACAATATCATCTATATCATCAGAATTGAGATCATCTACCTGACTGATTGCCCATACCGAATTTCCAGCTGTAGTAAATTGCCACAGTTGGGTACCATCCGCACCATTAATTCCATAAACTTTACCTTCTGATTCATAAGAATTAGAAGCTCCGGCAATGGCATCAGGAATGTTGTCTCCATTCACATCTTCTATGCTCAGACAACTGAATTGCGGTCCACCATCAGTATAAGACCAGATAACTGTACCGTCTGAACCATCAACACAAAATATGCGCTTAGGACCAAGATCCATAGAATCATCACCAGCTACAGCTAAAACATCAATTACTCCATCATTATTAAAATCTTTGGAAGCTTCAACCTGATATACCCATCCACCGTCACCATATTCAGATGTATAATATATCCAGATATCTTCACCAGTTTTCCCAGAAATAGCATGTACTGCCCTGTCACCGCCAGTTGTTCCTGCAATAATATCATCTTTATCATCACCATCTATGTCATCAATGATAGCTAATCCATTTTGAGAATAGACATCACCGGAAGATATCTCATTTTCCCAAATAATATCTGCTATACCGGATGAATTACCATTAAAGCAGCGAATAAAATTGTCTTGAGAACATACTATCACATCATCTATATTATCGTTTGTAATATCGGAAATGGGAGCTATAGCTTTTGGTGAGTTATCATAACCAGCAGTAATTTGATATTGCCATAATTGCTGACCTATTGGATATGAAGAATCGCTGCCACTTCCATCAAGGGCAATACTAATCATTGGTGTAATAGGGTCATTACTGTGAATTATACAAGCTCCATTATAGCTGATAGCTTCTTCGGGATTGAACCAAATTCTTAAGTTATAGTTTTCAGAAGGAAGAATTGAAACTGGAAGTTCAACAGTATCATCTACAAAATATTGTGAAATATCAAATTCTAATTCACTTAATTCTAACAGTTCATTACCCTGATTACTTATTTCAATATATCTTCCTGTAACTGCACCCATCCGTACGGAATTATAGTTCTGTGTTGTAGGAGTAACACTAATATGTGGACCTTCAATCATTCCATATCCAGTTAATATAATCTCTTCATTTGGATGTACCGGATCATTTGAATTGATCTCTAAAGTACAGTCATAAGTTCCCCAAGATGATGGATTAAATAGTATTGTAAGATTTTCGGATGCACCCGGTGCAATAGTAAAAGGTAAATTTTCGTTTGTATAGAATTCAGGTAGAGAAAAATTCATTGTAGTAATAGAAAGTTCAGCAGTGCCCGAATTAGTGATAGGAAGTTCAACAGAGGCAAGTTGACCAACAGTTGTGTTGCCAAAATCATATTCATCCCAGCCGAGTTGGATAACCGGTGCACCAGCACCTTCAAGATCTACTTTATAAAGAAAATCATAATCTCCAGAACCATTATTACAATACCAAAGATATTGTCCATCCCAGACTATTCCTGCGGGATCAGTACCTTCGGAAGAGTGAAAATCTAATATCGTTCCAGAAGTATCAACTTTGTATAAAACATCATCATAATAGTCTGCAATCCAGAGATCACTTCCAAGCATACACAAATCCCATGGTTGTTCAGTGGTGTCTGGGAGTTCAAAATTAAATTGCTGTAACACAGTACCTGTATTGTCAACTTGATAGATTATACACGGATTATCCGGGTAGTAGGTTGCAACCCAAAAATCTCCATTATCGTAGGCAATACCAGACATATAATGAGCTGGAAGATCAAATTCGGATAAGATATTTCCTGACATATCATACTGATAGGCAGCAGCAGGTTCGTAAGTACCATTACGATGATCTGTTAACCAGAGGTTAGTTCCATCGAAACTCATGCCATATGTATCTTCCAGAATCGGATCACTGAATTGGAGTTGATAAGTTCCATCAGTTGGATCAATTTGGTAGACTTCATCTCCATTGGCTCCATATATGCCGCAATAAAGATATGTACCGTCAAAAGCAAGTCCTGATGAGCCTTCAGGAATTGAGTAGGTTTGTACAACTGTCCATTCAGCAGATAAAATTGCTGTAAATAATAAGAATAAGAAGATTAACTTTTTTTTCATTTTTTCTCCTTGTAATAAAATACTTTAATGATTAATAAACTAAAAAAAATAAATATAATGTCAAGGAAGATAATTACTACTTAGATTAATAAATTTTTTTTTACTGGACGGATTAATTTAGTTTGAACTATTATAACTCACATATAAATAATTTTATCAAAAATTTTATAAAATGAATTTTGGGAGGATAAATGAAAAAACTGATAATACCGGTTATTTTAGTTTTAATAATAATTGGTTGTTCGATACCAAATGATATTGGATTGCCTTCTTGGACAGTCCCAATTCGACTAGTTTTACTGCATGATACATTTGATGCTGAGGTTATTGCTGAAGAGGTTGGATCATTTCAGGCCAATGGAGACACACTCCAATTCTATGAAATGATATCAGAATCGCAACTTCTTGGTGATATAGAAATTGAAGATACAGATGTGCATAGCGAGTATTTCGCATTAGCAGAAATAGCTCCACCTGATATTGGACAATTCAATGGACAGCCTGTTAATGTTATCCCGGGATATCCAAATGTAACTATTCCCTTTGATATTACAAAAGAATTTGAGCCATTTGATGAGTATGAGCAGATCAAATTTGTAAGTGGTAACTTAAATCTTACAATTACAAATAATACAGTATTCTGGTTGGGAAATGCTCCTGAAGGATTACCTTTGACAGTTCAAATCCTTGATGCCACTCAAGTAGTTGGAGAAGCTATATTTGAAAATGTAGCTCCTGAAGGTGGCACTGTTACTGGAGTAATTAGTCTGGCAGATAGTGATAGTTTGATAAGTAATGAAATAACAATTAAACTAATAGGTGAGGGTGATGTTACTAATAATAGTTCAGCATTACTTGATACTACAGCAACGGTACAATTAGATATCCAGATCACAGATATTCAGGCTGAATATATTATTAACGCTATGGTACCTTCACAATCAATTGATCTGATCGAAGGTTACCAGGATATCGATCTTGTTCAACCTGAGATTGTTGATGAAGATAGTTTTATGTTCAATGGAAACAGTTCTATAATCTTCACTATAGAATCTCCAATTCCTATGGTTGCATCATTTGAACTTATTGCTAAGCGTGATACAACTGAAGTTCCACTTACTCATCTTGAAGGAGATCCGATCAATTTAAATGTTGAACAGGGAATTACTCAAATTGAATTTAGTTCTGATGAGTACAATATTAATAATATGCTGCAGCTCATCCCGGATGGATTTGATTATGCAATGGATCCTGTAATTGGTAATGGATCAATCATACCAGAACTTTCATTTGATGATTCAATAACTGTTGATTTTGAAATAATCGCAGATTTACAGATTATGACTTATGAAGAAGATGGGATCTGGATCATTCCACTAGACAATGGAGAAATTGATATTGAAATACAAGATACTAAGGATTTTGAAGCTAAAATGTTTGATGCGTACAATACTGGTAAGATTGTTTTTAAGTATTGGAATAACACTGGAATGGAGCTAGGTTTTGATATTCTCGTTTCTGACGACAGCACAAAGGTCTATACTGAAATATTCAACTTTGAAGAACCTGATTCGAATAATGTTCAGATGTTCAGAGTTCCTCTTTTTGAAGAAACGGTGGGAGATAGCTGCAAACAATTTGAACTTGATATATTACAGAATGAATTATTTTATTTTATTAGTGATTCAGTATATACTCTTCCCAGGATTCACATGTTTAGTAATGGTGGACATGCATGGACTGGCGGTTTAGAAGTTCAGGCAGATATTGAAGTTGAAATTAACATCAGCAATGATCTGATTGATTAAGAGTAGGGAGAACTAATAATGAAAAAAATAATAATAACAATATTCATATTTACATTGAGTTTAGCTTTATTCGGGAATTTTGATTTCTTCCCGGAAAATCCGGCTAATAATGCTAACAGAAATTATTCTCAGATCCATCTCCCATATTTAAGTAATCAATTGAATATAAACAACTCAATACTCAGACTTGATGATTTGCGGATGTTTCAAATTGATCGTCAGCTTACAGAAAACGAGAAAAGTATTATTACAGCTGATGATTTTCATTTAGATTTTAATACTTCAACATGTTTACTTAATTTTGGTCATAAAAACTGGAATTTTGCTTTTGATTTGAAAACTTATGGTAATGTAGAGATCTTGGATAAAATGTATTCCAACCTGGTTATTTATGGAAATGATACGAATATCCCATATGAAAGTAATACAGGTGAAGGAAGTAGAGTTTTTTCTTTTTGGAGAGCTACTTTTAACTATGCATATCCTCATGGTGTGAGTTTTGGCATGATCCCCGGATTGTTCCCAGAAGAAGAAAGCAATGCTTTTGTGGAATACTTAAGGGATATGACTCTTTATGTGGGAGCAAACATCAATTTAGACTACTCGATGATGTATGCTTCAATTGACGATAGTTCTCAGAAATTCGGTTCTATGAAGGATAGTCTTTACTATCATTATAGAGCATATTTCAAATATACTGATGAAGCTTCTGTTGGTAGATTAACTCCCTCCTTTGGATTAGGTGTGAAAGTAAAGTTCTTCAATGGTAATATACACGCACAAATTGATGACCTGTTTATGCAGTTAAACTATAAGAATCTTGGCGGCGGCTGGTATGATAAATATTATAGAAATGATCTATTATATTTTGATGTAGACTATGAAGCAATAGAAGAAACATTTATAGAAGATGATACTACTAGAGTAAAAAACCGTTATGTGAAATTTAATCCTTCTGTAAGTGTGGGAATGGACTACACTTTCTTTGACGAATTGCAGGTAATGGGAAAATATATAAATAATCAGCACTCATATAAAAATGGATTTTCTTTCGGTGCAGGATATCAGTGGAAATGCCTGCCATTTCAAGCTGTAATGGGTTATGATGATAATGTATTCTATGAGTTTAAAACAGGATTGATCTTTGATAGATTTGAATGGAAATTTGGAACCACATTCTACCATGGATTTTTCCGTTATGGCAAAGGAATTGGTCTGGATACATCAATGATGATCAAATTCTAAACAAATTAATATTTAAAAGAGAACAGCCTGTAATTTTACAGGCTGTTTTTTATTAGAGGAGTCCCCATCTTTTTCTTAAAAACAGTTCAATACAAAATGCCAGTAAAAAGATTAATATAACATACCATTTTTTATAAATAGGTATTTCATTACGAATTTTAATTGTTCTATTTTCTGCTTTGATAATTTCTAGCTCTTCAGCACTATCAATTAGTTTCCCATTAGATTTGTTCGAGATATAAGATAATAATGTAAGATTGATCCCGGTATCTTTACTTTCGGGTGAGTCTTCAGATACAATAAATTGACCATCAGTTTGTGATTTGGAAATTCTATCTGAAATATGAAATTTATACTTTTCAGCGGGTAGATCAGATATTTTTAAAGTATATATATCATTTTCATTCAACATAAATCCCTGATAGACAATTTGATCTTTTGAATTTGTCACAGTTATTTCAGCATTTAACTCAGATACAGGAGATAGAGTTTCATCATAGGCAAACAGATCTATTTTGATATCTTCACCATAATAGAAAGAATACTTATCAAGTGTTGCATAGAGACGTTCAGATCTTGTTTGTGCTAACCAAGAAAAAATATTATGGATAAAATCATTGTAGCTGTCTGAAGAGCTCCAGAGCTGCCATTTCCAATGATCTAAGAAAGCAAACTCCAGGATCTTACCTTTCCCAAACTTATTATATAAAATAGCCGGGCTTTTTTCATCATTATTAAATTGTGCTAAGATATTTGCTTCTACTTTTGGATTGATATAATAATATGAAACTGGTGGGATATTCTTTATATCTTTTTTACTAATTGAGGAAAAAGTATAAAAACGATCACTATATTGAGTTAACTCAAATGTTGCTTTAAATGTTTTATTGATACCGGAATTTACAGCAGGTAATATATTCTCCAATTTTTCAAGGGGTTTACCAATAATAAATAATCCTCCGCCCTTGTTCACGAACTTATTAATTATTTTTACATCATCACTGGACAAATTTAAATTCCCGGTATTAATTAAAGTGAGGACATTAACTTCACTCATCTCAGTATTAAAAGAGACTTCCTTTTGAGCTTCGAACAAACCATTATTTTTCAAAAGGAACTTGCTTTGCCAATGTTGATCAGAATTTACAGCATTCTTAATAAATTTTACATCCCAATTCAAGCGATCTGAGATCAATAATGCCTTTAACCTATTCTGCTCTACCATGATTGCACTATTTGCCAGATTGTTATCACTATTTATTTCGATAGAATCTGAATTGACTCGTACCTCGATAGGGTTAAGTCCGATAGAAGAAAAAGATACATCAAAATTAAGTTTGAATATCTCGTTTTTCTTGAAACTAAGTTCTTTTTTCATTATCAGCTTTTCATTAGAATGTAGTTCGACTTTAGCATTACCGTTATAATTTATTGCACCTACACTAACTTCAATAGGGGTTATCTCTTCTTTATAAACACTCTTGTTATGTTTTAACTCTAATATTTTAAGGTCAATATCAGCTGCGTTAAAGTGGGGATTGATCGTGTAGATCGGAATATTTTGATTTTCAATTATATCTAAGTTCTCATCATTGAACCAACCATCAGAGATAAGAAAGATATTTCTAATATTTTCGGGATTTGTCTTCCTGAAAAGCTGAAGAAATGTTTTACTTATATCAGTAGCTTTTGTATCACCCTCTAAGCCGTTCGCAAAATTATAATTAATAATATTATAATTTTTTGATCCTATAACTTTCTCAATATCATTTTTCAGGTCTTGAAATACTTCTAACTTGGATGATCCATTTCCTATCTGCTGCATGCTTTCCGATACATCATTTAAAAAAACTATAGATGGTTGCTGAGATTTATTTTGATAGAAAAATAGAACCGGATTTAATAGTAAAAGTAATAGAATGATAAATGCAATTGAGCGCAAAGAGATCAATAATATTTTTCGCCAGCCATTAATTGCCGGTATTGTCTTGTAGTAAAATAATAGAATTAATATAATTGAAACTGTGATAAAAAAGAATATCATGATCACCAATAACCGTCAGGTTTTGCCTTGCTGAACTTAAACTGATCTTTCAGTAATTTATTATTGATCTTCACCGGTAACGAGTCAATTTTATTGTCCAGTTTAAGATCTTTTAACATTTTGGAATTAAATCCTTTAAAAAGTGAAATGTCATACCTGGAAATTTCCAGTGTTTTATCTTCAAAACTATTCAGTATTTTATTCCTCAACATTTCAGCTCTTACTAATTCCCCAAATGATTGATGGTATGGCCCGGCAATTATATTCTCTTTATCAATATCAGAATGTAGCCCGACCTTGATTATAATAATATCTTTTTCTCTAAATTTCATTATCATTTCAGCTGAGATCTTGATTGATTCGATTAATGAGAGAGGAGAATAATTTCCTGCTTGATACCATCCTTCAAGCTTTGTATTTTTTAAAACGATGGTTGGATAGATCCTCACAAATTCAGGTTCAAGTGCGATCGTTGTTTCAATTGTTGTTTTAAGAGAACTAGTGTTAAATCCAGGAAGTCCGGGCATTAACTGTATACCCAGTCTAATGTTATTCTCTTTAATAAGATTACAGGAATTTATAGCAGTTTGAGAGGTATAACCACGTTTAGTAGCATTAAGTACTGAAGTATCAAAACTCTGAATTCCCAGTTCAATGGTTCGAACATTATTATCCTTACAAAAATCGATGATATTTTGATCTATTGAATCCGGTCTGGTAGAGATTCTGATCCCGTCAAATGCATTTTTATGTACATTTACAGCATCAAAATATGTTTGTTGCAGTTCCTTTTTAAGTTTTGTAAATGTACCGCCAAAAAAAGCGATCTCTTTTTCATCATTTTTATTATATTCACAAAATGCTCTTATACTTTCTGAGATGGAATTAATTTCAGGTGGTTTACTTTTTGTTATTGCTACCTGATCGCAGTAAACGCAATTAAACGGACAACCGAGATGAGGAATAAAAATTGGAAATATTTTCATTTTTGTTCTGACTGTTAAAATCCCAGTTTTTTGCAGGCATGTTTTGCCGCATCCTGCTGTGCTGCTTTTTTATTTGGACCTTTCCCTAAACCGTAAGCTTCGCCTTTTATACTTACTTGGATTGTAAATATTTTTTCATGCTCAGGTCCTTCAGCTTTTAAGATCTGATAATCCGGTGTAGCATGAAATTCAGCTTGAGTAAACTCCTGAAGTTTACTTTTATGATCAGTCAGGTCTCCCTTTTTCAACTGCAAAGAATAATCCTTCAAAATGAATTGTTTGATAAATTTGCGGGTTTTCTCAAGATCACCATCAAGATAAATTGCACAGATCAATGATTCCATCGTATTTGATAAAACCGAGTTTAAGCCGCCTTTACCCGCCGAATCACTATTAAAGATCACGTAATTTTTTAGCTTTATTTTGTTCGATACAAGAGCAAGCATCTTCCTGGATACAATCTTAGATTTTAACTTGGATAGTTCACCTTCGTTATAATCAGGATATTCTAAAAACAGCTCTTCTGAAGTGATCAAACCTAAAACCGAATCACCCAAAAATTCCATTCTCTCAAAATGAGATCCTTTTGTACTCAAAGGTTCTTGCGAAGTATGTGTAAGAGCAGCAATCAGCATAGATTGGTCGTTAAAATTATAATTGATGATCTTCTGGAATTTTTTAATATTAAATTGTTCGGATTTTTTATTTGATACTTGTGAAATGAGAGATTTGATAATATTTTTCAAAATAAAAAATAAAGTGTCCAGCCTAAGCCGGATCACTTTTTAGTTCACAAATCTTTTAAAAATGACTACACCATTATGACCACCGAAACCAAGAGAATTATTTAAAGCATATTTTACGTCCATTTCAATAGCCTTATTTGGAATATAATCCAGATCGCAAGCTGGATCAGGATACTCATAGTTTATAGTTGGATGCAGCTTTCCGGATGTTATGGATTTGCAGCATACAATAGCTTCAATACCGGCAGCAGCACCAAGTGTGTGACCTGTCATAGATTTTGTAGAACTTATCTTAACTTTATACGCATAATTACCAAAAACTGATTTTATCGCGGCAGTTTCAGTTGGATCATTCAGTGGAGTTGATGTTCCATGCGCATTAATGTAATCAATATCTTCTGGATTTATGCCAGCGTCTTTAATTGCATTTTGTATGGCAAGTGCTCCTCCTTCACCATTTTTTGAAGGTGCTGTAATATGATATGCATCACTTGATGCACCATAACCGATTAGCTCGGCATATATTCTGGCACCGCGTTTGAGAGCATGTTCCAACTCTTCAAGAATTATCACACCGCCACCTTCAGCCATTATAAATCCATCCCGTTCTTTATCAAATGGTCGACTGGCTTTCTGAGGTTCATCATTGCGGGTGGAAAGTGCTCTCATGGAACAGAATCCAGCAACAGCTAAAGGGGTCACGGATCCTTCCGAGCCGCCTGCGATCATAATATCTGCATCTCCGTATTGAATTGATCGGAATGCAGTTCCGATAGCATGATTTGCCGAAGCGCAGGCAGAAGAAATATTAAAATTAACAGCTCTTAGTTGATATTTTATTGCAATTTCGGCAGATGCGATATTAGAGATCATTTTAGGGATGAAGAAAGGGCTTATTCTTTTTGGACCTTTCAGAGCCATTTTATATGCTTCAGTTTCAAATGTGAGCATACCGCCAATACCTGAAGATACAATTACTCCAGCTCGATCATGATCAAAATCAGCTTGTAACAGACCTGAGTCTTCCATTGCTTCTTTTGAAGCGATTAGAGCGTATTGTGTATAGGTATCGAGTTTTTTTAATCTCTTTTTTTCAAAGTGTTCTAAAGGATCGTAATTTTTAATTTCACCTGCAATTTTACTGGCATAATCATCAGTTATTTCAAATTTTTTTATATGATCAATACCGGATTTTCCAGCGAGTAGATTCTTCCATGTTTCTTCAACATTATGACCGACTGCATTTATTGTACCCATTCCGGTAACGACGATTCTTCGTTTATTCATACAAACCTCAGTTCAAATATTAGTATGGTGGAGCTATAACATTATAACTCCACCAAGAATATTTATTAACTTAATTGTTTTTCAAGATATTCGATTGCTTTTCCAACAGTAGTAAGTTTTTCTGCTTCTTCATCAGCAATATCGATATCAAATTCTTCTTCAAATTTCATGATAAGCTCAACTGTATCAAGAGAATCTGCTCCAAGATCTTCAATAAAACTAGCTTCAATAGTTACTTCGCCAGCTTCTACACCAAGTTCTTCAATTATGATCTCAGTTACTTTTGCTTTAATGTCCATTATCTCCTCCTTAATTTTTTGCTACATTATCAAGCCGCCATCCACCTGGATGGTTTGGCCAGTTATATAACCAGCTTCTTCCGAAACTAGAAATAAACATAAATCAGCAACATCTTTCGCTGTTCCCATTCGAGCTAATGGGATAGCTGCTGCATAATTGTCAATAATTTCCTGCGGTAATTTGTCAGTCATTTCTGTTTGAATGAAACCGGGAGCAATTGCATTTACCCGGATATTCCTGGATGCAAATTCTTTTGCAGATGATTTAGTTAGAGCAATGATTCCGCCCTTGGAGGCAGCATAATTTGCTTGTCCGGCATTACCCATCAAACCAATTACAGAGGCAATATTGAGAATTGCACCGGATCTCTTTTTCATCATATATCTGCAAACCTTCTGAGTACAAATAAATGTACCTTTGAGATTTACATTTATTACTGCATCCCAGTCAGACTCCTTCATTTTCATCAGTAATCCGTCTTTAGTTATACCAGCGTTGTTTATCAGAATATCAATTTTACCTAATTTTTCATTGATTTCTTTGAATACGGATGCTATTCCTTCTGTATTTGTTACATCAGCAGCTAAGCCAATTGCTTTATTTCCTTTATCATCAATTTGTTGGACTGCGAGATCTACGGCTTCCTGATCAAGATCAATGATCACTGAAGTTGCTCCATTTTCAGCTAAAACATCAGCTATGGTAAAGCCAATTCCTCGAGCTGCTCCAGTAATTATAGCAACTTTCTCTTCTAAACGTTTCATAGCATCTCCAAGTCATTTTTTACTAATTTAAATGTCTCAATCGTGTCGATACTTATTACTCTCACATTCTTGTCAATTTTCTTTAGCATTCCAGCCAGCACTTTTTTAGGTCCGAATTCAATAAATAGATCAACACCTTCGCTGATCATGAATTTCACAGAATCAACCCAGAGAATTGATGAAGTGATTTGTTTAGCAAGGTTATTTTTTATATCTTCAATATCGGTTACAGGTTTTGCATTTACGTTGGATATCAATGGAATCGAAGTTTTACTAAAGTTGATATTATTCATTTCTGCCATAAGCCAGTTTTCAGCTTTTTTAATAAGTGGAGAATGGAAAGGACCACCTACAGCAAGTGGAACTATTCTTTTAGCATTTTTCTCTTTGGCAAGTTCAGCGGCTTTTTCAACTCCGGCTTTAGATCCTGAAATAACGGTTTGAACAGGTGTATTGAAATTTGCAGTAATTACAACATCAACTTTTGAAGCTTCTTCGCAAATATCTTTTACTTCATCAGAAGAAAGGCCTATAATAGCAGCCATGGCAAAAGGTTTGCCTTCATTGGCTTCTATCATGAATTCTCCCCGTTTGTGAACAAGGTACATGGCATCTTCCAGTGTGAGAATTCCATTGGCAACAAGTGCTGAAAATTCTCCTAAAGAGTGCCCGGCAACATAATCCGGTTTAATATTGATCTCATTAAGAACGGTTTTCATGGCAACGATACTGTGAAATAAAATTGCCGGTTGGGTAAATCTGGTTTCTTTTAATTTTTCTTCGGGACCTTCAAACATGATGTTTAAAAGATCGGTGTTATTTTTTTTATCAAAATTATTTAGGATCTTTTCAAATTCTATATTGCTTTTAACAAAATCCATAGCCATTCCAACATATTGTGTTCCCTGACCTGGAAAAATAAATGCAGTCTTACTCATTATTAATTCTCTTATTTAAATTCTTATTAATAAGCTTCCGGAAGTTAGACCTGCGCCAAAAGAAGCTAAGAGTACAATATCGCCATGACGGATTTTCTTACTGCGAATAGCTTCATCCAAAGCCATAGGAATTGTAGCGGATGAAGTATTAGCATATTTCTCAATATTTATAATTACTTTATTTTCATTGATCTTTAATTTCTTTCCTAAAGCCTGAATGATCCGTAAATTGGCCTGATGTGTTATTAACCAGTCAATGGAGTGTACATCAAGTTGATTTCGTTTTAATACGATCTCACAGGCATTGTACATAGAGCGTACAGCATTTTTAAATATTTTATTACCTTCCATGTAGACAGTATGAAGATTTTCTTTCACGGTCTCTTTTGTAGCCGGTAGACGTGAACCACCTGCTTTCTGGATCAGCAGTTCATGTTGCGTACCGTCTGCTGCAAGTTCCGAATCTATAAATCTGGAAATGTCTCTTTCCTTAGCTCGAGAGATAACTGTTGCACCGGCTCCATCTCCAAAAAGCACACATGTTCCGCGATCTTTCCAATTAGTGATCTTAGTAAGTATTTCAACTCCAATTACCAGGATATGTTTAGCAATTCCATTTTCAATGAATTGTTTGGCAATATTAGCAGCGTAGACCCAGCCTGTACATCCAGCTGAAACATCAAATGCAGGAAAACCTTTCAAACCAAGTTTTTGTTGTAAAATACAAGCAGTAGAGGGGAAGGCATAGTCACCGGAAATTGTGGCAACAATGATCATATCAATATCTTTAGCTCGAATACGAGCAGATTCGATAGCCTTTAATGAAGCTTCATAAGCCAGGTCGGAAGCAGCCTGATCTTCGGAGGCAAGATGTCGTTCAGACATACCAGTTCTGGTTTTAATCCACTCATCAGTTGTATCTACAATTTTCTCAAGATCAAAGTTAGTTAGAACTTTATCAGGTACATACATACCTGTTCCTGAAATTTTAGCATAATATTTTATGCTCATTATATTTTCTCCTCGAAATATTCTTTTGTATGCTGTACAAAACCCGACTCTACCAGATGTGCAGCGAGACCTACAGCATTTTTTACAGCTTTAGAATTTGATCTTCCATGTGAAACTACTGAAATACCATTAAGTCCCACAAGTAGAGCACCGCCATATTCTGAATGATCCAGTTTCTTTTTTAAATAGGCATAAGCCGGAAATGAGAGTAATGCCCCAATTTTTGCGATCCAATCTTTTTTCATCTCACTTTTAAGGATAGACATTATTGAATAAGCTGCTCCTTCAACGGTCTTGAGCATAACATTACCA
Organism: Candidatus Tenebribacter davisii; assembly: GCA_030765535.1. GTDB lineage: Bacteria > Cloacimonadota > Cloacimonadia > Cloacimonadales > TCS61 > Tenebribacter > Tenebribacter davisii. Next base: position 18,369 of record JAVCCH010000117.1, read on the forward strand.
ACAAATCCATCGCAGACAACAACATCTACGACTCCTTTTAACAGATCTTTCCCTTCTATGTTTCCCACAAAATTAATATCTTTATTCTCTTCTAATTTTATATAAGTTTTCTTAACAAGTTCATTTCCTTTTGATTTCTCTTCACCAATATTTAAAAGTGCAACACGGGGATTTTTGCTTTTGAAGAAAAATTTAAAGTATAAGCTGCCAAGTATCGCGTATTGAACTAAATTCTCCGGAGAGCATTCTACATTTGCACCTACATCAAGAATGATCTCTGGATGTGACTGGGTAGGAAAAGTTGTGGCAATAGCAGGACGAATGATATTTTTGATCCTGCCGTAACCAAAAAGAGAAGCAGCCATTACCGCACCAGTATTACCGGCACTTACAACAGCCTGCACAACTCCATCTTTTTGCAACTGTATAGCTTTTACCAAAGAAGAATCCTTTTTCTTTTTTACCATACGTGATGGAGAATCACTCATGCTGATAACTTCTGTGGCATTAACGATCTCTATCTTATCCTTTGGATAATAGAATTTTTCCAGCTCTTTGGCAAGGATATCTTGCTTACCAACCAGGTATATCTTATCGCAAAGTCCTTCCTTAATTGCAATAATTGCACCCTCCACTTCCGGGAAAGGTGCATTATCACTGCCAAAGGCATCAATAGCTATATGCATAACAAAACTTAAAGACTATTCTTTTACTTCCAGAACTTTTTTCCGTTATAATGACCGCATTTTGCGCAGATATTATGAGGTTTACAAATTTCACCGCAATTTGAGCAAACAGCTGTTGCAGGTGCAGTTGCTTTATAATGAGTTCTTCTTTTATCTCTACGAGATTTAGAAGTTTTTCTTTTTGGTACTGCCATTTTTCACATCCTTATCTAATATTTTTAACTTCTTATAATTCAATAGATTAGAACACTTATCTAATCTGAAAAACCAAATTATTTTCAGAGATATGAGTGTCAAGGTTTTTGGGGTAATGTATATATAACGAAAGTACTACTTTATTAACATATATTATTATAGGGAAATAATAAAATATTATGAATGAGCTTTCAGTTTTTTAATCAATTTAATTTCTTTTAATTTTTATAGCCACTCACTTCATCCGGTGTGAAGTTCACACCCAATCCTAATGCTATACGATTTACAAAATTAAAGTAACTAACAATCAAATTAATATCTAAAATAGCCCCATCTGTAAAACCGTTTTTCTGCAAATTAACGACGTCTGTTTGGCTGATATCATTCGGATTTTTGGTTAATTTAACAGCATATTCGATCATACTAACTATCTTTTCAGAAAATTCAAGAGACTTGTAATCTTTCCATAATTTTTCTATTTTCGATCTATCTTTCCAGTAATGGTTCAAAGCTTCTCCATGATGATTCATACAATATTTACAGCCATTTGCTGAGGATACGGCAACAGCGATAAGTTCTCGTTCTTTACGCTTCAGATCAGAACTCTCAAACATCAGGTTCATATAGAGTTCTAAATGGGATTTTAAGGCAGGTGGATTTAAACTCTGAATTTTCATTATATTGGAAACTTTACCACGTTCACTGATAAGTTTCTTGTAAATTTTCTTCAACTGTCCAACAGCTTCAACATCTTCTATGGTTTTGATCCAGGCCATATCTTTCTACTCCTTCTATTATGGATGCTTATAAATTCAATCTAGTTTTCTGTTACAGATCAATCATGTCTATCTCTTTTTCTTAAGGAGCTGTGGTTCATAAGTTTTTTTAATTTCTCATTTATATCATTGATATCAGTGTTTCATTAAAATCTTCTCTTTTTGCATTTCCATTAATTCAAACTTGATGTTGGAACATACCGATCCTAACATAAAATGTAAAATTCCTAATTTACTTCCTGCATAATATATTACTGTTCTAGTAGTTTTTCACCCAGGAAGCTTCACCTGTTTTCTCCGTACAGTATCATCTCAAATAATCCTAAAAAATAGTGTTCATTCCTTTTTAAGCATTTGTAGTTTTTCTAATGTTTTTTCCATAACAATTTTTTCTTTATTGAAATGCTTTATCATTCTGTTAAGACATTTTTGCTTTTCTTTCGAATCTCCAAGATACTTAGCACAATCGTGCATAAATTCTTTTGTTTTTATTATGTTTGATTTAACTTCATCTTGTATTTTCTCACTGTCATGTCTTACTGCTAACTTAGGGCACGTATCGTGGCAGATTCCACAATGGATGCAGTTAACCATATCTATAACTGCTACATCGTTCTCTAGAGAAATTGTTCCTACCGGACAATTTTCAACACATATTCCACAACCAATACAGTCTTCTCCTTTTATCCATGGCATACTATTAATACTCCTTTGTTTTTTCTACTTCATCAAGCAACAGTTTGCTTAATGTCCTGCCAGCACAGCTGGAACTTAACAATCACAACTTAAAATGTAAAATGTAAAATTAAAAATTCTCAATTCACATTTCCAATTAATAATTATCAATTTTTATTCTCTATGTTTCAACCATTTCTTCATCTTTTTGAGTGGAAAGTTCTTTGATTGTAAGTGGATAAATAATTTTTGTAGTACCAGTTTTATAAAACCATCGAAACAATCATCCAATATCTACTTTTCAATATCAAGTTCTAAATTACTCAATGATCTTTTCATTCTAAATACACTAATGTAACTAACAAAGTTATTTCAGAATTTTAAGGATCGTGTTCTCTTTTTGTACTTTTTTATCTGTTATTTTATAACTTTTTAGGATCTTGGTTATGCACAAATTACCTGTCTTTTTATCGTTGCAGTAAACATATCCGATGGTTTCATTTATACTTATTTTATCACCGATCTTTTTAGTTAAATATGCACCTGAAGAGTAATCCAGTTTAGAATCAAGTGTTTTCCTGCCAGCCCCGATATCAACCATGGCATAACCAATTTGTTGAGAATTTATTAAACTGATCCAGCCTGATCTTTTAGAGATAATTGGTATCTTATATTCAGCTTGAGGGAGTAAGGATGTGTTCTCGCAAACTTCAGGATCACCACCTTGCTGCTCTATAAAATTCTTGAAATATTTTAAAGCTTTACCAGAATTTATAACTTCTTGTATCATATTCATTGCTTCGCTCTCAGATTCGGCTACCTCAGAGAGCAATAACATTTCCACGGCTAAAGTTTTGGTAAGAACATCAATATCAGGAATATCCTTACCTTTAAGATATTCGATTGTCTCTTTAATTTCCAGGGCATTGCCAATATAACCACCCAGGGGAGAATTCATATTGGAAAATACCACCGTAACTTTCTGTCCGAATTTTTCTCCGGTCTTTATAAGCAGATCAGCCAATTTTTCACCTGTTTTAAGGTCTTTGATAAATGCACCAGTTCCTATCTTGAGGTCTATCACAAGGTTTTGTGCACCTTCTGCAATTTTCTTGCTCATGATGCTAGCTGTGATAAGGGGTAAACTCTCCACAGTACCGGATACATCTCTCAAAGCATAGATCCTGCGATCAGCAGGAACCAGTTCTTCTGATTGGCTTATAATGGAAAACCCAACTTTCTCAATAATTTTCTTAAATTCAAAATCATTGAAATTGGTTCTAAAACCGGGAATTGATTCAAGTTTATCTAAGGTGCCGCCTGTATGACCCAGACCGCGTCCTGATATCATCGGGATCTTACCGCCGCAAGCTGCAACAATGGGAGCCAGCATGATAGTTATTTTATCACCCACACCTCCAGTTGAGTGTTTATCTACTGTTTTATAGGTTGCGGGGAATGTGATATGCTTTCCGGAATCAATATATACTTTTGTAAGTGTTTGCACCTCTTCAATTTTCATATCCTGAAAATAGATAGCCATTAACAGAGCAGACATCTGGTATTCAGGGATTTCATCATTGATATATGAGTTAACAAAAAATTCCAATTCTTCTTGTGTCAGTTCTTTTCCGGTTTTCTTTTTTATGATTAATTCAACTGGATTGAATTCCATTTGAGCTCCTGGGTCATTTACCACCAAATTTGTTTAAGGTTGTCATAAGTAAAAATACGTTCTTCTTTATCTGAATTTTCTTTGACCAGCCAGTACAATCTTTTAGCAGGAAGGTCTTCAAATGTTAAAGGTGCTCCCAATGCCATTTTAGTTCCAAAAGGTTTCCAGCCGTTTTCCCAATAAGAAAGTTCATATTCTGCACCGACCTCAAAGAAGACAGTGCTTCCACCACTTTCCGCCCGGTCGATATTCTTTTTCGTAACTGAATGTAAGATAACTTTATCATTAAATTGTTCATCCCCGCCCAGTAATTTTTTATCTCCATTTTTTGTCAGGATAAAAGGATCACCAGCCGGCAGGAGTTCTTCTTCAATATAGAACATGGGAAGGTAAGCTATATCCACACCCATATCTGAGAACTCAGCAGATCTACCTTTAAGTTCTGCCCAGTGAATTGCTTTCCAGTCACCCGAATTAAATACGCATAAATAGAGATAGTTCGTACTGTCTGGTATATCACGATCGAGAGTAATATCTACATCGACTACATTTGTGTATTCGCCTGTAACATCCATATAACATTTTCCGCCTAACCAGGCTGGAGCTTTTTCATTATCTTTTAACTTGAAGGCAAGGTTATCTTTCTGCTCGGAGAAGACCTTTCTATATACTTTAGCCACTTTATTGGAAAGCTTGTATTTGCCTGGATCAGCTTCGGCACCCATGAAGGGAATTGGCTTTCCATCAGGCATGACAATAACATTCCAGGCGTGATTATTGCCGGAGTTTGCCCAATGCGGTGTGTAATCACTTGTGGCTCCTATTCCATTAGCTCTTAAGGCATAGATCGAAAGATTTGTCATATCTTCGCATCTTCCTTCTTTGCTCATAAGCATTTCAAAAAGTCCCTGATCTGTTGGATGTAAATAATATTTGGCATTGAATTTAAACCAGGTTTTCAGATCGTTATTTATTATCTCTGCAGCTTCTATAATATCTGTTTTATCAAACATCTGTGAAGCTATATCTTTATAACGGTCCAGGAAATAACCTCGCCAGGAACGCCATGATTCTATCGGTTCATTACTCCCACGATATGGTAAAATATACTCTTTGAAAATTGAATAGTCATATTTTTTTGACCACGGTTTATCTTCCCAAGCCTTAAAGGCGAGATCTATATTATCAACGAGGTATTCAGAAGTTATAGTTTGATGATCAATTCTCTTTTCTTTTTTTTTCCAATGTAATTCGCCAAATTCCGCTTCAAGAGAGTCCATTGCGGTCTTTGCTTCATTGTAGTCTTTAAATGTCTCGAAATTCCAATTAACTTCAACCTCATTTTCGTCAAATAGACCAACCTTTACATATGAATGGTTCGGCATATTTTCATAAAGGAAAATAAGTGCATCTAATTTGTCTGTCTGGTCTGTTTTGTTGAAGTATTTCGCAGCATTTTTCAGTTCTTTCTTATTCTTCTCTGAACCTTGCAGAGTCAGTTTTGCCTGTTCCGTGTAATTCACGGTAGAACATGATATAAACAAAAAGCTGATCAACAAAAAGGACATGAGTTTTATTTTCATTATCCCTCCTCATTCAATATTGCTATAATAAATCTTTGCTGGTGGATTTTCGACTGAAGGATCCAAAAATTATTTCCATCAATAAATTTGACTTCATTTTCAATACAATTAGTTATTAGTAAAGTATTATTTTGTATATATGGCAGGTCGATCACACTTTTTGGAAGTTTTAGAGTAAAAGTTCGTAATAGATTTTCTTTGTTTGTGCCAATTGGCGTGCAATTAATTATCAGGTCAAATTGACAGTCCCTCAATAAGTTAAGTGAAATAAAATTACGCTTACCTGCTTGTGCCAGTGCTCTGCCGGTTAATTCATTCCGGCTTGCAATATTTACTTTTTTAAAATCATTAAGTGCCTGCAATGCTGTTTCAGCAGTTGCTCCGCTGCCAACTATAAGAATTGAGTAGTTCTTTTGGATTGATAAAATTTCCAGTGATCTTTGAAATGCGATAAGATCAGTATTCAACATTTCATCAGTTTTTGGCAGAAATAAATTAATTGCATCAAGTCCTTTTTGGGTTCCGAATTTTTTTTTATACGGCATTGTTATGGAAAATCCATAAAGATCAATCTTACTGGTTTTAATCCAATTCCAGAGATCATCAAAATCATCAGTAATAAGGGGAAGATATACAGCATCAAGTTTTTCTTTAGTGAAGAGCTCATTATAATATTTTATGCCGAGTGATTGTTCAACTTGCCTACCGCCAATTATCCCGCCGATCTGTGTATTTGCAGAAATGGATCTAAGTTTAAATAATTCAACTTCTTCCTTTATTAATTGTCCTTCTGCTGTATTATTACCGGGTAAGCCAATAAATGTTGCATCTGCACCAAGGTGCTTGAATAAGATCCTGCTAATCTTACCAAGTTTCCCCATCCCGGCAAATATAACCGGTTTTGTAGTTTGGGATATTAATTTTGTAATTTTTATCAGGTCGTTATATTTTGAGATTCTAACGGCGATCTTTATATATTTGGAAGGGATTGAATCTAATTTTTTGATGATATCTTTTAACTTTTTATAATCAATATCTTCAGAAAAGTTATGATAGGAAAGAATAAGATTTTCAGCCGGAATTGATGAAATATCATGCTGATCTATTTCATTGATCTCCAGATCGCAAAGGCAGTTTGTTTTGGAAACCAGTATACTGTAAAATTCAATTTTATCAATGAGATCAAAATCGTATTTTCCGCCTTCATTTTTACTGCGAATGGTAATAATTGTTTTATCATTGATTAATTCGGAAGGAAATGAATGTAGATCCCGGGAATAATCCAAACGATATTCTTTCCATTGATCCGGATTTTCCTCGGATTTCTGAAAAACGAAATCGTTATCTAAATAGGGTATTGAAAGAATTATCATTGTTTGTTTTTACTTTCCGAAATAATGATCTGCCAAATTTTGAGGACAACAGATCCATCAATATTCCACAATTTTGCTTTCTGTTCAAGTTGGGAGAGTAATTCTTTTTCTCGATCTTTATTTTCAATTTGAAGATTATTTTTCTGTTTGAACTTTCCGATAAGTTCAGATATTTTTTGCCTTCTGCACAGTGCTGTTAAAATATCCTCATCGATCTTATCAATTGCTTCTCGGTAATCTGATAATTGCAGAGTATCATTTGCGATCAGTTTCTGATAACTTAGTGCATCTGCCAGTACAAGTTTAATCATTGCTTCTGCAACAGGTATAATGCGGGGAATTATGCAGGTGTCATGCCTGCCTTGAGATTTAAATTCAACTTCTTCATTGCTTATTGTAACAGTTTTCTGAAGTTTATTGATCGAGGAAGTAGGTTTAACTGCAAATCGGAAGATCAAGTCATTCCCAGTACTTATTCCACCCAGGATCCCACCCTGGTGATTTGAAATAAATCCATTCTTATTCATTTGATCATTTGCCTTACTGCCCGTTAGTGCTGCAAGTTTAAATCCATCACCAAATTCAATTCCTTTAACCGCACCAATTGAGAGAATTGCTTTTGCCAGATTTGCATCAAGTTTTTCAAATACCGGATCACCAAGTCCGGCTGGAATGCTGGTGATCCTTACCTCTACAATGCCGCCGATGGAATTTTCTTCTTCTTTTATCTTGTCCAAATATTCTATCAGGTCATTATAATTCGATCTATCATGCCATGATAATTCATTCTGAATAGAAGCATCAAATTCAGATATTTCAAATTTTCCGATTTTCACAGGATATATGTTAATATTGATCCCATCTGTTATATCTTCAACTAATCCAGCTGCTGCAACTCTTGATATAGTCTCTCTACCGGAAGCTCTCCCTCCGCCACGATGATCATAGATCTTGAATTTCTTAAAATAAGAATAATCTGCATGTCCCGGGCGGAACAAGTCTTTTAAATGCTCATAATCTTTACTTTCAGCATCTTTATTATAAACAACTAAACAGATTGGCATGCCTGTCGTTACTCCATCCAGCATACCTGACAGAACTTGAATTTCATCTTCCTCGCTGCGCGCTGAGGAATATTCACCCTTACCGGGTCTGCGTTTATGTAAAGCATCCTGGATCTTATTCAATGGAAATTTTATCCCGGGTTTTACATCTTCAATTACTACTCCGATCACTTTCCCATGACTTTCACCAAAAGTAGTGATCCCGTAAAATTTATCATAGCTATTCGATTTCATATTTTTTCCTATTTTCTTAACTGCGGATATGATTGAATTAGCGGGTTCAATGTCAAATAAAACCTTTCCAATTTTGTTTATACGGATTTCCAAAAAAGATAATTTGACAATATTAACAGATTACATCTCATCGACGTACATATTCTGTTAGGAGGGAAGATGGATTTAGTGATTTTAGCAGCTGATGTTCCTGTGGAAACAAGCGTATTCTCAATAGCTTCTAAGGGTGGTTTTCTGATGATATTTTTATTCATCATATCGATCACCGTATTATCATTGGTAATCGGGAAGCTGATACAGCTTAAAAGGTCTCACCAGAATGAAGAGGAATTTTTACAGGAAATTTATGGATATCTTGGAGAGAATAAACTGGAAATAGCAATTCGCATTTGTGAAGATAGAGAGAATAGTCCAATAGCCAATATTATCGCCAAAGCGATAAGTGTACTGGATAGAGGGATGAGTGAAACTAAAGAGGCTATAGAATCAGCAGTTAATAAAGAGGTCCATCGTTTAGAGAAAAATTTGGGAACACTGGCTACATTTGCTGCTGTCGCTCCACTCATAGGTTTTTTGGGAACTGTTACCGGAATGGTTAAAGTTTTTATGAGATTAGGTGAAACAGGCGGCGGAGTTGATATCAGTTTACTGGCGAATGGTATCTGGGAGGCATTGATAACAACTATTGGCGGACTTTCAGTTGGTATCATAACGATTTTGTTTTATAACTATCTAATTGGAAGAGTAGAGAATCTTTCACATGAATTAGAAGAGAATACAAATGAATTTATATATAACATAAGAGGTATGAAGGATGATAATTAAGACCAGGAAAAAAAGGATATCATCAATTGGATTGATCTCATTTACCGATGTTATCTTCCTGCTGCTTATCTTCCTCCTGATCTCTTCGAATTTTATTACTCACTCAGGCATTAAGGTTGATCTTCCCGGTTCAAATTCACAACAAAATGAATTTAATAAGAATATTAGCCTTACTTTAACAAAAAACAATGAAGTATTTATTGATAATGAGGTTGTAAGTTGGGAAGAACTACCCGGAGTATTAAATAGAAAATTAATTGATGATCCGGAACAGGTTGTTGTGGTTAGAGCAGATGAGACAGTAGAATTGAAAAATGTGGTCAAACTGTTGGATATTGCCAAATTATCTGGTACTAACAGATTTTTTATAGCTACAGAAATTCAAGTTGAGGAAATTAAATAGTAACAATGAATGAAAAATATATAGGAATTCTTTCTTCAGTCTTATTTCACCTTCTTCTTATAGGGATTGCTATATTAATTAATTTCTCGATTTTACCGGAAAGTGTTTTTAAACGAATAGAATTTATTGAATTTGGATTTAATGAAAGTGCGAATAACGAAAGATTTATATCGCAATTATCACAGCCGTCAAAAACTTCTAATACACAAGATATCGGTAGATTGAGTAATCTTATTCCCAAGAAAGTTGATCTGCCAAAAACATTTTCAGAATCAGAAAGTTCAGTTTATATACCTGAACATGAAGAGACGGCTTTTAATCAGCTTGATATGAATAATAAAGTTGGTAATTCTCCTATAAAATTAAAAGACAGAGCTGATGAAAAATTTATTAATGCATCTGAAATAGAAGATGTTGAAGATACATCTGTTCTTACAAATGATGATTATTTGAATTCACTCACAAATAAGCTATTTGGAGATTCTGAAAGTAATTCCCCCTACATCCTGGAAGGTGAAATTGCCAATCGGAAAATATTGAATAAAGTTATTCCAACCTATCCGGAAGATGTTCAGCAAAGTGTAAAAGTAAAGATCAAATTTGATGTACTTCCTGACGGCTCGGTGACAAATATTATAATTGTACAAAAAGCAGAATCCAAACTTGAGTTCACCAGCCTAAGTGCTTTAAGTCAATGGAAGTTCAATCCAATTTCACAGGATATTGTGCAAAAAGGTGTAATAACCTTTATTTATGAGTTGAAGTAATAGGTAAAAAGGGATGAACAGAATATTAACAATAAATTCGCTCCAAGATGCTGCCCGGGAATTAAAAAAGATCAATGTCTCTTCACGGGGAGTTGAAGTGATGGCACCCAAAGCCCTAGGTCTTTCTATAAAACTTTCAAATGTAAAACTTGGTGCTGCGAATATCCTTAAACAGGAAATGCTCTCAATTGGGGGAGATGCCGCAGTTGCAAAAGGCGTAGTAAATGGTAAACTTGAAACTAGTGATCTGATCCTTTTGGGGAATTTAGATAAAATAAAAAAACTTGTAAAAAAATTAAATTACCAAACTATTTTCGGATTACCTGAAATAAAAAAAGATCTGATAAATATGATTGATACACTGGAAAATCCTCAAAAAATGTTCCTGAATTGTAACGGGATCAAATTAAAGTTGGATGAAACCAGAATAATAGGAATTCTCAATGCAACACCGGATAGCTTCTCAGACGGGAATCTATATTACAAGACTGAGGAAGCAGTACAACATGCATTAGATATGATATCTGAGGGTGCAGATATTATTGATATTGGAGGGGAATCAACCAGGCCCGGAGCAATGAAAATTAATGCAGATTCAGAATTAAAAAGAGTTATTCCGATCATAGAAAAGATCCGCAGAAAATCAGAGATTCCCATTTCTATTGATACGAATAAAGCAGAAGTTGCGAAGATTGCAATCCAGGCGGGAGCTTCCATAATAAATGATATTAGTGCACTTAGATTTGATGTTGGTATGGTAAAAGTATTACAAAAATTCCCTGAAGTTCCAATAATTTTAATGCATATGCAGGGAACACCAGAAACAATGCAGGATGATCCGTATTACGAGGATGTTATTGAAGACATTTTATTATTCTTTGAAGAACGAATTAACTTCTGCCAGGAGAACGGTATAAAAAGAGAAAGAATAATTATTGATCCAGGCATTGGATTTGGAAAGAGGCAGGAAGATAATCTGACGATCTTGAAAAAGCTGTCTGAATTCAAATGTTTTGGGGTACCGGTATTAATTGGTGCTTCCCGTAAAAGCTTTATTAAAAAGGTATATGATTCAATCGCTACCGAACGACTTGCCGGAAGCCTTGCTTCCACTGCGTATGCAATACAAAACAGGGTAGAACTAATTCGTGTCCATGATGTGAAGGAACACACTGAATTTCTTAAAATTATGAAAGAAATAAGGAATATATAATGAGCATTTTTATACCAAAAATCACAGATATTATTGATATTATAATAGTTTCATTCATTTTATACAGAGTTTTCATTTTATTAATTAAGAGTGGTGGTTATCAAATTTTGCTGGGTTTGCTGGGAGTTTTTATAATTTATCTTTCAGCATCGCTACTCAAACTTAATATGATGACATCTCTATTAACAGTTTTTAAAGATTATTGGATAATTATTTTTATTATTTTATTCCAGCATGAGATCAGAAATTTATTTGCCCGGATAACCCAAACACATGATATGAGAACACTGTTCAGAAGTGCCAAGAAATCATTTTATTCTCCTATGCTGAATGCAGTTTCAATAATGTCCTTCAGAAAAATTGGAGCATTGATCATTATTGAAAATAAGAGAAAGCTGGATAACTACATTGAAAGCGGTGAAATTATTGATGCCCAGATCTCGGTTAAATTATTGCTGACGATCTTCAATAATAAAACAATTCTGCATGATGGAGCCGTTATTATTAGGAACGAAAGAATATATGCCGTAAAGGTTGTATTACCTTTATCTGAAAGTGTAGAATATTCACAAAAGCTGGGAACACGACATCTGGCTGGAGTAGGTGTAACGGAAAATACAGATGCATTTTCAATAATAGTCTCGGAAGAAACAGGTAAGATCTCGGTAGCAAAGAATGGTATCCTTACGAGCGAGCTTACAATAGATGAACTATCACAAAGGATCAAGGATGAAACATCCTGATAGACCCTTATTAGTGGCCTTAACAGGTGGAATCGCTTCGGGGAAAACAGTTGTTGCAAAATGGTTTGAAGAACAGCAATTAAAAGTTTTCTATGCTGATAAGATCGGACATGCATTATCCCATGAACAATATATTATTAACCGAATTAAAGAAATTTTTGGAAATAAAATCGTAGTAAATAATATTGTTGATCGTAATAAACTGGGTGAGATTGTTTTTAATTCTGAACTTAAAAGAAAACAATTAAATGAGCTTCTGCATCCGGAAATATTAAAAAAGATCTTTCAGATTATTCGTTCAAGTACAGAAAAAATTCTCATATTTGAGATTCCGCTTCTTTTTGAAAATGATCTGCAGGATTCTTTTGACTTAACTGTAAATATCTCAGTTGGAAAAGAATTGCAAATTCAAAGGATCATGAAACGTGATAAAATATCGAAAATTGCTGCTGAAAAAAGAATTGATTCTCAGATGTCTGATATTGATAAACAAGAATTAGCAGATATAAATTTAGTAAATGATGCAGGTTTTAGTGATCTTATTTCACATTTGCATGAGCTATATGAATATATATTGAGATTAAAAAAGAAAAAAAATATAAAACAATTATTGAACTGAGATAGAATCGGAGGAATTGTGAAATTAAAATATATGGCACTAATTATTATAGTATTTAGTATTATTGCTGGTGGAACACTTTTGTACAAGCCTGTTCCCAAGCATAAAACCATCTCTCATCCTAAATTTATTGATACACCTTATGGCGGGAAGATAAAAAAGGAACCGAAAGCTCTGCCCAATGAATGGTTTGGACATCAAAGAGCATACCCTTATCATGAGATAAATCATGAGGGATATTTGGAAGGTTTGCAGCAGGCAACAGATATGCACCAACAAACAAGAGGAAATCGTGAATACAATTGGGAACTGGCAGGACCGATCAATATTGGCGGACGGATAACTGATCTTGCAATCCATCCTTCCAGTCCTGCAACCTGGTATGTGGGTGCCGCAACAGGCGGTATTTTCAAGACAATTAATGAAGGTAATGATTGGGAAAATATCTTCACTGAAGCACCAGTGATCTCAATAGGTGATGTTGCCATAGATCCAAATGATGAAAATGTAATTTATGCAGGAACAGGAGAAGCTAATTCATCCAGTCAGAGTTTTATTGGCAATGGAATTTATAAATCTGTAGATGCGGGTGTAAATTGGGAGCATATCGGTTTGGAAAATTCAGCCTATATTGGTAGAATCGTTGTTGATCATTCTAATTCAAACAGAGTTTTTGTGGCTGCAACTGGAACCTTATTCAGTCCGAATGAAGAACGGGGAATTTACCGTAGTGATGATGGTGGTTTAACCTGGGATAGGAAACTTTTTGTAACAGATTCTACAGCTGCTGTAGATATTGTTCAGCATCCTACAGATCCAAGTATTTTGTATGCTTCAATGTGGGAACGGATGCGGGGTAGAGAATATCGTCGTTCAGGTGGATTTTCTTCAGGCATTTATAAGTCAATTGATGGTGGTGATAACTGGGATGAATTGACCATTGGCTTACCAGATCATAGCGGAGTTGGTAGAATTGGTTTAGCTATTGCCAAAAGCAATCCGGAAGTATTATATGCATTTTACGACAGACAGTCTGTTGGAAGCTATTCTTTTGAAGGAATATATAAAACTATAGATGGCGGAGCTAACTGGTATCAGACAAATGATGGTAATATTACAGATATGAATTCCAGTTTTGGCTGGTATTTTGGCCAGATCCGGGTTGATCCTTCCAATGAAGATAGAGCTTATGCCCTGGGAGTAGCACTATGTCGCACTGAGAATGGTGGTGCTAGTTGGGAAATTATTGCTGATTATGGTAACATGAATGAGATACATGTAGATCATCATGCTTTAACCATTGATGAAACTACCGGTAGAATTGTAGAAGGGAATGATGGCGGTTTGTACACAAGCTACGATTTCGGAAATAATTGGGATAAGCTGGAAAATATTCCATTAACTCAGTTTTACGCCATTGAAATGGATTTCCAGAATCCCGCAAGAATTTATGGTGGTACCCAGGATAATAGTACGATTAGAACAATGACAGGTGCTTTGGATGATTGGGAAGTTATCCTCGGTGGAGATGGTTTCTACTGCAAGGTTGATCATTCAAATCCGAATATTATATATGCTGAATCTCAATGGGGAAATTTGCATCGATCTACTAATGGCGGTGTCTGGTTTGAATATATTGCCGGTCAGATGAGCGGTGACCGGAAAAACTGGTCTTCACCTCTTGCTATGCATCCAATCGATTCTGCTATTTTGTATTTTGGCACTTATCGCATTTGGAAAACAACTAACAGCGGTAATCATTGGACTGCAGTAAGTTTAGATCTGACTGATGGTGATTTCGGAACAAGCTATCATACTGTTTCTACTATTGCCGTAAATCCGAATTACTCGAATGTAATTATTGCAGGTACAGATGACGGTAATGTGCATGTTTCAATAGATGAAGGAAGTAATTGGACAGATATAACTGCAGGATTACCAGACAGGTGGGTAACACGAGTTGCTGGAGATCCTTTTGATATGAATACAATTTATGTAACAGTATCCGGATTCCGCTGGGATGAGCCATATCCTCATGTTTTCAAATCTACAGATCTTGGACAGAACTGGAACGATATTTCATCAAATCTTCCACAGTTACCAATGAATTGTATTATCCCAGATCTGGAAGTTCCAGATCGGATATTTGTGGGTTCGGATGCAGGAGTATTTTTTACAGAAAATGGGGGAGATGAATGGCAAAGTCTTTCTGATGGATTACCCAATGTTCCTGTAATTGATATGTTAATTCATAATCCGACACGTACACTTTTAATAGGATCGTATGGTTGTTCTTCCTACACTTTAGATCTGGATGATCTGAATACTGGAGTTATAGAGAATATAGAAGTCCCTTCAGCTGAGCTGAAACAGAATTATCCCAATCCCTTTAATCCTGAAACAACGATTAGTTTCAGCATTAACAGATCAGTTTCTAATGCAGCTATTGAGATATTTAATGTAAAAGGGCAAAAAGTAAGAACTTTAAATATTGCTGATCCAATTATAAATATTGAAAATAAAGTAATTTGGAACAGTAAAAACAATAATGGAAATAAAGTAGCCAGCGGAACTTATCTATACAGATTGAAACTGGATAATAGAGTTGTAGCTTCAAGAAAAATGTTACTTATTAAATAATAAATAGTTATTATATAATAAAGAAGTAAAATAGTAAAAAAGGAATTTGACATAAAATAGTAAAATTTCTTATAAGGGGAAAGAGGTAATTATGAAAAAAATAATTGTGATTTTGATATTAACATTATCATTTTGTTTGAATGCTCAAATAATCAATAATGCTTTTACTCCCGAATTGATCATGCCATCAATGATCAATATGAATAAACTTAATATGAATCATTCTATGTCCTTTAGCAGTGCTATCTCATCGAATAACCAAAGTTTTTACGAATCAGTTTATACAAATCATATATCATATGAGTTTAACCCAAAATTTAATTTAAAATTAGATCTTAATTTTATTAATTTTGGATCTGCAACTTATCAAAGTGGAATTGAATTTGAGGGTAATAATGATAATACAACTAAGGTTTTACCAAATTTTCAATTAAATTATAAACCTTCTGAAAATATTAATTTGATATTTGAATTCAGGCAGTATAATTCACCATTTGAAAGGAATAATTTTTTAAGAACTAATTAATTTCTTCTTGCGCTTTAGGAAATTTATAACCTTTTTCTTTAAATAAGTTTAAACATACATCAACAACATTAGGGTCGTATAATATATCTCTATTTTTCTCAATTTCCTCTAAGGCAGTATCAATTCCTAAGGATGGCCTGTAAGGTCGATGCGAAGACATAGCCTCAATAACATCAGCAACAGCTAATATCCGCGCTTTAATATGAATTTCTTCACCTTTTAAACCATTTGGATACGATGAACCGTCATAGCGTTCTTGATGTTGCAGTACAATTAGAGCTATAGGCCAGGGAAATTCTATGGATTTTAAAATATCATAACCTGTTTGTGGATGCATTTTTATTAAATTAAATTCCGGAATTGTTAACTTCCCGGGTTTACTGAGGATTTCAGCAGGAATATTTATCTTACCAATGTCATGAACTAAAGCTGCTAATTTAAGACCGTTGATCTCATTTTCAGTGAAGTCCATATCTTTTGCAATTGCCGTAGCCAGGTCGGCAACACGTCGTTGATGACCGGCAGTATAGGGATCACGCATCTCAACAGCACTTACGAGTCCCTGTACGGTTTCTTCTAATATTCTTTGGAGTGTACTATAACTTTCTTTTAATTGTTCTTCCGTATTTTTAAGATTTGAAATGTCTATATTTACACCAGCATGATATTTCACATTATTCTTATCTGTGATCTCTATCATTCTATTTTCGATCCATATATATGTACCATCTGCTTTTTTAATTCTAAACCAGGTTGCTAAGACGTCTTTCTCTTCTCTTTTTTCCCATTCAGCAATTTTTTTTGTGATATATTCTCTATCATCAGGATGGATCAAAGAGTTAAATTTGTTTTTATCATTAATAAAATCTTCAGCAGGATAACCTAACATCTCTACAATATTATCAGACACAAATTCCTTTGCTCCACCTGTTTCATATAATATGATATCCGGAACATTATTTAAGATCGTAGCTAAACGAGATTGAGTTTTGGCTAAGTTTCTCTCAGTTAGTTTTTCTTTTGAAATATTGGTGACGATCCCATCCTGATATTTCCAGTTACCTAGCTCATCATGAATAGTATTGATATCTAATATGCACCAGATTTTTTCTCCATTTTTCTTTTGCAGGATAACTTCAAAATTTCTTACACTCTTTTCTTTCTCCAAAATTATTAATAGTTCATCTCTCTTATTTATGTCAGGATATATTTTAGTAGTAGAAGCAGATAGGAAATCTTGTTCTGAATCAAACCCGAACATTGAAACTAAAGCTTCATTAGCGGAAAGAAATTTGCCTTCTGGGGTAGCTCTGAATAACCCAACAGGGACATTAGAACGTAAATCCATAAATCTTTTATCGCTAGCTTTTCTTGCTTTCTCAGCAGATGTACGTTCTAATAATTCACTCTGGAATTTTTTATAATTTTGTGCATTTTTTATTGATGTTGCAACATTATTAGCGAAAGTATCAAGTAAGTTGAGGTCATTTTCAGAGAAAAATGGTCCTATTTTATTCAAACAAATGGCACCGAGAATTTCATCTTTAAAAATAAAAGGAGCTGCAATTATTCTCTCTTCTTCCTCTTCTGTTGTACCTGGAATGTGAAAACCATTCTCATTTGCACCGGCATCGTTAAACATCATACTCTTCTTTGCTTTAACAACTTTTCCAGTAAAACTTGAATGTACATCTAAGGGAGTTGCCATAATTTCTTTTTTAAAAACAGGATCTATTACGAATTTTGGAATAAGTTTATTCCTATCTTCAGAAAGTAAGTAAATAGCGCATCCATACGAATTCAGATGATCCATAATAACAACTGCGATTCGTTGGAATAATTCATTAATATCTAAATTCGAGTTTATATATCTTGAGATCTTAAGAATTAATTCTGATTCATAATTCTTTTTATTTAACTCTTCTTCCAGTTGAATTCGTTGCTTGACTTCTTGCTTTAGCCTTTCCTTAAGCTCAATTAGGCTAAGATCCTTATCAATGATATTCTTTGTCATATGTTTTTATTTTACCAGTTAGTCTTTTTTTCTTATTGTACTTTGTATAAGTGATCTATCATTATACTTCAAGTGATTTAACCAAACTTCTACCGGGAATGGATCACCATTATTTCTTGTAAAACTCCAATCAAACTTCAAATTCCCTTTTGATATTGTTTGCTTGATATATTTTTCGAAAGTCTCATGTGAATTTTTGTTATTCTCTTGTGTTACCGGTGAAATTGCAGCTGGATTAAGATTTAGTAATTCTGATTTATTTTTAAATCCAAATAATTTGAGTGCTGCTGCATTACAATCTATAATACAATTACTCTCCAAAAGTAATACTGCATCGATTGAAGAGTTAAAAAGCATTTTATATTTTTCTTCATATTCTTTACAGGCAGCCTCACTTTTTCTTTGCTCTGTAATATTTTTTAATGAACCTATTATTCTAACTTTACCTGAATCATCATCTTCAATAATTTTAGCATTGATCGTACAATTTAATAGTGTTTTATCTATATCTACAATTATTATCTCATAATCAGTTACATGACCTTCTTTAGTTAATTTTGTTAAAAATAGATCATGTTGATTCTCATTATAATAGAGATCATAGATCGATTTACCAATTAGCTCTTTACGGGTATAGCTGGAATCCTGCTCTATAGAAGGACTTATCTCAAGTATTGTGCCGTCAAATTCCGTTTCATAATATACATCTTGAATATTCTCAAAAATCCTGGTATAACTATCTATTGTACGCTTCAATTTTAATTGAGACATTTTTTTATCTGTTATGTCATTGAATATTCCAAAAGTACCGACATACTTATTATTAATAAATCTGGGACTACCGATAATGTTCAAATAACGTTTTCTACCATCTTTACGAATGATCTCTAATTCATAACGAGAAGATTTTTTCTGCTTTCTCAAATTATGATTTTCATAAACTTTTTCTTTATTAAATTTATTGAGATAATCTAATAAGTTTGCATCTTCAAAATCGCTGATCACTCCACCAAATATTTTTGCACCAGCTTCATTTATAAAGGTAAAATTGTCTTCAATGTCAAACATACTGATGCCTTCTTCGGTTGTCTCAACAAGTGTACGGAATTTTGCTTCACTTTCTACTAATTCCTGTTCCATCTCATATTTGAAAAAAGCCATTTGGATGGTAGCAATAAGTTCTCTTTCACGGAAAGGTTTAATAAGATATCCAAAAGGTCCAGTCACTCTTGCGCGTTCGATAATATCTTTATCAGAATACGCAGTAAGATAAATTATTGGAATATTCATGTTATTAATACTTGTTGCTACATCTATACCGCTTATCTCATCGTTGAGCATAATGTCCAGTAGGATAAGGTCAGGATGTAATTTTTCAATAGATTTTATAGCAGCTCCACCTGAAGGTATTATCCCCACAACATCATAACCGTAATTATTCAATATCTTTTTAATATCTTCTGCTACTACATTTTCATCTTCAACGATTAATATTTGTTTTTTAAGCATATTAACATTCCTTCTAGAAAAAAATACTTTTTAGAATTCATTTAATTTATTAAATTTCTGTCAAGCTGAATAATTATTATAGAAAAATTATTAACTTATGAAAATGTCCAATCAGTAAATTCTTCATCTATAATAGCCAGTTTGCCATTAAAGATCTTTTTCATTTTTTCTTTGCTCATACCATCAATTGTGATATTGTCATTATTAAAGATATTACTACTGAGTGCTGGTATTTCATTCTTAAGGTTAATTTGATCAATGATATCAGATGAGTTCAGAAGACCAGCTACAGTAACAGTATCACCAAAGGCATGATTTATTACTTTTACTACTCTGGTTTTCTCTGCTAGAGCTTGATTAATTTCTGCTGAAATACTCATAATTGTTGAATATGCTAATGTACCTGTAATAAAAACGATCTTTTCTTTCATAGCTTTAATATCAGATAAGAAATCATTTTTATTAAGCTTCCAGTTCTCTAACAATAACCTGATCATGCCTATCCCATTTTCTAATTGTGGATAATCATCGTAAAAATCTTCAGGCGGGATTTGCTTATTTGCTAATAAATAGATTTCATCAGAACAATAAGTCCGCGGGAATTTTGATGATAGCTTTAAGATCTGAGCAGCATGTTCTGAATTAACTGGCAAAAGTTGTGTAAGCGAATCGCGAAATTTTGTTAATCCAATTGGGACTATACCTATCGAGAGAGTATTTAACTCAGGAGAAGTTAGATCAATAAGAGTACTCTCAAGCTCTTTACTGTCGTTCCAACCTGGGATGACAACAATTTGAGTATGAAATTCAATACCATTGTTACTGAGAAAATTTAATTTTTCGAGGATATTAAAATCTTTTTTGTAGCGAAGCATTTTTTTATGAAGGATAGGATTTGTTGTGTGAACTGAAATATATAGTGGATTTAATTTCTGATCGATCATTCTGATAAAATCTTTTTCTGATAAATTTGTTAGTGTAATGAAATTTCCAAATACGAAAGAGAATCGATAATCATCATCTTTTATATACAAAGTATTTCTCAATTTACCGGGCATCTGATCTACAAAACAAAAAATGCAGTTGTTTGTACAAGTACGGCATCTATGCTCTTTTGGAATTATGCCTACTGGTAATTCCCAATCTTGAATGATCTTAACTTTGTGTTTTTTACCGGCATTATCAAAATATGTGATTTTCAGGATTTCATCTGCTGAATAGAATTGTAGATCAAGAAAATCATTTACTTCATTCCTATTGATTGAGAGGATCCTATCAGAACTTTTCAGCTTGGATCTATCTGCTAAACTTCCTTTTGTGATACTATCTATAGTTATTGGCATAGATCAATCAGAGCTTATTAATGCAGAAACAACTTTCATTGACGGGATCCCTTTTAAGATCAAGTTGAGCGCAGAGGTAATTGGAACTGCCAGGATCATACCCACCGGTCCCCAAACCCAGTACCAGAAGATCAAAGAGATCAATACAATAAGTGGAGATAATTTCAGACCGGTTCCCATTACTTTCGGTTCTACAAAATTACCTATAGTCATTTGTGTAGCGATCAAAGATACTGAAATTGCGAGTAGCTGCCAACTGAAACCATATTGAATAAAACAGATGAGAATTGGGAAAGCAGAAGCTAATATTGAACCTATGTTTGGAATATAGTTTAAAATGAAGATCAGTAATCCGGACATTACAACGAAATCGATTCCAAAAATTGCTATGAAGAACATGCTTATCAAACCGGTTGCAAAACTGATGAGTGTTTTGTTAACAACATAGGTTTTGATCTGTTTTTCTATATCTTTGAGAACATGTCCGAAATGTTCAACTTCATCCTCTGAAACAACCTTACCGACACTTTTAAACATTCTTGATCTATCCAAAATGATAAAGATCATGAAAGCAACTGTCAATAGTAATTTAATTAAGAAATCAATGAAATTGCCCATTGTTCCTGATACGATCTTTGATAATGAAAGCTTATCTGCCATCTGCAACCAATTTACCTTATTTTGCAAATAGTCAGTAACTTGCTCCATAGGGATCTCAAATCTCGTTATCATATTCGAGATCATTGTAGTAAGTTGTGTTTCGTATTTTGGGAAATCAGTAACAAAAGAAGAAACGCTTGTGTATACTATTGTTCCTAAAGCCGTAAATAGTATTAGAATAATTATCACGATCAGAAAAATATTCACAGCAACAGGAATCTTTTTACTATAGAGGAACCTGTTTAAGGGCTGGAACATAAAAGAGAGAAATATGGCAAAAGTTAGTGGAATAAATATTGCCTTCAGCTCTCTAAGAATGATCATAATAATAGCAAACGCAATCATCCCAAGGAAAAATTTGATCGAATTTGATTCCTGCTTTCTATTGTCATTGTCTTTTTTCTCTTTCAATAAACTTTCTGTAATTATCTTGTTAATAGTACTCATATCGATATCTATCCTCTTACTAAACTTATAGATAAGTTTTATATGCCAGAAATACTGACAAGTCTTTTTGAAATTCGATCATAAATAACTTGATATATTAATTCCCGAATTCTTTTAATCTATTCAATCTTGCTTTATCATTATTAACAAGCCAGTTATCTTTAGACAGTTCTAAATATGCTAATTTGAAATTCTTTTTTGCTAATTCTATATTACCTTTTATTAAGTATAATTCACCCAATTCTTCATAGACATAGCCATCTTCCGGGAGATCATTTTCTTTGATCTCAGTTAAAATCTCATTTTGTAATTTTAGAGCCTGATCAAATTTATCTAAAGATCGTAAAGATCTTCCAACTGTCCATTTTGCGATTCTAGCACCTTTTTTATCACTTGTTTCAGTTCTCCAATCTAGTCCTTTTTGAAAAAATGAAAGTGCTTTAGTGTAATCTTTATTATCAAAGTATGTCCATCCGATATTGTTATAAAGAGGACCCAGCCAGCCTTTGCAATTTGTGTCGGAAGTTTCTTCAGTAATTTTAAGTGCTTTCAAACTCCATTCTAGTTGTTTCTCAGGAGGTTCTACAATGCCCATCATATGAGCAGCGTCTATCGTATATATATCCAAATTATTCTCAATACCGAAATTATAGGCTTTTAAGAAAAAGGGTTTGGATATTTCCCATTCACCAGCGGAATTAAATATGCGTCCACGCTCTAAGAGGTACCTGATATTTGCTGTTTTCATGTCGTCTGTAAGTATATTTTTTACAGAATCCAGTATAGCTTTAGCTTGAGTAAATTTACCTTGAAGACCTTGAGTTCGTGCTATCTGAGTGAGAAGTTCAGCATGATATTCAGCATCATAAGAACTTTCAGAAGTGTCTCTCAGACCTTTTAGAATCTCATTGAAAACGATCTCAGTAGAATCAGGATGCTGATAATCCCACATTGCATCAAAATTAGGTAATGGATTTATTCCACCTTCTGAATTGTTTCCAACATTACATCCGAATAAAACAAACATTGCCAAGAGATAAAACAAATTCCTCATTAAGTCCTCCTATATCTTCTGTAAAGTTCTGGATTGCTTTAAAAATGACAAGAAAAAAAAGCACCTGACATAAGACAGGTGCTTTAGGTTATTAATTAATCCAAGTTGGATTAATATCAATTTGATCAGAATTTTAGAGTAAATGACATTTTAAGCGACTGTACAAAATCCTGCAATGTGTTATGATCCAAATCAAAAAATCCCACAAAATCTATTTGCAGTTTCTTAGTTGGCTCAAAGCCAATACCGTAGAAATAATTTGTTGAACTTAATGTTGTTTTTCTTTGATTTGAATATGAGCTATATGTGTTATCTTCGATTTCAACGGTTGAAGTTTCGTCACCATATTCCGTAATGATAACAATCGGATCGGCATTTGTTACCTGTTTACTATGATTGTGAACTCTATACCTATTGTAGAAAGAAGCTCCAAATCTGACTGCCCATTTATTATTTCTGGTGAATTTGTACTCTAAACCTA
>JAVCCH010000048.1 GCA_030765535.1 Candidatus Tenebribacter davisii
TTCCAAAATCTGTACAGCGATGTTCAATGAACATATCAAATTCTTCAAAACTATCTTCATCAACGAGTATTGCAATTCTTTCACGAGCAGTCATTTTACCTTTTGCATGTTGAGCTTCGATACGCTTTTCGCCACCACCAAGCTTTGCCTGTTCACGTTTTTCATGAAGTATAGAAATCTTTTCCTGTTCCATAAATCTCTCCAACAAAATCTAATATTTAATTTGTGTAACCTACATAAAATTAACTCTTTTGAAGTCAATATTATTATTAAATGCCTGAAAGAATAATTAATTGGTACATTTACTTTATTTTTTTAATAAATAAGAGTAACTAAAGATTATTGTACTTGACAGTTAGATGTATCATTTTAACAATAATTGTGCTGAAAAGATCTTAATAGGAAATCTCATGTAAGGATTGAATTAATGGTTAATATTAAAGACAAGTTACCTAGATTTAAAGATATGAACTTGAATATTATTACACTTAAATTCAGAAATAGTTCCGAAGATGAATTTATTATTGATTATTATAAAAAATCAATTTATCAAGTTCGGGTTTCGTTCTTTCTCGCGATTTTTTTATATGGTTTCTTTGGTTTATTAGATATAAACCTGGCTCCTGATTTACGCAATTTGATGTGGCTAATACGATTTTCAGTAATTGTGCCTATAGGTTTTCTTGTGCTTGTAACTTCTTATGCACGTGATTTTGACAAATATCGCGATACAACAATGTCTTTTACCATGATCCTGTTTAGTCTCGGAATATTGTTAATGACTATTATTGCACCGAAACCAGTAGATTTTACATATTATTCAGTTTTAATGGTTACGTTTGTTTTTGTGTATACATTCATCGGTATCCGCTTTATCTCAGCAACTCTTACCGGGTTTATTATATTATTGTGTTATGAATTTATTGCAATATTTATAACCAAAACACCTCCATCAATTATAATCAAAAATAGTATTATTTTTATAAGTACGAACTTAGTAGGGATGTTCGCTTCATACAGTATAGAGTTTTATTCACGTCGTGATTTCTTCATTGCCAAAATCTTGGAAAACAATCAGGAGGAAATGGTAAAATTAAATGTTGAGCTAGGTGAAAAGATCAAGGTACAAACTACAGAACTTGTTAAAACAAATAAAGGTCTTATAAAAGAAATAGATTATAGAGAAAGAGTAGAACAGGAATTACTTTCAATAAATACAAAACTTAATAAACTGCTGAATGATACTGTAACTGGTCTGGTCTCTGCTATTGAATACAGAGATCCATATACTGCCGGTCATCAAAGACGCGTTACTCAACTTGCTGTTGCTATTGCCGGCAAATTAGATCTAACACCAGATCAAATGGACTGGATAAGAATTGCTGCTATGATTCATGATATTGGAAAGATAAATATCCCTATTGAGATACTCAGTAAGCCGGGTCATATAAATAGATATGAGCTTGAGATCATGCAGAATCATCCACAAGCCGGCTATGATATCTTAAAGGAAATCGATTTCCCCTGGCCAATTGCTAAAACAATTCTTCAGCATCATGAACGTTTGGACGGTTCAGGTTATCCGAACGGATTAAAAGGAAATGATATTCTTTTGGAAGCAAGGATCATATATGTTGCTGATGTTGTAGAAGCAATGTCTTCTCATCGTCCTTACAGACCTGCAATGGGAATTCAAAAAGCATTGGAGGAACTGGAGGATAATAAAGGCATACTCTATGATGACAATTTAGTAGATATATGTGTAAAACTATTTAAAGAAGAGGGTTTCCAATTTAAATAGATCTTTTCTTAAAATTGGGATTCTATCTCAGAAGAACCAGATAAATAGATCATTCTTATTGATAATTAATTAGCCTTCTGAAAAATCCCTTTTTTTGTTGATAACAGAATTCATTCTGCCAACCATTTTGCACTTACTATAGTTTTATTATTCTCTTCTATTTTACCGGTAAATAAGCATCCTTTTTTTATGATGCCTACACCTTTAGGAGTACCAGTCATTACTATATCGCCATTATTCAAACTTATAAATGAAAGCAATTCTGTGAGGATCACTTTCGGTTTATATATCATCAGATCAATATTTCCTGATTGTATGATATTCCCGTTAATTTTCAATTCAAATGATAATGCCTGATCAATCCCTTTTATCTTAACAAATTTACTGAAAACCGCAGATCCATTAAAAGCTTTTGCCCGTTCCCACGGTAGGCCCTTGGATTTCAACTTGCTTTGCATATCTCTTTTAGTAAGATCCAGTCCTAATCCAATGGCTGTAAATTTCCCATTTTCATATACAAAGCTCAATTCTGTTTCATAATGGATTTGTTCTTGATGGAACGAGATAAGTTTATTTGATATTGCAGAATTCGGTTTTAGGAAAACAACCATGTTTTCAGGGATTTCGTTGTTTAATTCCCTTATATGATCAACATAATTTCTCCCAACACAGATTATTTTTGAGGGTGTGATTTTTTTATTTTCAATAAATATCGTATTCAAAGAATTTTTCATATATTTCTCAGAATTTTATGGCTTAACGTGGAAAATTCGCTGCATTTTTATTTACCCATTCAATCGCAGCAATTTTACCACTGATAATTCTTCCTTCATTTTTCAGAACTTCTCTTTTATAATGTTCAATATAGCAAACCTGTTCTACCATACGAATTGCAAATTCTGTTTGTTCATCAGCAAAAGAGACACCTATTTCATATCCATCATTCAATTTACAGCACCGTTTCACAATCCCTTTTGCGGTGATACCAGGATTATGTATTTGGATTTTAATGGTAATTTTTGTTCCAGGTTTGATATGTACTTTTGAATTAAAACTAAGTCCTCCATGTCCAATATTCTTTAGATACTCTTTTGTATATTCTACCTCTTTACCAAGGTTATATTGCATAGGAATATCCGATGGATGACGAATAAATCTTCTCATGTAATCTAAGCTTTAATAAGATTTTATCTTAGAATATCGTGTTCTCCTGTTTCTCCAATTACTCATCATATTTTTGTAAACGTTTTCGTGTCTCAACTCTTCTACAGTATGTTTCGGAATGAATTTTTCCAGAATTTTAATTTCATCGGCTTTAATATTCAATCCTTCATGTAATTTTTCTTTGATGATATATTTTTTAGCTCGTTGAGGTAATATTTTATAGAGTAAGGCAAAATCAGTTGTATCCAGAGCAAACTCCTTAACCAGGAGATCGATAAATTCTTTTTCTTTTGGATGAAATTCACCATCGGCTATTACCAAGAGAATGGAAGTTTCCAGGATGAGCATTTGCTGATCTTTGGATTTTATATCCTTAATTAGTTCACGAATAGGTGAAGGTTTTATAAATTCTTTCTCGAGTTCTTCCCATTGTTCATCGGTAAAAGCTACAGTTTCAAAAGCTTCATGAAAAGCTTCTTTTTCAGATAGAAGTATCTTTCCATCCTGCCATGCTGCACTGATAATAACTTTTGCTACATTTAATAGATTCGGAAGATTTTCGGGAATTACTTTTTGTACCAGATTATCTGCCAGTACTTGATTTTTTATAAGATCAACCAGCTTACCCGTTTTTCTTCCCGCTTCATCTTTTGTTACAGAAAATGAATAATTTTCATTTAAAAAATATTCCCATACTTTATTAGCCATTTATCCTCCCCGTTATATATTTCATTTATAATATCAAATAAATTCCAGATGTATATTTATTGTCAAAAGGTTTTATATATTTAGTTAAGAAATTTCGTTTGCAATTTATCATAATTCACAAAAATTCATGATCACATTGGAATTTCTTGAAGTTTTTTTTCCAGTTCTTTTATCATTTCATTTTTTTCTTCCATCATCTTCTCATATTTGGTAATTGTCTGATGATATTTTTTCGCCACGATTTCTTCATAAGCTAAGATGAATTTAAGCGATAGCTTGATTCTTTCGGTCAGTTGAACTAATGCCTGTTCATCCTTTTTGTTGTAGAGTGATTTATCTGATTTCTCGCCTAATGCTAAAAACCATTTATGATCAGGATCATGAATGATTGGAATGATCAGCGAGAAACTAGAGACTTCCTGCGGATCTTCATTCAGAGAACCATAATTCCTCTGAATTTTATTTTCCAGAAGTACTAAATGAACATCGTCAACTTTGGAATTCTCGATCACATCGCTGCCGCGGATTTCATTATATTTATATGCTTTTATCTCTTTCTCATAAGAGATTAATGCTACTTTAGTCAGCTTCAAACGTTGCATGAGATTTTCACAAATGTATTCTTCAAAGCCTTCCAAAACTCCTTCTTCAGAAATGTTGTGAGTAAATGATTCTGTCTTTTCCAGAAAATCCAGCTCGCTTGTATTTAATTTTCCATCCACCAGCTTCTCAATTTTATTTCTAACCGGGTTAAAAAGAGCTATCATTCCGATAGTGATCGGGATTCCAGCAATAAATTCCGAACCAACAAATTTTCCGAATAGACCCTGTAGTACCTCTCCCAGAGAATAATCTATCAGTCCAAAAATGACCACAAAAAATACACCTGTTATCGTATAGATAAGAGTACTTCTTATTTTTACACCCATAGCAGTGCCAGTCAGTAAGCTCCAGGTGAAAGAA
>JAVCCH010000191.1 GCA_030765535.1 Candidatus Tenebribacter davisii
TACACTCACAACAGCAGCTTCTCCGCCATCAGCCGGTATTTTATATATGCGATTATAGCCATCTCGAGAAGTCATATAAGCAATCCATTTGCCATCTGGTGAATATTGCGGTGCCGCAACATAGTGATCTACCGTGGTGAGACATCGGGCGGTGCCACCGTCCCAGTCAACCGTCCATAATTTGTCCAGATAGACAAAGCAGACATCTTCGCCATCCGGCGAGATGGCAGGATCAGACATAAAGTGTGGTTCCAAAGCAAAAAGTGAAATGGTTATTGCTATGAAAATCAAGGGGATTATTTTTTTCATATACTACCTCTATTTTTATTTTTACGACAATTATTGAGTCTTAGTCTGAATTGTAAAGTTTTAAACTCCTCAACACCACTTTGTCCTACCATATAAGCAGGACTGAACAGTACCCAGGACAGCAATCATTCCCTCTTTCCCTCAATCATTTTATAAAATTCTAATCTTCTCCACTGCTGATATCTGGGAACCTGAGGAAAATTTTTTGCTAATAAATTAATGATCTTAGACCATTCCAAAAAAATACTCTCTTCCGACCTAATCATTTCCCATATCTTGGTTTAACATTGCCAGCTTATAATAAGATATTCCCACTCCTTCAAATAATTGAACGATACTCTGATCGCTTTAAATTAGCTTTCTCCGAAATCATTTTATACCAAAATGTAGATATCTGCGGATCTATCCAACTTATAATGATATAGAAGAACCTTTGCAAGCTGTTCACACATTTTCTCTTTTTCCATTTCTGATATTTCTGAACCTGAGGAAACTTATATGTTAATAAATTAATTATCTTAGACCATTTTTTAAAACTCTCTCTGCTTGATTGATTATTTCCCACTATTATATAGACCATTGCCAGATTATAATAGGACAATCCCAAGCATTCTAAAAATTCAATGTTCCAGGGGTTGCTCTCATGCAGTTCTTTTGATAATTCTGCATCTTTGATATAAAACTCCAGCGCCTTCTTAAACTTTCCAAGAGACTGATGAATTAATCCTTGTTTTGAGTAAGAAATTGCTAGATTGTGTTTCAGACTCTCATTCCTGGGATTGCTCTCATAAAGTTCTTTCATTAATTTAATGAAATTGTCATTAAACTCCAACGCCAGTTCGGAACAAAATAAAGACTGATAAACGGATCCCAGACTTGAATGAGAAATTGCCAGCCAGTATTTCATATTCTCATTACTTGGATTGCTCTCACAAAGTTCTTCCATTAAATGATTAAAATTATTATAAAACGCCCGTGCTTGCCTTAAGTAATGTAAATAATCATAATCAGACTGAAAACAAAAGCTCCATAATTCTTTTACATTTTTATCTAACAAGTTATCTAACTTTGCATGAGACTGAAATATACTTCCTAGCCTCGAATAAGAAATTGCCAGATTGTGTTTCATACTTTCATTCCTGGGATTGCTCTCATAAAGTTCTTTCATTAATTTATGAGATGAATTACTCCACTTCAAAGCCGCCTCCAACTTACCAAGAGATTGATAGATTACTCCAAGATTTTGATAAGATAGAGCCAGCCCGAGTCTAAGAATCTCATTCATGGGATTGGGGTCGTTTTCATAAAGATCCACAATTAAATCGCAATAAGATTCATAAAACTTCAACGCTTGCTTCAACTTACCTAGAGACTGATAAATTACTCCCAATCTCTCATATAATTCGGCTAAAACATAAAGTAAATCTCTAGAATAATTAATCTGTGTTATGTAATGATCAAGCCCATTTGAATAACTAGAAAGATTAGTATTTGTTTTGATATGATCATGTAAAGTTTTATGCAATTTTTCCCTTTCAACCAGTTTGCCTTCTACTTTTAAAGCATCATTCAGTTCATGTATATAGCGTGAAGCTAATCTCCTGATTTTAGTTTCATCATTTACCGCTGCTTTCATAATAGCAAAGCACCAGTCAAGATTCTTTTCATCTTGGGAAATTGATTCCACTAAAACTGCTGTAACTCCCTGATGTTCCTCTTCTGTACAATCAATATAAAAATCCAGTGCTCTATCAGCATTTTCTGCTTTCATCAGGTGAAACATTGTCTCAGACATTCTAAGAACGTCATTTTCTTGCAAACTCAACAGATGATTTGCTATAGCATTATGAACATTTTTAAACTCCATTTCTGACAAGCTGTTTTGTATTGAATTTCTTAAGATACTGTGTGCCAGGTTCCATTTCCTGTTATTTCCCTGCTCTCTTAGATATCCTTTGAACCAGAAACGAATTCCGGAAAAATATAGAGGATCCCAATCAATTCCCTTTTCTTCGGATAGCAATTTTTCCAGATCACTTTCCCGCAAGCCATTTCGACTGCAGGCCAAGAAATTAAAAACATTTTGAGTAAAATCTTTCCCAAACACTTTACCGGCTTTCTTCAATAAATCAAGGAACAACTCTCCCGGAAAAACAGGGAAAGCTTCCACCAACTGAGTTATATAGCTTTTTATCTGCTGATCTCCCCTACCTTTGATTTTGCTCATCTTTTCAAAATCATCTGCATCAAGTGCTGTAAGCATATTAACTGCCAAGCTCAGCCATAATGGACTGGAAACTGAAAGCTGACCATCTTTTCTTTTATGATAAAATAAAGCATTAACTACCGTCTCATGTAATGTCTTATGTTTTTGCTTACAAATTGCTTCCAGCATCTTATGGGCATCATCTTCAGAAAAATATTCTATACTTTCAGTAAACAGATTTTTATTATATTCTGCTGCTTTTTTTTCTGTGTCTGTGATCGCAGTACACAGCAATCTGATACTACCCGGCATCACCTGGGGCAGCCAGGTCATATACTCTGCTCTTTCTGTAGGTTCAAAGCGGTCAAGAGCATCTATCAGCAATATTATATGCGTTTTATCTGCAGCAGTAAATAATAGTTCCTTGAAATTCTCGGTCTGCTTTTCAATCGCAGACTTTGTCTGCTTACCGGATCTATCAAGATCAAACTTAGCGTAAAATGCCGGTTCTTCTGTTACTCTCAAAAAATCCCTTAATTGCCTGTTCCATTTTTTCATAAGCTCATAAACTTGGCAGGAAGCAGAAGATATTCCGGCAGAATGAGACAGAATCAGACAGTCCTCTTCAAGCATTTCTTTATATATTTTTGAAAACACGGAACTTTTACCTGAACCACTCTCACCAGTAAGTAACATTCCCCATTTTTCTTTTCCATTATTTAAAAGATGCTGCTTTAATCTGGGAATCATTTTTTCTCTTCCACAGAAGATTTCTACACGCTCCTCGATGAAAGCCTCAAGCAGAAGGTTTTCCCTTTCGTATTCATTCTTAGGAACTTCATTCCAGTTTTCGGCAGCGTGCTTTTTGCATTCCTCCAGAATATCATCATATACTAATCTGCCGAATTCCTCAAGTCCGGTAATTTCCTTTGTTTCATCATCCCATTCGGTATGATACTTTTTTACTTTATCATCTTTTCCTTCTTCTTCGAAGTAATCAATTATCTCTTTTTTCAAAGCCTTCAGGGCATTAATTCTTTCCTTTTTTTCATTAGCAGTTAACTCAGGATCATATTCATCATTATACTGTGCTTTTTTATCAACAGATAATCTTGAATAATCAAATGGATTACGAAAATAGAAAGTACTGCGACTAAGCTTTTCATTGCTGGCAAGTACTCCAAATTCTATTTCCAGAGATGTTACACTTTTATTTTTTTTATGAGATATCCCTTTTTTTCCGGTAATTGCTGTTTTCATCCGTTCTTCAGAAGGAACCCAGCCATAACGGTCACCCAGAAGCCCAATGAAAAAAGGACGACAGTTCTCTATCTCATCCAGGCAAACCTTAAGCACAGTTGCTTCTCTTTCATCTTCACTTTCAATTGTGCTTGTATCGATACCCCAGCGCAGATCCACTACTGCTAGTTTTATCCTTCTTTCTTTCAATTCATCTTCCAATTTAGGAAAAATTTTGTTCTTTAAATAATCTCTCTCTGCTTGCATATCCCTAAATGTACTACTGATAAAAATCGGAAATGTCCGCCACGGTCTAAATTCTGTTTTTTTTTCTTTTTTATTATTCATCTGTCCTCTCATAATACAATTACTCCCGTCTGTCCTCAGCATACAAAAGCAGCACTCATCATGACAATTCTAAATATTTATAAGATCAAACAATTTGCACGTACTATTCTCTAAGTATTAATTTCTCATAAAAATTTATTCATGTATTGTCAAGTAATTCATCTATTTATCAGTCATCCATCAAAAGATCACAGGAATTTTCAACTCAGGACGAAAGCTCTGGCGACCCCTACCCTTTTTGTGTACCATTTATGCTTTTCGTTAATAAACATTATCCGTGTTCATCAGTGAAATCCGTGTCATCAGTGTTCTATTCTTTTTTTAATAGATTATAGAGTAGAAATACCTTGCAGTAAAAGGCGATCAAATTAATTTATGACGCAAAATAATCTTGGAGGAAAGTATGACAAGAGTTCATAATTTCAGTGCTGGTCCGGCAGTATTACCGGAGAGTGTTTTGCTGGAAGTTCAGA
>JAVCCH010000156.1 GCA_030765535.1 Candidatus Tenebribacter davisii
GAACTACAAAATCGTCACCATCCATTATAAGTCCGTTAGCAATTCCTGCCACAGGTTTTTTTAATGGAACACCAGCAGCCATCAGAGCCAAAGTTCCACTGCAAACTGTAGCCATTGAAGATGATCCATTTGACTCTAATATTTCTGATACAACTCTAAGAGTATATGGAAAGTCATCTTTGGAAGGGATCATTGGAAGCAAGGCACGTTCTGCCAGAGCACCATGACCGTATTCTCTACGCCCTGGTCCTCTCATGAATCCAGCTTCACCAACACTGAATGGAGGAAAGTTATATTGAAGATAATATGATTTTTTGTATTCTTCTGCCAGACCATCGATGATCTGTTCATCACGGCTGTTTCCTAGAGTTACAGTTCCCAAAGATTGAGTTTCACCACGAGTAAAAAGAGCAGAACCGTGAACGCGTGGAAGAATATCGAGTTCGCAGGTGATTGGACGAATATCATCCATTCCTCTACCGTCAGCACGATGATTGTCTTTCAATATTGCATTTCTAACAGAACTGGCGAAAACTTCGTCGAAAGCATCTTTATAATGTTTTTCCTGTTTAGCAAATTCTTCACCAAGCTCAGTAGAATATTTTTCTATTACTTCTTTTTTGATGGCATCGATTGCTTCATAACGTTCTAATTTTCCGTGTAGATGAGCTGCTTTGTCAATAGCTTTACCAAAATTATCAGCAACGTTCTTAACTATTTCTTTCGGAGTTACTTTTAACTCAACTTCCATCTTTTCTTTGCCGACTTCTTTTACAAATTCTTGCTGTAAGGCAACGAGTTCTTTGATAACTTCATGACCAGTGTAGATGGAATTCATTATCATTTCTTCTGAAACTTCTTTAGCTCCTGCTTCTATCATAACTACAGCAGCTTCTGTACCTGCAACATCCAGATCCAGAATTGATTCTTCAAATTGCTGAACTGTAGGATTAATAATAATCTCATCATTTACAACACCTACTTTCACACCGGCACATGGCCCATGGAATGGGATATCTGAAATTGAAAGAGCAGCTGATGCTCCCAGAATTCCAAGTACACCAGGATCATTTTCACCATCATAAGAAAGCACGGTTATCACAACATGAATTGCATTTCTATAACCTTTTGGGAATAGTGGTCTGATTGGTCTATCAATAAGACGGGCATTTAAAGTTGCTTGGGTTGATGGTCTTGCTTCACGTTTGAAAAATCCACCGGGAATTTTGCCTGAAGCATACATTTTTTCGATATAATCTACTGTTAATGGAAAGAAATCTGTTCCTTCCCTTACATCTTTCGATGCTGTTGCTGTTACTAATACGCTGGTTTCACCATAAGTGATAAAGACAGCGCCATTAGCCTGTTTTGCCATTCTGCCGGTTTCCATAGTTAATGTTTTCCCAGCAATTTCGATTGACTTCTTTTTAATGTCAAAATTGTGCATTTTTTCTCCTTTTGAGTTTGAATCTAATCATGATCATTCATAATGAAATTCAATCTTATTTGGCTTTTTTAAGCCTTTGTTTTCACGGAGATTAAAGCAATAGACTAAAGTCAGAATTACTGAACTTAGCTTATTGCTCCATTCCTCCGCATCTCTTATTTTTTTTTAATTATCTGTTGGTAAAAATTTTAGTTTCACGTTTTTTGTTAAGGTTTTTCTTATAAAAAGTAAAGAAAGGGGTTTTGGCCCCTTTCTATTAACTCCAAAAATATATTATTTCCTGAGTTCAAGTGTTTTGATCAATTTACGATAACGCGCAATATCTTTTTTCATGATGTAATCTAATAATCTTCTTCTTTGACCGATAAGTTTGAGCAGACCACGACGTGAATGATAATCTTTTTTATGAATTTTCAAATGTTCTGTGATCTCTTTAATACGTGTTGTCAATAATGCAACCTGAACCTCAGGTGATCCAGTATCTGAATCATGGAGTTTAAACTCTGCCATGATAGCCTTTTTGGCTTCAGTATTTAATGCCATTTAGCTCCTCCTAATTATTTTGACCTTTTACAAAGTCGAAACAACAGAAAAATTGAAGGTTTCTTTGTAAAGAACTTTTTGTAATGAGCTGTAATATTATTGTTTACACGATTTACATTACTTTATTATTGACATATAATTCTTTAATGGAGAATTTATTTGTGAAAGAAAAAAGTAGATTAGGATCAATATGAAGAATTTAAAGAAATTATATAAAATAATGTTTAAGCATTGGGGATATGTACTGGGCGGTATTATTTTCATGTTTGGCTTTGCCGCTTTAAGCAGTGTAAGCCTGGTTATGGCCATCCCACTTTTTGATTACGTTTTTAAATCAGATCCTGCGAAAATAATTATTTATAAATTCCCCGATTTCAAAATCGCTCTAGCAGAAAATATTAATTCATATATCGCTTCCCATGGCGGATTCTGGCATATATTAGAAAATGAAAACTATAAATATTTATTAGATAATCTGAAAGAGGTACTTTCCAAAACAGATCCTATCCTCTTACTCTGGATTCTCGGCATTGTACTGATATTGCTAATTGTGCTGAAAAATGTTTTCTATTTCTTTAATAGGGTCATGTTTGCAAGTTTACGCGGCATTACAGTTAAAGACACCAGAGATCTAATGTTCAAGAAATACTTATATCAGTCATTAGCCTTTTTTGGAAAGAACAAAGTTGGAGATTCACTGGTTCGTATGGTTGGAGATATCCGCATAGTCAGCAATTTCTTTATAAAATCTGTTTTTGCAGTAATCCAAAATTTCATCTTGATCTTGATGTACGTGATCCTTGCTCTTGTTCTAAATGCAAAATTGTTCATCATAAGTTTAGTGATATTACCTCTTTTCAGTATTGCTGTTAGTTACCTGGGAAACAAAATCAAGAAATACGCAAAACGAATTCAAAAACAATCATCTACTTTGTTCTCTAATGTTGAAGAGACATTAAATAGTATGCGTGTAGTAAAGGCTTTTTCTCGAGAGAATTTTGAGCTGAATAAATTTAAATTGATCAATAAGAAAAACTTTCAGGCTTGGCGTAAATCAATGATCTACCGGGCTGTAAGTGTCCCGATCTCAGAATTAAATGGAACTATTATGGGTATCATTGTTCTAATAATCGGCGGAAGAGCTGTGCTGGCTAATGATACAGCTTTTACATTAGGTGCCTTTACTTCATTCCTAATGGCGATGTTTTCCATGATCCATCCTCTAAAAATACTTACTCATGCCTATGCTGATATAAAAAAAGCGCTAGTCTCTCTAGATAGAATTTATTTTATTCTAAATCGAAAATCTGAGATAATGGAAAGCCCGGATCAAATTGCAAAAAATGATTTTAATGACAAACTTGAATTAAAGGATGTCTGTTTCTCATACGAAGATGGAAATACTGTTCTAACGGATATCTCCTTTGAAATTAACAAAGGAGAACAAGTTGCTCTCGTTGGTGGGAGTGGCGCTGGCAAAACAACTATTGTAAATCTTCTTTCGCGAATGTATGATTATTCTTCAGGTCAAATACTAATAGATGGAATTCCAATAAATAAAATAAATTTACGCGATTTACGTACATTCTTTGGAACAGTAACACAAGAATCAATACTTTTCAACGATACTATTGCTAATAATATTCGCTACGGATCACTGGAAGAAGTATCAGATGAAGAGGTGAAATCTTCTGCTCAGATAGCTTATGCTGATGAATTTATAGATACACTGAAGGAAGAATATGCAACATTAATTTCTCCCAAAGGATCTAATCTCTCAGTTGGCCAGAAACAACGTCTCTGCATAGCCAGGGCAATTGTTGGGAATCCGCCAATTCTTATCTTTGATGAAGCAACAAGCTCTCTTGACTCTGAATCGGAACAAAAAGTACAACGTGCCATTGAGCAGGCGACAAAAAATAGAACTGTTATAGTTATAGCTCATCGTCTATCTACTATTTTATCCTCTGATAAAATTGTTGTTCTGGATAAAGGGAAAGTGGTAGGAATAGGAACACACAAAGAACTTCTGAAAAATTGTAAGCGTTATCAAACATTGTACAATATTCAATTTTCAGCCAGCAATTAAACTATGAAATTCCTGTTTTATATTTCAAAAATTTATTCTCTCCCTATAATAGAACCAATAGTAAATTATTTAGAAGGGACAAAACACACATTCGCTTTTTTCCCTTCACAGAAGGTAAGAAATGTACTTTCTACTAAGTTTAGAAAACATAAAATATTGCTTAATATCAACGAAGCAAAACAGTTTTTTCCCGACTTTGTAATAGTTCCGGGAAATTTCGTAGACTTTAGAATCCCCGGAATTAAAGTACAGATCTTCCATGGTTTGGGTGTGGAGAAATCTTCCCATTATAAGATCCGTCATTTCTTTGATATTTACTGCACATCAGGGCCAATTGTTACTGAAAAGTTCATAAAACTTAAAAAGAAACTAAAATATTTTTTAGTTAAAGAAACTGGCTGGCCTAAAGTAGATCATATTATAAATTTCCCAGTTAAAAACCTGAAAGAACAATTCAGTATTCCAAAAGAAAAGATTGTGATCCTGTTCGCACCTACGCACAGCAGAAAAATGCAATCAGCGGAATATTTACTTCCAATGATTCCAAAAATTATCAAAGAAGATGAAATATGGCTATTCAAATTTCATGAATTAATGAATAAAGAGTTAAAAGAGAGTGTTGCAAATACTGCTAACATCACATTAATTGACGATTATGACATAACACCATATCTGCATCTGGCAGATGTACTTATCACAGATACATCTTCTGTTGCTTACGAATTTATGCTTCTTGATAAACCGGTTATAACATTTAGAACGCAAAATAGAAAAGATAAGGGGATCAATATCACAAATCCGCATGATCTTCGTAAGACAATTGATAGAAGCCTGGAAGATCCCGGTGAGTTTCATAAAAACAGGATAAGACATTTGAAAGAAATAAATCCAAAAATGGATGGCAAGATCAGTGAAGACCTTGTGAAAACATTAATTAATATTTCAGAAAATGAAGAACTCACAGATAAGAAGAAACCATTAAACTTATTTAGAAAGCTTCAAATTCTCCACCATGAAAAATTCAAAAAAGGTTATTTAAGATAATGATAAAGGTTTTATTCGATTTGAAA
Organism: Candidatus Tenebribacter davisii; assembly: GCA_030765535.1. Taxonomy (GTDB): domain Bacteria; phylum Cloacimonadota; class Cloacimonadia; order Cloacimonadales; family TCS61; genus Tenebribacter; species Tenebribacter davisii. Next base: position 5,150 of record JAVCCH010000156.1, read on the forward strand.
AAAGAGTACTATTTCAATTCTTTGCAACCTGTTTATGAAGAACTTAAGAAAGATCCCAATTATGATATTAAATTCCATGTGGGAAAAGATGAGAAAAGAGCTTTAGGAATTTTTCTACTTCCCCAAAAAAGTAAAATTGAAGAACGACTGCTATGTAAAGGTTTGCAAATTACAGATGAAACCAGCGGATATGACCTTGTGATATGCGGAGATGTACTTAAATATCCACAAAGATATGGTGCAACGACAAGAGTTCATCTTGATCATGGAGTGGGCACTAAAACTTTGCGTATCAGAAACATCCGGAAACAAAAAGATTTTCATTATCATGTCTTCCTGGAAGGACAATGCTGGTTCGATTATATAAAAAGTTTAGGTTGGGAAGATTCTGCTGATTTCTATCTTACCGGACTTCCAAAACTTGACCCTCTTTTTTGGGAGGATCATTATGATAACACTGCATTAACTAAGAAACTTGGCATTGATCCAAATAAAAAAACGGTACTTTTTGCACCTTCTTACAAACCAAGCTGTATAAGTTATGTCCAATCACAAATCACCGAACTGTTACCGAAATACAACTTGATAGTAAAATTACATCCCTATAGCTGGGGCGGAAAATACGCTTCTCATTCACAACACAAATTTTACGAAAAACTGGTAAAAAAACACAACGATGTATTTCTAATAGATAAAGAAGATTACGATATCTATCCTTATCTCTATTTAGCAGATACTATGATCAGTGATACTTCAAGTGTTATAAATGAATTCCTGGCATTGGGAAAACATGGAATTATTTATGTATTACCTGAATCAAAATTGAAACATTCCGATGGAATGGAATCAGTTTCTATAAATCCCAAAGATTGGTTGGAAGGAGCTTTCCCGCATATGTTCAAACCGGATGATCTTCTGCCGGCAGTAAATTCCGCTTTAAATCCAACTGAAGAAATGAAACAGAAATTGATAGAATACAAAAATTATTTTTTTACTGGACTTGATGGAAGATCTGCTAAAAGAGTTAAGACTGAAATTGATAAATTGATGGAAAATAGAGGTAAGAATGGCTAAACGTTTTAAGGTTTTGATTGATAGTTATCATTTGTATCATCTACCACAAATGGAACCTGTAGCAAAATTATTAATTATAGATCCAAACTTTGATGTCTATTTCTCTACATCACATAATGTTGATATTGAAGAGAGAGAATTAACCCTTAAAATATTTGATAAAAATAATTGGAAATATATATTGGGAGAAGATGAAGAAGACCGTAAAAAGCAGATCAGAAAATATGATCCCGATGTTTTCATCTGTGGTTGGAGCAGATATCCGATCCAGGATTTTTGTGAACCTGATACTATATGCTGTATGATCTATCATGGAATTGGGATCAAACCAAGCTACTATCGTGATCATAATAAAAGATTGGACATTCGCTTTATTGAAGGATCATTCAGAGAAAAACAACTCAGGAATTATGGGGTAGAATCTGATCTGGAACTCGTGGGCTTTGCTAAGATCGATCCTTTATTTAATGGAGAGATAGGCACACAAAGAGAAGTACTGGAACAATTGGGGCTTGATCCTGCAAAGAAAACCATTCTATATGCACCCACGTTTTATCCCAGCAGTTTCGAGATATTTGGACTGAAACTTACTGAATTAACAAAAGGCTATAATTTAATAATAAAACTTCATCAATGGGTTTATCATAAAGGAAATTTTGCCGGAATGAATTTTAAAAAACAACAAAAATTAATAAAAAAAATTGCAGAGCGTTATCCAGATGTTAAAATAATTAAACCTGAAGATTACAATATTACTCCACTTTATCGTGCAGCTGATGTCATGCTAACCGAAGCATCTTCTACGATATATGAAATTATAGCATTGCGGAAACATGTGATAATTTGTAATTTCTTTAAGAAAAGGCTCTCCCATCAAATTAGTGAAAAAAGACTTTTCAAAAGGCGTTTGGATATTAATATGAAATCTGATCTTTATGATTTCTGCTATCATATTAACTCCCCACAAGAGCTTCCTGAAGCTCTTGACAAATGTTTTAATAAACCTGATCCTTTCATTGATATCCGTAATAAATATATTGATAAAATGCTCTATAAATTAGATGGAAAAACATCTAAAAGAATTGTGGAAGCAATAATGAAACATTTAAAAAATAGAAGTCAGGATTTAAAAAGAAATTGAAAAAATAGAAAGGAGATAGAAAATGAAAATAGTTTATTCGTATTATGTTCTGGACCTTGTTCATAAGGGTCATCTAAAAATGATGGAAAATGCCAAAGCGATTGCGGGAAAAGATGGTAAACTGATCGTGGGAATTTTAACTGACGAAGCTGTGATGGAGAAAAAACCAAGACCAATTATTTCATTTGATGAGAGATTTGATCTGGCAAATGCAATTAAATTTGTTGATCTGGTTGTAGCACAAGAGACATATTCTCCACTGCCAAACGTAAAAAAGATCAAACCGGATATTTTAATGGAAAGTACAAGCCATACCGATGAGGCTATTGAAAATGCTCGTGAAGTTATGGAGAGTATCGGAGGTGAAGTTATAGTTATTCCGTACTATCCATCCCAATCATCTACAAACATAAAAAATAAAATAAACGGACATAACAAAACCAAATAAGGATGAGATATGAAGAAATTACTAGTTATCTTAATTCTAACTTTAACGCTCATTGGCACATTGCAAGCTGAGACAAAGTTCAAAATGGAACTATGGAATCGCTGGACTTACCAGATGAGAGATGGCGAAGTGACAAAGAACGAAATGGCTTTTAAGCGGGGGTACTTCCGTTTGGAACCAAAATTCAACGAAAATATCATGGGTCGTTTCAATTTAGATTTTTTCAGTGATGATGACAATAAAGTTGCTGATGGAGCTGGATTAAAAATTAAATATGCCTATCTTAATTTCAGAAATTTTATTCCGATCAAGGATTCGAAACTTACAATTGGGTTAATGCAAACATATTTTGGTACGATTTATGAATGGAGCTATCCAACAATTGAAGGAGATCCTTCCGATATTTACAAATTCGTTAGTTCTACAGATTTTGGTTTGGGATTCAGTGGTAAGATCCCAAATGGTTTTGGATCATATAATCTGGGTGTTTATAATGGAGAAGGTTATAAAAAAGTTGGTGAGAATATTAACACTGATATGAACTACGTTGTAAATCTCAGGATCAACCCAATTAACGAAGTAACTTTTGGTGGTTCATATATGTTCAGATCGGAAAATGATGTTGATGCAGATGACCGTGAAGAATACAATTTAATGGTTGGAATTGGAAAGTTTGCATTTGGCAATTTTACCTTACTTGCAGAATATCTACAGAAAGTAGAATCAACACCAAATGTAGAAGATGTAGATGCGCTAACAACCAATGTTATTTCCATTTTACCGGTTTATAAAATTGATGATAAGATCGAACTTTTAGCCCGTTATGATATTTACGATCCAAATACAAATAATGATAATGATATAGAAAATACTATCATCGCTGGTTTGAATTATCACATCATGAGAAACGCTAATCATGCTCCCAAATTATTTGTTCAAACTAACTATAAATTGACACAATTCGAGTCAAATAATGAAGAAGATGTCCAAGAAATATTAGTTCAACTTCGCTGGATATTCTCAGAAATAATTAATAAAAACTAAGGAGAAAACAATGACGAATAATTCTGACACAGCTTTACGTATTAAGAAATGGCAGAAAAAAATGTTCTGGATGATGTGGATCACCTATGCGTCTTTTTATCTATTACGTGTAAATATCTCTATCGCAATGCCCAGCATTATGACCGAATTTGGTTTAACCAAAACCAATATGGGAGTTGTATTAACCAGTCTTTTCTTTGCTTATGCTGTGGGGCAGTTCATCAATGGACAGCTTGGTGATAAGCTGAATTCACGAAGAATAATTACTATAGGATTAATAACTTCTGCTATTCTCAATATAATCTTTGGTTTGACTGCAGGTGCGATAGTCTTGATGTCTGTTCTTTGGGGATTAAATGGATACTTCCAATCAATGGGCTGGGGACCTACAGTAAAAGCACAAGCAAATTGGTTTCCAAAAAATATTAGAGGAAAAATTGCCGGTCGCCTCGGCACAAGCTACATTATCGGTGGAGCACTTTCCTGGTTTCTGGCTGGGACAATTGTCAAATATTTCAATTGGCGTTTCACTTTTTTCATTCCTGCTGCGATCTGCATAGTTCTGGCAATTCACTGGTACA
>JAVCCH010000074.1 GCA_030765535.1 Candidatus Tenebribacter davisii
CTATGTAAATAGACTGTGGTTCCAGAAAGTTAATCTCCTGAGCCAATTGGTCCATAATGTCTTCATGGATTAAAATTTCTTTGTGCCAGTCAGTCTCAGCATTGTTTAACCCATAACAGTAACGACATAAATGTTCACAACCGATGTAAGTATCTATTTGATAATTGTGCATTTCTAAGCCGCAAGGAGTAAGAATTTTCCGACGAGAACATCTGTTTACTTTCATAGAACTATCCATATTTTAAAATATTTTTTACTGTTTTGCATGGTGCATAATTTCCCGCCTGCGCAGCAGAATCAAAATAATCTCAATTGACTTCTTCAGTCTCCGCTTCGCTCCGGCTCATAATTTCCAATTTCCCATTTCCAATTTCACATTTCTTTTTGCCGACGGCACGCTTGTTAGGAGAATTTCAGATCATTTAGTCTCTTTATTTTCTATGACTGAGTAAATATCAGATTTCATTGGATTCTCAAAATACTCTTCTGCTAGAGTCGAATAATTTACACACCAAAATCTATCATTCTCTAATTCTATAGTAAGATAATGAGCATCCATTAGCTCTTTTAACTCTACATACTTCGGAGTTTTTATCTCATAAGATGAGAGAACTTCAGGTTTATCATTAATTAGTGTGACACGCGATAATGCCCAATCACCAATATTTAGTTGTTGAAATATGCTTAAAAATCCATTTCTTAATAATAGAATGTTATTTGTAAAACCGTTTATACTTACTCCTAAAATCCTGAAATGAGGTTCGTTATCTTTAAACCAAATGACCGAACTATATCCGTAATTTTGAATTCTCGCATTATTGACATTGATCGAATCTCCTAATTCGCTTTTGTCAATTCTCCCGTTAATTTTTTGAAATTCGATTTCTTTTAGATTATTAATTTTGTTTTCTAAATAATCAAAACTGAAATCAGCTAATTTGTTATAGATTCCTTTTATAATTGGGTTGATCTTGAAGAAATCATTAAAAGTTATTATTTCACTTAAATCTTTTTTTATCATACTATTGATTGTTTCTTTTTTGGATTTACAGGATTTGATTTTAGCTAACTGACAAAATTCTTTGAGCTCACTCATAATAAAAATTGAAAGAAGCGAAGAGAGATCATTTCTGTCTGGATGTACAAGAATTTTTGATTTTATTAACTGATTAATTGGTAAAATCTGAAGAAACTTAGGTAACTCATTTCTTCTTCTAGGTTTTGTTTCTTTAATCAATTTGGTTATTTCACTCATAGCATCTTCATCATTAATTAAAACAATTTGTTTTGATAGTTGAAGTTCTTCTGGATTTAATAGATTAGAGAAATTATTAGTATGTTTCAGAAAATAGAATAATGGATATTGAATATTTAGATTAGTTTCTTTTTCATATTCAAGACTTGTTTCAAATGGATCTTCAATTACTTTCTTAAGTTTTTTTTGAGGTGTACTCTTATTACTCTGTTTGATTAAAACGAATGTTACAATAATAATTATCAGAATTACTAATAAAATCATATTAACTCCTATTAAATAGAAATTTTCCTAATGTTCTGCGTTTGCGGCGGAATCAGTAGAATTCCGACGTAAATAAACTGACCAGTCGTTTGAATCGGAAGATTCAAACAAAGAGTACTGCGAAACCAAACCGACGACACACCTGTTAGGGGCTTCTGCATTTAATTATTTTAAACCAATGATGTCATAATTAAATTCATAAGATACACTTTTGTATATTAAGAAACTAAACTCAAGCAATGATTCCAAATTTAATCTTACGTGTTTACTCTCAAAATGTAATAAGTATCCATTTTCTGATAAATTACCTGGGAAATATTTATCCATAAATCTTGGATTAATTTTCTCCCATTTGAATTTATTAAATTTTATTACCATTTCATTGTGAACAATCGCGTGCCTTATTTCTGAAAAGAATGTGAACCAATCATTAAAATTTCGTAGACTATAATTATTATCTAAATTTTGTTTGAAAGTAGTTGAAAATTTCTTGAGAAAATTAATCTTTTTTATATTAGATCGATACGTGAAATTTGTGAAATTCACAAAATAATTTTTCTTATCTTTTGAATTTATTTTACATTTTTCTTCAAATTTTTTCTTTTTCTTTTCTGTAACACAATCAGGCTTTAGTTTGTGTGTTAATATTACGGTGTTATTTAAGAATCTTTCAAAAGCCTCAAAAGCTTGTGAAATGCACCAAGAAGCTTCTCGTAACTTAACATCATTTAGATGTTTAAAATATTCATCACCCTTAATTTCAAATTTTCCTACACAGTATTTATTACGGCAAAGGCTTTGAGGTTTTTCTGTTACATCCTGCATTAACAAACAACTTCCAGCGCGAATAAGATCAGGTGATATACCGTTTTTTAATAGACTCTGCGAGTACCAATTATCAAAACTATTAAGCTGATTGCATAGTAATTGAAACGAACCAAACATGGCATTAAGTTTAGCAAAGAATATCGTTAAGTTTTGATCGTATGGATTATGCACAACTAGTAACCTTAATATTCATCTTTGGTCATATAGTAAAAAAGTATAAATGATCCGCTTAATTCTTTGTTCATTTCAACTTTCCTCTTGAAAGAATAATAATTAACACTTTCTACTCCTAGCACCTAACATATGTTTGCAACGCCAATAAAAATGTATACATAACTAACCTATTGATATCCAAAAAAGGTAGTGCATAATAACTTTTTTCTCGTCTCACTATGCCTCATTTGAGTTTCAGTTTTATAATAGCTATCTAATATATTCTACATTGGTAGTTACCATACAAAAAATGTATAATTATTAATAATGTGTCAATAACAAAATTATTTGATAGTGTTAAATAAAAATTGACTAAAATCGGGTAAAAACTTTTTCTCCTACTAATGAAAAATAATAAAGCTCAAGATCTTAGAAAAGTAATCCAGTACCTGTCTTTAGGTATAACGCTCATAGTTGTAGTATTGCTGATAAATGGTGTTTTAAACAGTGCTCACGGTTTTTGTCCCTACGCCAGTATCTGTTTTGGTGTGCTGAGTGCAAAGCTCTCATTCGGGGTATTATTATTTCCCATCGCCGTGATTGCAGGACTTACTATTGCTGTTACCACTATCTTCTGGGGAAGAAGATTCTGCGGTTATGTTTGTCCATTTGGAACAGTGCAGGAAATGATCTTCAGTTTAAATCCAAAATCCCGAAATAATCGGCAATTACAGTTGCCAATCTGGCTGCATCGTTTCTTGAAAGTATTTAAATATGTAATTTTATTTATTACTATCCTGGCAATATTTCGTTCGGTGCAATATGGATATATGCGGTTCTGTCCTGTTCTGGCAGTATCAAATCCGTTGGGGATCACGCTATATTCAGCCTTAACTTTATTCGTAATATTTGTTGTTGGTTTTTTTATCAATCGTTTCTGGTGCAGGTATTTATGTCCTTACGCTGCCTTAATGAATGTATTTCAATATATCGGCAAGATCCTGAAAATTCCTTCCAAACGGATCCAGGTAAATGAAGAACTGTGTCGGGACTGTAAACTTTGTTCAAAAAACTGCCCGATGCAGATAGATGTTCATGCTCAAAAACGTGTAACAGACGTAAATTGTATCTTTTGCCTCAAGTGTTTGCAAAGCTGTCCGGCAGAAGATGGAATAAAGATAAAGAAAATAAAAAAAAATTAGTGATTTATGGATTACTAATTGCATAACAAATTAATAAAAAATATCGGAGAAAAAAATGATGAAAAAATGGATACTTATAATGGTTGTCTTAATGACAGCAGTGTTGAATATTTTTGCCGAAACTGGTGAAAAGTTGGAATTAACCGGCTATTCCGGTAAATTAAGTAAGACGGAAGACACCTGGTTTTTAAATACAGGTGAAGAAGTTTTCCCGCTTTCTCTCGCTCCGGATGAATTTCTCAAAGTGAATGAGATTGAATTGGTTTCTGAGTTGGAACTAACTGTAACTGGTATCAGGCAGGAAGATGTATTTGTTGTATATACGCTGCTTATTGCAGAAAGCGAATTAAAATTGAGGAATAAACTTGGAAAAAATTTATGGCCCTACCATATTGATCCCAAGGGATGTATCGGCTGTAGATTATGTGTAAAAAGATGTCCCTATGGTGCAATTTCCATGCAGAAAGGTATTGCCGTTATTGATGTAGATAAATGTACCGGCTGCGGGATCTGTGCTAATGGCGATGGAAAAAGATATAAAGGTTGCCCGGTTGATGTTATAAAGCAGACTGAGTAAATTTTTATTTTAATGGGATAGAATAACATGAAAAAATACCTGTTATTCCTTATTCTCATTGTTCTTGGGTGTACTGATAACCTGGATAAAACTATAGCTTTTAATGAGAAGCCCCGGATTATGATTTGGCGCGTATGCTCAAATTTATGAAATTCTATACTTTTAAGACCAGTACTCATCTGCATTGGGAATTTATTGAGAAAGAAACTAAATAGAATTTTTTTTAGCAACTGATCCGTTTATCTAATAAACAATTTGACAAGCAATACTGAAAAAAAATCCTAAAAAAAAATCTCAGGGAGATAATATGACTGATAGAATCGAATTATTAAAAAAACTTACTTTAGAATCAGGGATTTCCGGAAGTGAAAATAAAATTGCTGAAATCATGAAAAATGAATTGAAGCATTATACTTCTCTCAACAAAGATAATATGGGTTCTTGTATATTTGAATACAAAGGCAGTAGTGCAAAACCCAAAGTAATGTTCGTTGCACATATGGATGAAATTGGCTTCATCGTTGCCGATATAATTGATTCAGGGTTTCTAAAAATTCAAAGCATCGGTGGTTGGAATCCCAATACACTTCTCTCTTCACCTGTTGAGATTATCAATTCCAGGGGAGAAAAATATCCCGGCATTATTGGTGCGATCCCGGTTCATTTTCTTAAAAATAGACAGGATGCAAAACCTGAGATAAATAATATGTTCGTAGATATTGGTGCAACTTCAAAAGATGATGTGGAAAATAATTTCGGTATTCAACTCGGCGATCAAATAGTTCCAGTTACAAATTTCCATTTCAGTCAGAAGAACAGACGTATGTTATCTAAAGCTTTTGATGACAGAGCAGGCGTGGCAGCTGTAATTGAGTTGGGTAAGATCCTGGCCAGTAAAGCTCATCCAAATACGGTTTACTGTGTTGGCAGTGTTCAGGAAGAAGTGGGTACACGTGGTGCAACTACTTTGGCAAATTACACAGATGCTGATGTTTGTGTAGTATTGGAAGGTGCTCCTGCAGATGATATTCCAGGTATTCCTTTTACATCTCAAACTGGCGTAGGCAAAGGTGCTCATGTACGACTGTTCGATCCCACCATGATCGTAAAAAGTGAATTGAAAGATTTTGTGGTAGAATGTGCCAAAGCTCACGATGTTAAGATTCAGCTGTCTGTACGTAAGGGTGGTGGAACAGACGGAAGACAATTCCATGTGGCAAATCGTGGAATTCCAACTATAGTTCTGGGTGTTCCGGTTCGATATGCTCATAGTCACAACTGCATTGCCTCAATGGATGACTTTGATGAATTGATCAAATTGATTACTTCTATTATCGAAGATCTGGATGAAGCAAAATTAAAAGAGATCATAGGATAAGATCAATTAATCTATGAAAAAAGAAACCAGGATTTCTCGTATAATAATGAGATTTTTTCTTACTATTATTATCAGAACTCTGTTTTCTGTTGGAAAAACTTTAAGATACAAAAATAAGTTAGAGCTTGAAACTCCCTGTGTATTAGCAGTTTTTCATGATGAATTCATTCCTCTTTTTTATTATATGAACAATAGCAATTCTGTTGTTCTTGCTTCCTATAATCATGCTGGATTCTGTGGTGCAAAGGTTCTCAGAGAATGGGGACTGGACATAGTATACGGAACTTCCAGGAAAAGAGGAACAAAAGCCCTGGAAGAGCTTATTGAAAAAGTTAAAGCTGGAAAAAATGTTATTCTCAATCCTGACGGTTCCAGGGGTCCCAGACATAAAATGAAAGCCGGAGCAGTAGTTCTAGCCAAGAAAACCAATGTACCACTTTATTTGGTTAGTCCAAAATATAAAGGTGTAAGAATTAATTTCACGTGGGATCGTTTCCTTTATCCATTACCATTCTCATCTGTCTGGTTTAGATATATAAGAATGGATATAGATCCTGAATTGAGCAGGGATGAGGTTGGTGAAAAAATTCTTGAAGCAGAGAAATTATTGCAGGATTTAACCACTCAAGTTACTAAATAGAATTCTCTTATTTTTATTTGACAGATATAACCTAATAGATTTTATACGTACCGAACGGTCGGTTTTATGCAGAAATACGACTAAAAGGAGGTTTCTTGTCTGGTAAAGAGAAGATTATTAAAGCTGCTTTGAAGATATTCATGATCAAAGGTTATGCTGCCTCTTCCATGAGTGATGTGGTTGTGGAGGCACAACTTTCTAAAGGTGCTATCTATTATCATTTTAAGAATAAAAAAGACCTATTCTTACAATGTATAGATTTTATGTTCGAAGAATATGAAAGGTGGAAGCTGGAGACATATTCTGATTCTATAGATGTAAAGGAGATCCTGCAAACATATCTGGGTTCACTGGCAATGATCCATGAATTTGTAGGTCACCTAACCGGGACGGAAGAAACAAATATTGATGATTTTTATAAACTGATGATGGAAGGTTTTTCTAAGTTTCCCGAGATCAAGGAAAAACATAATACCACCAATGAGTCAATTATGAAGCGATTCAATGAGTTATTAAAAATTGCACAGGAAGATGGGGTCATTAAGCCGGAACTTGATTGTTCTTTTCTAGGATTTATGATCATAGCCATAGCAGAAGGAACTATAGTATATCATATGTTGAGTAAAGAGATAGATTTGGAAATTGTGGGAAATAAACTTTTTAAAACTTTATGGACTGGAATATCAACAGAAAAAGTGAAATAAGATAAAATGAGGTATAATATGAAAAAATTAGTTTTATTTATAGTTGTATCATTGTTATTTACCATACTTTGTGCAACGGAGATTGGTCTTGAGGAAAGTATAAAACTGTCTCAAGACAACAATAAGGAAATCCAGGCGGCAGGATATTCCTTAAAATCAGCCAATTGGGGAAAATTTGATGCTTTCTCAAATTTTCTGCCTAGAGTTTCCTTCAATTCTACCATGGTAAGAATTGATGATGAAACTTATGATGAAGCTACAGAAATTTTTCAAGTTCCAGTATTAGGTTCGTCTGGTTTTCCAACCGGAGATTTTATTCCATTCTCTGCTTCTGCTATGGTTACGGGATTTTATAAAACTTCTTACACAAATAAGATAACAATCCAGCAGCCTATCTTCAATGGTGGTAAGGTCATATTGGGATATCAGTTGGCAAACCTGGCTAAACAGCAAGCGGCAATTGCCTTGGAAAATAAAGAATTGGATACTTCCTACGCTGTAGCTTCAACTTATTTTGGCTATTTGAAATTGAAAGATATTCAAAAATTAGCACAAAAAAGTTTGTCTTCCAGCAGTTCACACCTGGAGAAAGTTGAGAAGAATCTTGAAGTAGGAACTGCAAAAAAATCTGATGTTCTGCAATGGAAAGTAAAGCTGAATAACGATAAAACATCCAACTTTGAGATCGAGAATAGCTTGAAGGAAATTCTATCTTTCTGGAGATCATTGATAGGAACTGAAGAAAATGTCCCGGCTGAGATAAAATTGGAAGATTATGATAGCGAAATTGCTGATTTTGTATCAATAGAGTCTGGTGAAATGAAAACAGCAAAACAGGAATATTTAAAAATTGTGAATTTATCAAGTCCCGTATTGAACAGCATAGATCTTGCTAATAAAATGATGAAGAAGAGCTACATAATGGCAAAAGGGAATTTTCTTCCATCATTAAATCTGCAGTTTGATTATCAGTTCGAGAGTGATGATGAATTCAATTTTTCTGGAGATGATAACTGGAATCTGGTTGCTGCTATCTCGATGCCGCTATTCACCGGAGGTTCAAATTTTTCAAAAGTAAAACAAGCAAAATATGATCTCATGAAAACTAAAAAGCAAACTGAATATGCTCATGAAAATTACTTGATCGCAGCAGAAAATGTATTTAATAAGATGATAACAAATGCAAGAGTAGTTAAAGACAACAAAATAGCTTTAGATTATGCTAGAGAAAATCATAAGATCATAAATGAATTGTATCAACAGGGAATGGTTACTAATAGTGAATTACTTGATGCAGAAATCATGATGTTTGCCAGTGAGATGAATCTGATTTCTTCTTATTATGATTATGTTCTGACGAAATTTGAAATAAAAAAATATAAAGGCAAGATGGAGGAATAATGTACAGAAAATTATTTATAATTTTAACACTGGTTACACTACTAGTTATTGGTTGCCAGAATAAGGATACTGACAAACAGGAAGATGAATTTACTGGTAAACGTAATGTAAAGACAGTAATGGCAAAAGTTGGTGAAATTGATGAATTTTTAGAGTATTCAGGTAAAATTGAGGCAGAAAAAATTGTTAATTCAAGTCCTTCTATATCTGGTAAAATTAAGAAATTATTTGTGAAAGAAGGTGATTATGTAAAAGCTGGAGATCTATTGGTAAAACTAGATGAAACCCAGCTGGAACAGACAAGAATTCAATATAAAAATGCAGAGAAGAACTATTTAAGAATGCAGAAATTATTGGAAAGTGATGCAATTGACCGACAAACTTTTGATGAAGTTGAGGCTGGTTATAATGTAGTGAAAACAAGTTATGAATTTATGCTGGATAACATAGAAATGAAAGCTCCTATCTCTGGTTATGTGACGTATGTTTATAAAGAAGAAGGAGAAAAATTTGATTCAATGATGGATCCTTTCCTGGTACGTATTGTAAACTCCGAGAAATTCATAGCTAAATTACAAGTATCTGATAAAGATATTAATAGAGTTAAAAAAGGGCAGAAAGCCATTATCTCAGTTGATAATTTTGAAGCAAAAATGAAAGGTTTGATTTCCTATGTATCATTAGAAGCAGAAATGATGTCGGGAACTTTCCCTATTGAAATATCAATAAAAAATAATTCTAATTTGTTGAAACATAACCAATTTGCAAGGATCTCAATAGTTACTCAGTCTTCTCTTGATGCTATTATTGTTCCTCAGAAATGTGTAGTAGAATCAAAATATGTTTTTGTTGTTGAAAAAGGAGTAGCAGAGAGACGTAATGTAATTTTGGGTATTGGCAATGAAGAAGAGATAGAGATAGTTAGTGGAATTTCAGAAGGTGAAGCGATAATTGTTTCTGGAAGTACAGGCCTGAGATCAGGTGATAAAGTAAAAATTAAAAATTGAGAATGATAGATAAATGGAGTAAATTATGAAATTACCAGAATTCTCGGTAAATAGAAGAATTACAATACTTATGCTGACGATCCTCATTCTGATACTAGGCGGGATATCGTTTACTAAACTGGGATTGGAAATGTTC
>JAVCCH010000109.1 GCA_030765535.1 Candidatus Tenebribacter davisii
ATCAGAAATATTATATCCATTCCAGATGGAAACCTTGTACATGACATCAAATATTTTTGGTTTTTCAGGATAAAAATGAATTGATTTTATTTCTTTCTTTAGAATAACTTTTCGATATAACATTAAAGCATGATGTAATAATAATAAAAATTTCCTATTTATTCCTAATCCTAAATGCATATTATCACCTTATTCATAATCATATTTCACCTAACATAAGTATGCCACGCCCACTAAAAATGTAGATATAACTAACCTATAGTTATCTAAAAAATGAGTCCATTAACTTTATTTTGAAAAGTTATTGTATTCACGCCATCAAGTAATTTTCTTAATTCAATTATCCAAACGCGATATTACTTCATCAGCATCATCTTCTTTGTATCAATAATTTTATTATCAACTACTAATTTATAATAATAAATCCCTGATGAAACTGATTTACCTATTTGGTCTGTTCCGTCCCAGTAAATAGAATTCGATTCTCCTTCGACTCCGCTTAGGATGACATCGAAATTTTTAATTTTCTGTCCTTTCAGATTATAGATTTTAAGTTCGACTCGTTCGTTTTGTTGGTTGCTGATATTAAATGAGATCGTGGTGGATGGATTGAACGGATTGGGATAATTAGTTAATCCGTAATTCGTAATTTCTAATTCGTAATTCTGAGTACTTACATATCCTGTAATTTCATAACTATAAATCAAATCTGAATTATCTGAATTAGGAATAACAAGGATCATTTGATCATATTCATCTGTCATTTCCGGTAAGTCCAGATCCAGCACATCATTTACAATATAGAAATCTACTGTAGAAACTACATCATCACTTTTGCGAATAACTCCCAAATTAAGGGGATGATTCACTTCTAAATGAAGACTGTAATTCGGCTCATCTGGCAGTAATCTTATATAATCAGTTGCCCAGGGATTGGTTGTTCCATTTCCCGATGCTGGATATGAAGAATGGTAGTGAGTTGGATTGAAACCGGGAAGCTCCAGGTTCTCATAATTGTATTGTCCCTGTGCGATATCAGGATCATCCAGGTAATTGGCAACTGTCCAATTATTGAAAATTGCTTCAAAGGGAATTGTGTAACCATGTTCAATTAGTTGATTAGAAATTCCAGAGATTGAATTCAAGGGCTCACTGACAATGTCTTTAATAATTGTACCATCATCAAATTGCTCTGCAAAATATGTGAAGAATAACAACGTTTTAACATAATCAGCCCATTCCTGGTTCCAGGTATTCAAAGAGTTATCCGGATTGGAATTGAATTGCGAAATGGGATCGGGCATTCCGAAATAAACCATAGCTAATTCAGATAAACCCTCATTAACCCAGGTCTCTTCATTTATATCACCGCCCCAGTGAATTAGATGTTGTAATTCATGGGCTAGAACTGATATTCTTACTGGCTCGGTAGGGTTAAGCGGGTGACATGTCATATAGATCATTTCGCATTCATTGCTGTGTCCGGGCGGATTCATCTGCTGTGCTTCAGCTTCTGTAACTTGATCATAGCTGCTGAAATATCCATCAAATGTACTTCCACCAAAGGAACCGAGAGCAGAATAGAAAACTATCAGCCTGGGATCATTATCCAGTTCATCCGGCATTTCACCGAAATGTAACGTGTCCATTTCTACCACACCATAATCATCACCGTTCATAGTTTCAAATTCTAAATAATTAAATATTTCTTGAACATCCGCTTCATCCATGTGTACCTGCCATTCATCATCAGCTACAAACACATAGCAATGTTCACCAACAGCCTGGCAGGTTGCCTGAATCTGAACCCATCCGGGAGGCATTACCGATAGATCATAACGCCAGTAAATGTGCGGATCACCTAATTCATACTCCCTTGATTCCCTTGTGTTTCTGATCTGCTTGTGAAGTTCCACATTGCTAACACGTTGAGACTCGTTTTTTATATGTGTTTGAAATTCTGCGAATGAATTGAAATCAGTGGCAAATAGCGAACAGGTAAACATCATTATTAAAATAATTTTAATCCAAATTTTCATCTTTTTCTCCTTCCAGATAAATTTATTTTACCTGGTCAATTGCCCATTGAATAGCTTTTTGTAGCATGTCATCAGGTGGTTTACTGATATAACCTGAATTCATTAATTGTTTTGTCATTCCACGTGAGTATTCAATATCAGCTTTAGCTTTATCATAAACTTTCTGCCAGCTCATTTCTATTCTGGCAGAATCATCTTTAATAGCCTGCATAGCAACATCAGCAGCAATGATAGGAAAGACATCTTTTTCATCCATTGCCGGTACAATATTCTCAGGTGAAATGCCGCGTTTTTCAGCAAATTCAGCCAGGGAAAACGCTGCCTTAACTGCCATATTATCGGTTATGTTCTTGGCACGAACTATAAGTGCACCTTTCAGGATCCCCGGGAAGCCGATAGAATTATTCACTTGATTGGGAAAATCGCCTCGACCAGTGGCGACAATATAAGCTCCAGCTTCTTTAGCTGCATAAGGATAAATTTCAGGTACCGGATTTGCACAGGCAAAAACAATTGATCTATCTGCCATGGAGCTGATCCATTTTGCTTTTATGGTGTCCGGTCCTGGTTTTGAAAGAGCTATTATTACATCAGCTTCCACACATGCTTCTGCAACAGAATTAATTTTATTAGGATTGGTTTTTTCACAAATTTCCCATTTGCGATAAAAATGTTTATCTACTTTAATGTCTTCTCTGTCGGTATGCAACCCGCCTTTGGAATCGAACATACACATATTCTCAGGTTTTCCACCAGCCGCAATTATAAGCCTGGCAATTGTTGTATTTGCAGCTCCGGCACCCATCATTACGATCTTAATTTCTTCCAGTTTTTTTTCTGCAAGTTTCACAGCATTTATCAGACCAGCTAAAGTGACACATGCTGTGCCCTGAGCATCATCATGCCAAACAGGAATGACACATTCTTCTCGCAATGTATCTAATACTTTATAACAATTTGGCTGGGAGATATCTTCCAGATTAACAGCTCCAAAACTATGCTGGACCATTTTTACAAAATCAATGATCTTATCGGGATCATTTTTGCCCTCTTCATTTTTGCTATCAATGCAAAGAGCTATTCCGTCTACACCTCCGAGATATTTCATCAAGAAAGCTTTTCCTTCCATAACTCCTAATCCACCTGGAGGAGTGCAATCTCCATCTCCCAGAACTCGGGTTGAATCACTGACTATAGCTACCAGATTTCCCCGATTGGAAAGATCAAAACTTGCATCGTTGTTATCTCTTATGGTCGTTGATATTTCAGAAACACCCGGTGTGTACCAGACATTAAACCAGTTGAAACCAAAAATTCCTGCTTTTGGGACAGTCTGCATTTTCCCGCTGTAAAATTTATGGGCTGTCCCCGACATTTTTTTAAGAAATAGAGTTTTAGCATTTGCAATTTGTTCCTGAGAAAAATCGGGCGGGAATATTTCATCCAGGTTTGTGAGATCAAGTTTCAATTTTTTCATTATAACAATATCCTAATTACCTTTTATATTTTTCAACTTCAGTTCTGTATATATCATTTCCATAAATATCATTTGCCACAATACAAGGAAAATTTTCAACTTTCATTTCACGAATTGCTTCCGGCCCCAAATCTTCATAAGCTATTATCTTAGACTCTTTGATAGAATTAGCGATAACAACTGCAGCTCCACCTACCGCCGCCAGGTATACAGCTTTATTCTTGATCATGGAATCGATTACAGATTGATCTCTCGGCCCTTTCCCGATCATCGCCTTTATGCCGGCATCAAGAAGCTCAGGGGCATAAGGATCCATTCTATAACTTGTGGTTGGTCCGGCAGAACCAATTGGCCTTCCGGGAGGAGCAGGAGCAGGTCCAACATAATAAATGATCTGTCCTTGAGGATCGAAAGGAATTTTATCTCCATTGGCAAGCAATTCAACTAATCTTTTATGAGCTGTATCTCTAGCAGTATAAATTGTTCCAGTAATAAATACTTGGTCGCCAATTTTCAAGTCTTTAAGATCATCTGTTTTTAAAGGTGTAGTTAAATCCATTTCCATCATTTACTCCTGATATTTGCAACTAACAATACGAACAAGTTCTAACTAACTTATTCTGTAATGAAATTTGGTATTCTTTCAATTTCGAATCCTAGTTTATTATTTCACCTTCCAATACAAACAACAAATTCCCTTTTGCCCATGCTTGTTAGTGTGGTTCGCTGCTAATTAAATTATCGCACTTTTATGTCGAGCAGCATGACATTGAATATTCACAGCAACCGGCATTGATGCTATATGGCATGGTTTAGAGAGTATGTGAACACCTAAGGCAGTTGTTCTGCCGCCCAAGCCCTGAGGGCCAATCCCGAGATCATTAATTCTCTTTAATATCTCTGCTTCTACTTCTGCCCACTTTTGATCAGGATTTTTTTCGGTTAATGAACGCAGCAGTGATCTCTTTGCCAGTAGTGCACTCTGTTCAAAGTTTCCGCCTAATCCTACTCCAACAACGATTGGAGGGCAGGGATTTCCACCTGATCTTGCAACTCGGTCTACAACAAAATCCATCACACCAGTTATCCCGTCAGCAGGTTTCATCATTTTCACTTCGCTCATGTTTTCACTACCGCCGCCTTTAGGAGCTACTGTGATCTTCAATTTATCACCCGGGACGATTTCCGTATAGATAATGGCAGGTGTATTATCTTTTGTATTTATCCTTTTTATGACAGGATCATCGACCATTGACTTGCGAAGATATCCCTCTTTATATCCTTGTCTTACTCCTTCGTTAATTGCTTCTGTGAAATCTCCACCTACTAGATGAATATTTTGTCCTAACTCCACGAAACAGACAGCAACTCCAGTATCCTGACAGATCGGCATATTCTCTTTCTCTGCTAATTCATAATTTTTTAATAAAATATTTAAAACATTTATAGCTATAGGTGATTCTTCTTTTGTCTTGAATTCTTTAATTTTAGAGATCACATCTTTTCCAATATAAAAATTGGAATCTATACAAAGTTTTTTTACAATGGGAATTATCTCTTTAACATCAATTTCTCTCATATTTTTCCCTAACTAAATTCTTTAAGCTCGTAAATACGATCTCTAATTTCTGCTGCTTTCTCAAAATCCAAATTTTGAGAAGCTTCTTTCATCTCTTTTTTCAGTAATTCAATTACACTATCAATAGAATCCAGATCCAGGTACTCTTTGAATTTGTCTTTTTCTGTCTTCTTATCAGTTTTTTTATACCCGTCAGCTACACTGGTTGAGATCATGATATCATCAATATCTTTTATAATGGTTTGCGGTGTTATATTGTTATCCAGATTAAATTTTCCCTGTTTTATTCTGCGCCGATTTGTTTCAGAGATGGCAATTTCCATGGCAGAAGATATTTTCTCAGCATAGAAGATAACCTTCCCATTTGTATTTCTGGCAGCTCTTCCTGCAGTTTGGATAAGTGATCTAGCAGAGCGCAGAAACCCAACTTTATCAGCATCAAGAATTGCTACCAGTGATACTTCCGGGAGATCAAGTCCTTCGCGTAATAAATTAATGCCAACCAAAACATCAAATTCATTTAAACGTAATTCCCTGATTATATTAGAACGTTCTATGGTAGCTATCTCACTATGTAAATACCTGGCTCTGATCCCTGCTTTTGTTAAGTATTCAGTCAGGTCTTCTGCCATGCGCTTGGTTAAAGTGGTAACCAGTACTTTTTCCTCTCTGGTGGTGCGTTCATTTATCTCTTTTATCAGATCATCAACCTGTGTTTCTATTGGCTTTACTTCAATTACCGGATCCATCAAACCGGTGGGACGTATGACCTGTTCCACAAAAACACCATCTGTTTTTTCCAATTCATAATCCGCAGGAGTTGCCGAGAGAAAAATGACCTGATTAATTTTTTTTTCAAATTCATCGAATTTTAAAGGGCGGTTATCGAAGGCGGATGGAAGCCTGAAGCCATAATCGATCAGGTTTTTTTTCCTGGTATAATCTCCGCCATACATAGCATGAATTTGCGGGATGGAAGCATGAGATTCATCAATGATCATCAGGAAATCTTCCGGGAAATAATCTAACAGGCAATAGGGAGGATCTCCCTTCTTACCTCCAGTAAGGTGACGTGAATAATTCTCTATTCCAGAGCAAAATCCCAGTTCATTCAGCATTTCAATATCAAAATTTACCCGCTGATTAACCCGTTGAGCTTCTACCAGTTTTCCTTCTTTCTCGAAATATGCTACCCTGTCTTTCAACTCTTCTTTTATCTGCTGTGTAGCTTTTTTAAGAGTATCCTTTGAGGTGATAAAGTGATTTGCAGGATAGATCGGATATTCTGCAACTTCTTCTAATATTCTGTTATTTAAGGGATTGATACGTGAAATATTTTCTATTACATCTCCAAAGAACTCTATCCGGATGGAATTCTCCAAATAGGCCGGATAAATATCTACAATATCTCCACGTACCCGGAATGCTCCCCGTTCAAAGGCAATGTCATTCCTGCCATAATGTATCTCAATAAGTTTTTTTAGAAGTTCATCCCTGTCAATTGTCTCTCCAACTTTTATCCGAATGAGTGCATCACGGTAATTCTGCGGAGTTCCTAAGCCGTAAATGCAGGAGACACTGGCAACAATTATTACATCACGACGTTCCATTAAACTCATTGTAGCACGCAATCGCAATTTTTCTATCTGACTATTTATGTCTGAGTCTTTTTCTATATATACATCCGAGCCGGGAATATAAGCCTCAGGTTGATAATAATCGTAATAGCTTATGAAAAACTCAACAGCATTTTCCGGGAACAGACGTTTGAATTCACCATACAATTGAGCAGCAAGGGTCTTATTATGCGAAAGTACAAGAGTGGGCTTATTTACCTTATTTATTACATTTGCTATCGTGAACGTTTTACCGGAACCTGTTACACCAAGTAATGTCTGAAATTTTTCATTATTCTCCAATCCTTCTAACAGGGCAGAAATTGCTTCAGGCTGATCACCTTTCGGTTTATAATTAGAGATTAAATTAAATTTATTCATATCATTTTTACCATATATTTATTTATGGATTTTTTTTATCTTCGCTTAATTGGCAAGAATTATATTGTTAAGAGTTTATAATAATGTTTTTCATGGTGTAATTGACTTTACTTCTCTGCACTATAGAATAATTTTATTTAAGCATAATGAAAAACTAACAAAAAGTTTGACAAAGATTTAATTTTATTGGTTGTGAAAATGTATTGATTAAAAACATGAAAGAAAAGGATTAATTATTTCAATTTGATTTTACGTAAAAGAGGATTAAAAATGAGTACAATAACTTTTCGAAAAAAGTTATTGTACTACAAAAATGCCGTAACTATAGGTTAGTTATGTACTCATATACAGTTGGCGTAGCGTGCATATGTTAAGTGCATTTAATTAAATTTAATAGGAGGATTGAATGAATGCTGTAAAAGTTGTAGTTTGTTTTTTTGTTTTAATTGGATTATGCAGTTGTAGTAATGATTCAACATCTAGTAACAATGAACTTCCCACATATGAAGAAACTGGTATTATTGGTGATGAAGGTGGTATTGTTCATATTACAGATGAAGAATCAGAAATTTATGGAACGTACGTTGAAATTCCAGAAGGTGCTCTTAATAATAGCGTTGAAATAACAATACAACAAATAGACGAATTTACTTTCGTTGATACAACAGCTATAGTTGTGGATTTTACTCCTTCTGGAACTCAATTTTCAGAACTAGTTGAAATAGGTATACCTTTCAAAGAAAACAGTGACCTCGAGAATTTACAATTATATACATATAATGAAGTTAATGAAGCATGGGAAGTAATGTTGATAGATCATATTGATGCAGAAAACAATTTAGTAATTAGTAAAACAAATCATTTCAGTTTGTATACTGCTGGGGATTATATCTCAATTATGTTCGAAGCTAATGTCTATAAAACAAGTGATGATAAAATTGGAGTTCATATACAAGCACCTGAATTTAATGAAATTCCAACAAGATTAGCGTATTGGGGTGACGGTATTTATAATGTTGAACAATGTATAGATGGAGATCCATTTGAGAATTTTCCAAAAGCTTGGTTCAAAATTACAGTTCGCGAAGATACTTGGTGGTCACCTGAAACTTTTAGTTATAAAGTAATATATTATGACAGATATTCTCAAGCAACTGCTTTTGGAGATTGGAAAGCAGAAATTAACGATAACAATGGCAATGAAATACTTCAATACAATGAATGGTTGGATATAAATGCCTTAAGTGATTTTTATTCAGGTCTTCCCTATATAATAGAAAGTGAATCATTTGATACAAGTGAGGATTTCGTAATTATAGTTGAGTTCTATTATAGCCAATATACTGATCTGTCTGCCTCTTCTACATTGTTAGGCAGATACACTCCAATTTTTTCGTTCGCAATAGAAGACCTTGATTTCGATGATTTATTTGATGTCCCTACATCATTAGATGAAGATGAAGATATGATTACTAATGATTACGATGTACCAGAAACAGAACCATACATTGAGATAATTACACCAACAAGTACTCAAAATGGTAATATAACAATAAATTATAATTTAACTGATGAAGACGGTGATTTGAATGAATTTGGAGTATATTATCAGAGTACAGGAACTGGACAACATTTAGCTACGCTAATAAGCTCATCAACAGGATCAATACATCTTGGAGGTTTTATCCAGAATATTGAACAAGGTAGTCAATCTTTTGTTTGGGATTCTTATTCTGATTATCCTGATAATGCTGGGCAATTCAAAATAGTTATGAGTTGGGTTGATCCTGAAGGAGGAATGCCAGGTCTTAAGTTCGAATCTGAATATTTCTTGGTTGATAATAGCACTGTACTAAACCAACCACCATTACCTCCAACAAATCCAAATCCTTCAAATAATTCTAATGGAATTTCAACGAATACAAGCTTATCATGGGAATGTACCGATCCTGAAAATGATCCATTAACATATGATGTTTATTTTGGTACATCATCAAATCCAGCAATTGTTAATACTGGACAAAGTGGAATAACATATGATCCAGGAACGCTTGAAGAAGAAACTACATATTACTGGAAGATTATCGCTCATGATAATCATTCGAATTCAACAATAGGGGATATTTGGACATTCACTACATTAGGACCAGGTAATCAGCCACCAAATACTCCATCAAATCCAAATCCAACAGATAATGCAATTGAAATATCAATAAATACTAATTTATCTTGGGAATGTACAGATCCAGAGAATGATCCTTTGACATATGATGTGTATTTTGGAACATCATCAAATCCATATATCGTAAGCAATGGACAAAGCAGTACAATATATGTTCCTGGAACTCTTGAATATGATACTACATATTACTGGAAGATTGTCGCGCATGATAACCACAATAATTCAACAACTGGTAGTATTTGGCAATTTACAACTGCAGGTACTGTTAATCAACCACCTAATCCACCATCAAATCCGAATCCTTCCAATAATGCAACTAGTGTTACATTAGATACTAATTTGTCATGGGATTGTACTGATCCAGAAAATGATCCCTTGACTTATGATGTGTATTTTGGAATATCATCGAATCCATCAATTATTAGCAATGGACAAAATAATACAACATATGATCCTGAAACTCTTGAATATGATACTACATATTACTGGAAGATTGTAGTACATGATGATCATAATAATTCAACTACCGGTAGTGTTTGGCAGTTTGACACTATCAATGTAATTGCACCAGTTGAAATGATTTTTGTTCAAGGAGGTACTTTCGATATGGGGGATTACTTTGGTGAAGGAGATGCAGATGAATTACCTATTCACTCGGTTACACTTTCTAATTTCTATATAGGTAAATATGAAATTACTCATACTGAATTTATTTCATTCTTAAATGATTTCGGTGCTACATACGGATATTGGGGTGCAATGTATAATAATATTACTCTACTCGATATGGTTGGCTATGAGGATGCAGTTGGATATAATAATGGTTTGTTTTATTTTGAAGGTAGTCCATTTGCAATATCCGAAGATTGTCCTGTAATATGTGCTACATGGCGGGGTGCTAAATTATTTTGTAATTGGTTAAGTCAGGTAGAAGGTTTTACGCCCTGTTACGATTTGAATACATGGGAATGTAATTTCAATTCAGATGGCTACAGATTACCTACTGAAGCTGAATGGGAATACGCTGCACGAGGTGGTGTTTCATGGACGGATGAATATCGTTACAGTGGATGTAACGACTTAAATGATTTACCTGATTACGCATGGTATTATTCTAATTCAAACGATCAAACACATCCAGTTGGGACTAAACAACCAAACCAACTAGGAATTTATAATATGAATGGTAATGTTTGGGAGATGTGCAATGACTGGTATGCAAGTGATTATTATTCTAATAGTCCATCTGTAAATCCTTATGGTCCCGATGATGGAAATAATTTTTCAGCACGTGGAGGTACGGCTCTTTTCAATCCTGATTATTGTCGTGTAGCCAATAGGAATGATCAAAATAACATTGGTTATCATTGGTCTGGATTTCGTGTTGTACGGTGTCCATAATATAGGTAATCAATTTTGTTCTTGATTTTGCATATTAATTATACAGTTTGTTGAATTCGATTAAGTTAGAAAAGCATTATTAGAAAAAATAATTTGTATAATTAAAAGATTCTTTCTTTATTGATTATTAAGCACTTAACAAAGGTGTCTCCGCCGATAAAGGCGGAGCACACCTCAAACATTAATCAACATTCCGCTTCGCTCCATGTTGATTAATGCCGTCGTGCCACTAACAGATACTCGCAACAATATCGAAGCGGAATGTCGTTTAACATATACGTCCACGGGAACTCGCAAATTAG
>JAVCCH010000007.1 GCA_030765535.1 Candidatus Tenebribacter davisii
CAGGAAGATAAGAAATAAATTCAAGAAACCGGAATTAGGAGATGAAATGCCAAATAAAACTTTTCTGATAGAAGGAATGACCTGTAATCATTGTGTTGCAAATGTGAAAGATTCACTTTTTAAGATCGAAGGTGTGCAGGAAGTAAAAATAAACCTGGAAAAGAAAAATGCTGTTGTAGACGGAGATTACGACTCTGAAGAAGTGAAAATAGCAATTAGAAAAGCTGGATATAAAGTTGTAGAATAACTTTAATTAATAAATTGAAAATTACCTTGCGGATGATTGAAAATCTCCGCAATGGTATTTTGTATAATTCAACCATTACAAAGTTCAAAGACCATTTACAAGGTCTCACAAATCGGAAACCTTCCGGTATTTTTTAGTTTACTTTCTCGTATTGCTTGACATATAAATTCACAACTTTAAATTTCTCAATAGTTTGCACTTTGTACAATATTGAAGATGAATTGTAAATTGATAAATTCTATATGGAAACTGGGTTATGAAAATTGGAGGTTAGCATGGAATTATCTAAACCAAAGATTCCTTGGAATACTAGACTTGGAACAGTCGGAGAATCAGAGATAAAAGCACGATTAGCTCATTTCTCAATACTTAATAGATATGATACCGATCCAGGACTTGATTTCTACTGTGAACTTGTTGAAAATGATTCACCATCAATACCATTTTATGTTCAAGCAAAAGGAACCAGTCATTTCGACAATAAATGGGGAGTTAGTATTGAAAAATCAACTATCCTTTATTGGTTACAGCAAGCACATCCAGTTTTTCTTATAGTACATGATGAGTTAGGAAAAAATTGTTATTGGAAGTCAATTGAAGACATTCGATATATTCTTATTAATAAGATGTTTAAAACTGACAGTAAAACAATTTACATAAAAGTAGAAGATTCAAACCAGCTGAAACGGGATAAGGATAATTATATTCAGCTCGTTAACAAAATAAAATTAGATTCAAATTCAACTCAATTGTTCCGAGGTCAACCTCAGTTTGTTGGTGAAGAATATGTTAAAAATATTCCTCCTCAACCAAGAACAAATCATGAAGTGAAATATATTAAAGAAAATATAAGAGCAGGTATTTATTCATTAATTCAATTATATACTAATATGAAGGAATTTGATATTGCATTAAATTATTGTGAATTTATAGCGAAAATTGATAAATCACATTATAATCATTTTGTCTGGCTTGGTAAGTTATATGGAGTTCTTGGAAGAGAAAAAGAAGCAATAAAGAGCTTTAAAAAAGCAGTAGAGATCTGTAAAAGAGATGAAAAATTGCCCAAAGATTCTATGTCTAATATTTTAATATACATTGAAAAAGAAATCAAAAATCTTAAAGCTTAATAAAACAATTGTTGCCAATTAAAATTTGAAATATAAAATCTGTTTTGAAGATAAGATGAGTTTTGTAAAATTGGGAAGCAGAATGTCTTTGCGAGTATTTTTCTTGCAGTTACAAATGAAGCAATCTCGTTTAAGAAATAGATTTAGATTGCTTCGGTAGAGTTCCTTTGTAAGAAGTCTTG
Organism: Candidatus Tenebribacter davisii; assembly: GCA_030765535.1. Lineage (GTDB taxonomy): Bacteria > Cloacimonadota > Cloacimonadia > Cloacimonadales > TCS61 > Tenebribacter > Tenebribacter davisii. The sequence goes on from JAVCCH010000007.1 coordinate 1,560, forward strand.
CAATGACGATTTGGAATTTTTACAGCTTTGCTTCTCGTGAAGGGAAGAGATCCTTCCTAAAAAGAGTAACGTGCAAGACTCGTCAGGATGACAGATAGAGATGTAAAAATGAAATACTGGTTTTCAATCCTAATAATATTGTTTCTAATATTTTTTGCTATTGAGTGTAACGCAGAAGTTCCTGATTATAATGAAATGATTGGGAAACTGGAAAATTCTAAAGAAGATACATTACAATATGAAAATATAAAAGGAGCGTTATGCTTTTACCATCCTGAAACCGAAAAGGTTTATGAATTTGCCAATAAAGAATTTTACGATAAGATGTATCCGATTTGGCGAGATGACTCTCTTAAAGTGATTGAAATAAATAAGTTATTAGAAAAATATCCAAAAACAAACTGGCGGAGAACGATGTATCAGTATTTAACTTTTTCGCTTTTTAATCTGGATAGAAATATCCCATTAGTTTTGGTACTCAATGCTTTTAGGGAAGCTTTCCCGGGAGATTATCTGCCATTCTCTCAATCTGCCAGATATTACAATGCATTAGATCATGATCCTGAAAAGACTCTTGAATTTGCCAGAAAAGCTCATGAAATGTCATATGACTATCCGCAAATAGATTTCTATCCAGAAGGTGAATGGTTGCTGGAAGAAAGGTCTGCTCCGGTGAAAACAGCAGCTCTACTGGCACAGATATATTTCAAGCAGGAGAAATATTCCGAAGCTGAAGACGTTTTAAATAAGATCATCATGAATAATGATCTGGGATTAGATGATGAAACGACCCTTTGTGCCTGTTATTATTGGCAGGCAAAGATCTATGAAAAATTGGGAAAAAGGGAAAAAGCCGTAAGATCTGCAATTATGGCAATAACTGCTGGGGATTCGAGAAATTACTATACACCACAAGCTGATTCATTACTGCGACGAGTGATTGCCTATAAAGACCTTTCCGAAGCTGAATATTGCGATTTTATCCGTAAACAGGTTGAATATGATGATGTTGTGTTTTCTGATGCTACAAATGTAGTTGGATTGGAAAATGTTCGAGCTGGGCGTATAGCCTGGGGAGATTACAATAAGGATGGATTTCAGGATATACTCTTGGATGGAAGGCGGCTTTTCAGGAACATAAAAGGAGCCCAATTTGTTGAAGTTACACAAGCAGCATTCCCTGATACAATTTGTGGTAATGGTGGTTTATGGGGTGATTTTGATAATGATGGAGATCTTGATCTAATTACTAAAGATCCCGAATATATCTGGTTGAATGATAGAGGTATATTCTACAAAGTAAATGGAGTTAAATCGATAGCTGATAATAAGGTATCTACTGAGGGAATTGGTATTGGAGATGTTGATAAAGATGGATATTTGGATATTTATTTTGCTAATTATGAAAAAAAATATGTGAATGAAGCAGATCAATTTTTTCGTGGCATTGGAAATGGAGAATTTAATGAGACCTCTGAACAAGCTGGTATTTTTTCTATAGATGGTGAGAATCGGGCAGGTCGTGGCGTAAATATGTGTGATTTCGATGGGGATAGAGACTTAGACATTTTTGTTTCAAATTACCGGTTAAATGATAATTTCTTATGGCAAAATGATGGAACGGGATATTTTAAGAATACAGCTTTAGAACTTGGAATTACCGGAGATGAAGTTGATGGTTGGTGGGGACACACAATAGGTAGTGAATGGGCAGATATTGATAATGATGGTGACTTTGATCTGATCACCTGCAATCTGGCACATCCAAGATACATTGATTTTTCTAATAAAACCAGACTATACATTAATGAAGAAGGAAAATTTGTCGATCACAGAAAAGAAGCCGGGATATTTTATGAGGAAACTCATTCCGAACCTTGCTGGGCAGATTTTAATAATGATGGTTTTTTGGATTTGTATATAACCAGTATTTATGAAGGACGCCGGTCTTTTTTGTATATTAACAATGCTGATGGAACTTTTTCTGAGAAGACATTTTTAGCTAGCGTAAGACATTTTAATGGCTGGGGAGCAGCTTGTGCGGATTATGATAATGATGGTGATGTTGATCTACTTGTTGCAGGCGGGAATATTCAGCTTTTCCAAAATGAAACAAACTGTAAAACCAATTGGTTAGAAGTGAAAGTTAACGGAAAAGATCATGTTGATGCGATCGGGACAAATATGGTTCTTTCTAATAGTAATATTTTTCTTATGCGAGAGATACAGGGCGGAAAAGGAACAACGAATCAGCATTCATTTGTTCAGCATTTTGGTTTGAAGGATTTACAGCCTCCTTTTGAACTTGAAGTAATATTTCCTGATGGCACAAAAAAGAAGTTGATAATAAATGATATCAATAGAATTTTGAGCTTAGATGAATAAACGGAGGAAAGATGAAATATAAATTACTTTTTTTAATTCTTTTAATTACACTATCATCACAATTATCTGCATGGGGATCATTGGGTCACGAGGTTATTACTCGCTTAGCAATCAATGAACTTCCAGAGGAGATGAAATATATAAAGGAGAATATTCAATATTTATGTGATCATTCCGTGGATCCTGATAAACGAAAAAGTGAAGATCCTGAAGAGAGGAATAAGCACTATATTGATGTTGATTATTATAAAGAATTCAATGTAGGTGAGATGGTAATAGATAAAACTGAATTAACAATTATATATGGAGAAAAAATTGTAGATAGAATGGGTATTCTTCCCTGGAATACAATTGATGTTTTGGATAATTTGACTGCTGCTATGAAAGAGAAAAACAAAACTGATATTTTATTTTATGCTGCTGATCTGGCTCACTATGTTGGAGATGCTCATCAACCTCAGCACAACATTTTAAACTATGATGGGAAAAAAACTGGGCAAAGAGGAATTCACGGGAGATATGAAATAGATATTCTTGATTCCAATATTGCTGAGCTAAAAGCGAATATTTCATCAATTGAACTTGTTTATATTAATGAACCTTTAAAATTTATTTTTGATTATTGTACACAGGCTAACAGTTTTGCAGGTTTAATAGAATTAGCCGATTTTCATGCGCTTGAATTTAGTGATGGAGAGTATAATGATAAATATTACAAAATTTTCTGGTTTAGAACAAAATATATGACATTTCATCAATTCACGAATGCTGCAGAAGATCTGGCTTCATTTTATTATACTGCTTGGATAAATGCAGGTAAACCAAATATTGAATAAGAAAAGGGCGGTTTACTTACCGCCCTTATTTTTCTATAATTTTCTAAAAAGAACCAAGAACTGTTGTAGCACCTTTACCTTTAGCAATTACGGTGCATTTCCAAAGAACTTCACCTTTATCAACTATTTGATATTGAGCAATGCCGCCAGGTATTTCCGTTGATATCCACCATTCTACATTACCCTGTCCATAAACGGCCATGTAGACAACATGATCACAATTGAAAACTCCAGCTTTAGTTTTTAAACTTGCTTTACCAACAGTTGCACCTTCAATACTCTCTTTTGTAACTTCTTGTGGAGGATAGTATATTTGTTCTCCTGATACAGGGATTTCACCTTCATTGCCATCAGCATCTTTGGCTCGAAGTCTTAAAAGTGAGCCGCTTGGTGAAATTAAAGTTTCATATAGCCAAGTATCTTCTCCTTCTATCCATGATATTCTCCACCATACATTTCCTTTCTCATCAACTTTTAAGAAAGCACGTTCCATTTCTAAAATATCGTTACTATCTGTGTTGATTTCAAATTTTGCCCATTCACCAGGTGTATAATCAACTTTACCAAGCCATAATCCACCTGCTGAGAATGCATAGGTAAATACAATACGGGCTTGCATTGCCATGAAATTCCCCCAGTTTGCTGAACGTGGTGGTGGAAGTTTCTCTTTAGGTGCAGTTCGTCTGTAAGCTTCATTCTCTGCACGTTCGCTAACTGCTCTACCGATCCCTCTGCTTATACCTCTGGAAATTGGGTCGGAAAATCCGATGCAACCTGTTGTAATAATTATGATAAATGAGATCAAAATGCAAAACAATGTTTTGTTTTTTTTCATTATTACCCCCCTCAATTTAATATGTGTAACAAGGCAATTCGATATATTGGAGTAAGTTCTGTCAATAAATTTGCTTAAATTGATTTCTAAAAATATTATTTGAAAAGAGATTTTTTTTCTTTTATTACTTCCGAAATAGTATAAAGTGAACCCGATATCATGACAATAGCATCAGAATCAGCATCTGAAATTGCTTTTTTCACTGCTGTTATAACATCTTTATGAATTTCATACGTTTGATCATAAAGTTCAGCGAATTTTACTTGATCTTCAATTTCAGCCGCTCGAGCCGATTTGTTTTTAGTAATATAAATTTTATAACTTAGGCTACAAATATCTTTAATGATCGTTTTTAAATTTTTATCACGTAAGATTGCCAAAACAAAAAAGATTTTTTTATCAGGAAAGATATTAATCAGATTATTTTTTAATGCCTTTATCCCTTCTTCATTATGTGCACCGTCGATAATAACAGTAGGTTTTTGGGAAATTATCTGCATTCTTCCTTGCCAATTTATTTTTAATAATGCCTTATAAATATTTTGTTTATCTATTATTCTATTTGTTTTTTGTAAAAAAGTAATAAATGCTGTTATCGCTGTTGCAGCATTATAGGCTTGATGTTTCCCTAATAAATTTACTGTAATATTCTCAAGATCAATTTGAGAAGAATGATAGCTAAATGTAGTCCCAGATTCATTTATCCTAATATTAGAAATTAAGAAATCTTTTCCAAGTTCTAAAATCGGGGCATTCAATTCTTGGGCTCTTTTTCTGATAATATCCTTAGCTTTCTTAGTTATTTTCCCAAGAATTACCGGAGTGTTGTCCTTGATAATTCCAGCTTTTTCAAAAGCAATTTTTTCGATTGAATTGCCAAGGCTTTTTGTATGGTCAAATGAAATTGTAGTTATCACCGAAACAGTTGACGCAAATGGATTTGTTCCATCCAATCTGCCACCTAAACCAACTTCAAATATTGCATTATCAACTTTGTTGGAATAGAAAATATCAAATGCCATTGCTGTTGTAATCTCAAAAAATGAAGCTTCATTTTTTTCTAGGATTAATTCTAATTTATGATAAGTTGAAATGAGTTCTTTTAGTTCAATGTTCTGTCCATTTAATCTGATCCTTTCGCGATAGTCAACCAGATGTGGTGAAGTATTTAGCCCTGTTTTTAAAGCATATTGTAAAGATAAAGCTTCACAAATCGCTGCTGTAGAACCTTTACCGTTAGTTCCAGCAATATGTATCCCTTTCATTTTTTTATTTGGAAAATCCATGGATTCCAAAATATTCAGCATTCTATCTAATCCGAGTTTTACATTGCCGGAGTGTCGCTGGTAAATATAATCTAAAAATTCTTGATATTTCATAATTTTATCATAAAAAAACCTTCAAGCTAACTTGAAGGTTTTTTTGAAGATCTATCGAGTTTATTCCATAAGACTTTCTGGCAATACATGATCCGTAAATTTTTCCTGATGTGGGCAGGTAACTATGATCTCACCAGTTTCATAGTTTCCATGCATAAAATATTTATCACCAACACCATTTTCGGGACATTCATATGTTGTTTTTAGATAATTCATTCTCATAAGGTCACGAGCAGTTCCTTCAAAATTTTCTTCTCGCTCATTCATATATGATTGGATAGCCTTATAAATAGTATTCATATTCTTAATACATTGTTCGGTTTTCTGTTTTCTATTTACGTTATAAGTTTGAGGTAGAATTAATATAAAGAATAGAACAATCAATGCAACTAAACTAATTATTTTATAAATATTAAGCTTTTTCATTCTCACTCCTCTAAAATTTTTCTTGGATAACACCGATTTTATGGGATTTTCGTCAAGCTTTTTGTTTGAAGTAAAATATAGTTTGATTCTACTTGACCATTTAATTGCTTTGTTTTAAAAGAGTGAAAAAAAATTGGAGGATATTATGGAAAAAAAAGTTCTAGTAGCAACAGTAAAACCATTTGCTTCTCAAGCAGTAGAGGAGATTAAAAGTATCTGTAGTAAGAAGGGATATGAATTAATATTAATGGAAAAATATCCAGAACAAAATGATCTTGTCAAAGCTGTAAAAAATGTGGATGCTTTAATTGTAAGAAGCGATAAAGTTACTAGTGAAGTTATTGAAAATTCAGTTGAATTGAAGGTTGTAGTACGTGCAGGGGCAGGATATGATAACTTAGATTGTGATGCAGCTTCCAGGAAGAATATTATTTGTATGAATACTCCCGGTCAAAATTCGAATGCAGTAGCAGAACTTGCCTTTGGTATGATGCTATATATGGCTCGTAGTAAATTTAATGGCAAATCAGGATCTGAACTTAAAGGTAAAACCATTGGTATCCATGCTTATGGGAATGTAGGACTGAATATTGCCCGAATTGCCAAAGGGTTTGGAATGAAAGTAATTGCATTTGATCCGTATGTGGATAATGCAAAAATGGTAGCTGATGGCGTGATCCCTGTAAGTAATGTTGAAGAATTATATCAAAAAAGTGATTATGTTTCACTGCATCTTCCTTCCATCCCGGCAACTCAAAAATTTGTGAATTATAAATTGATCAAAACATTAAAAAAGGATGCAACCATAATTAATACTGCTAGAAAAGAAGTAGTATGCGAGGATAGCTTAATTGAGATCCTTACTGAAAGAAGTGATCTAAAATATGCTTCCGATATTGCACCTGTAAAAGCTGAAGAAATGGTCGAGAAATTTGGAGATCAAGTTTATTTCACTCCTAAGAAAATGGGTGCTCAAACATTAGAGGCAAATGTTAATGCAGGTGTTGCTGCGATCAAACAGATCATAGCATATTTTGAAAAAGGTGATACTAAATTTCAAGTTAATAAGTAAATTATCCTAACATGTAAATAGTATGGATCAGGGATCTGATGTAAAGTGATCTCGATCCATATTGTGCTGACAAAATTGTGACAACAGTAATGAAATTATGACAAAATTGTCATTTTAGAAAAACCGTTAAAGGAATATGGAATCTTCTATGCTCTTTTATCTTTTGTAGTTACGTTGTAGTTAAACTATTTTTTATTATTTGGTATAATCATTGCGTTTATTAAATTATTAAATAGTGAGTATTGAAAAAAAATCAAAATAATAAGTGGGAGGAAATTATGTTTTTTAAAAAAACAGCTTATTTAGTTATTTTAGTGATGATAATTTCATCAGTTAATTTACTTGCAACCCAACAAATTGACAGCAAGTATATTGTAAGAACGTTTATTGATCAAGATGGAAATTCGATCGATGAGATCATAGTACCTGGCAGGCCTCCAGTAGATCATCGTGAACCTGCTGTAGAATTACCAGATCCATCCGTAAGTGACGCAATTAATATTTTATCTAATGTACCGGCATTTGATTGGTCATATGGTTGTTCTGCAACTTCAGCAGCAATGATGGCGGGATATTATGATAACCTGATACACCCTGAGATGTATACGGGATCGACAAATGGCGGAATTGTGCCAATGAATAATAGTGTATGGGGTTCTGGTGAATGTCCGGTAAGTGCTACTCATCAAGGTTTTGATGGTCTCTCCTCAAAGGGGCATGTAGACGACTATTGGATAAGTTACGGGAGTTCAGCAAATGATCCATATATAACAGGTGGCTGGACAGCACATTCAAATGCTGATTGTACTGGAGACTATATGGGAACCAATCAATCTGCACTTGCTAACACAGATGGTGCTACAACATTTTACAGTTACACCAGTGGGGCAATTTTATACGATTATACCGCTTGTGAACCAGCTCAAAAAGATGGGACTCATGGACTTCGTCAGTTTTTTGAATCACGGGGATATGCAATCCAAAATAATGGTGGGAATTATCAAAATTATTCTCAATATATTTTAGGACAAGGATCAAATCCCTCATTAGGTTTCACTTACGCTCAATTTATAGCAGAAATAGATGCTGGTCGTCCTGTACTTATTCAGGTTGAAGGTCATACAATGCTTGGTTTTGGATATGATGACAGCAGTAATCTAGTTTATATTCATGATACCTGGGATCACAACAATCATACAATGACTTGGGGAGGTGTATATTACAATGGTACAACTCCAATGCAACATTATGGTGTTGGTGTATTTATTCTTGAAGATCCTACTATAACAACTACAGCACCTAATGGTGGAGAAGACTGGGATATTGGTACTAATCATAACATCACCTGGTCAAGTCAATACGTTTCGAATATTGATATTGATCTATACCTTCTGGGAACATATGTAATGACAATTGTGGGAAATTATCCTGCCAGCTCAGGAAGCTATCCCTGGTATATTCCAACCAGCTTAGCACCTTCTTCCAATTATTCAATAAGAATAAGCGATTCAGATGCTTCCGCAAATAATGATGATAGCAATGCATATTTTTCACTTAGTAATTCTAGTACGCCATTACCAATAATTGATGTTGATCCAAACACTCTTGTAGCAACAGTTGAATTAAATGATTCTGATACGCAGCTCATGCAAATCAGTAATACTGGAGAAGCAGGTTCAACATTAAATTATACACTTTCACACAGTTTTACTGATAGTGATAACATAACTGGTTCATATGTTGTATGTTCTCCTAGTTCTTATACTCCTGGTGAAACTACGAATTGGACATTGTCAGTTTATAATGCAAGTACGGATCTTGAGTGGTTAACTGATGTATATGTAACATTCCCTACTGGTGTAACAGTAAATTCAGGTACAAATTTTACTGGCGGTAACTCTCCCCTAACATATGATGGATCAACTGGTAATGGTACAACTGTTCATTGGTATGATGCCGATGGCAACAGTTTTGGTAATATATATGGAGGACAAACCGCAACAGCAATTGTAAATGTAACAATTTCTTCCGCTTATTCCGGTCATATGACTCTTGGATACCAGATCGATGGTGATACTTGGGGTAGTGCACCTCATACCATAACAGGTTCTATGATGATGCTTCATGAAACTTGGCTTTCATATACTCCAACTACCGGATCATGTGCTCAAAATGTAACCGATGATATAGATGTTACTATGGATGCTGCAGGACTTCCTGTTGGTATTTATACTGCGGATATTTTAATAACAAATAATGGTGGAGGACCAGTTACTGTTCCTTGTACACTTACAGTTATATTCTCACCTGATATTGAAGTTTCACCTTCATCATTGTCAGAGAATTTGTATACTAATGAATCTTCAACACATGGGTTAACGCTAGATAATATTGGTGGTGAACAACTTGATTCCCTCTGTGCCAAGATGACGCTGGACACTTTTCTACACTAAAATGGTGTTGAAAAAGAAAGGTGAAAAATGGAGAAAACGAAGAAAAGATTATTTAAATTTGGCGAATTGGAAGGAGTCCGTAGGAC
>JAVCCH010000213.1 GCA_030765535.1 Candidatus Tenebribacter davisii
ACATTACTGACTCATGTTTATGAGCGGATATGCCAGGAAGGTGCTTTATCTTCCAGTGATTTTGATGATAAACACAGAAAACCTCGTGAAATCTGGAGCTGGAAGCTTTCGCGTTATGCACTGGAATATCTTTTTCAGCAGGGGAAATTAATGGTAGCTAGACGCGATAAATTCCGCAAAGTATATGACCTAACAGAAAGAGTGTATCCTGAAAGCCGCGAGATAGTATCTCCTTCGCCGGATGAAATTGCTGCCTATCAGATCAATCAGGCGATTTCTGCTCATGGCGCATTAACAGAAAAAGAAATAAGGGATTATCTCAAGTTTGCAGACGCAGCAAGTATCTCGAAGGTGATTAAAGAATACGTAACAAAGGGAAGTATCAAGCCGGTTGAATATAATAACAAAGTCTATTATACATCAGCTCAAACTCCTCAGTTTGAAGACTATCCGGAAAAGGTTTGCATCCTTTCACCATTTGACAATTTCATAATTAACCGCAGACGGATCCTTGATATCTTTGATTTTGATTATAAACTGGAATGCTATCTCCCAGCAGCAAAACGGAAATTCGGTTTCTTCTCAATGCCACTTTTATGTAAAGATCGCTTTATCGGGCTGCTTGATGCCAAAGCTGAGCGTAAAAAGAAAGTGCTCCAGATCAATAATCTGATTAAATTTACAAAATTGAGTAACAGAGAAGAGAAATTACTGCAATCTGCGATTGAGGATTTCGCAGCATTCAATAATTGCCAGACAATTGATTTAAACCCCGTTCGTAAGATGATTTACATTTTCCTTCAAAAGATCTTTCAGGCGGCATCTTATCAGGATGAGACCTGTTCCCCTCTTATCTATGATTTTATTCTATAAGCAATAGATCCTCAATATCTGAAATTAGTTGATGTAATTCTTCCGGATTATTGTTTTTTTCCAAAATTTCACTGATCTTGATTTTCATATCAAGAAGATCAGTTTGAAATCCTGCTGCACCGGAAAGGGTATTTTTTGCTTTATAATATTTTATAATAGTACTATACAGTTTTTCGAGCAAGTATTGGTTTTGTGTATTTTCAATATTTTTCTTGATTGCTTTCAGGATTTTATATGCTTCTTTCAACTTTCGCGTCTCGTGTGGGGATATAATTATTTTTCAAGGTCTGTACGTGATGAAAGACCAGAACATTTTTAGAGTAAATTATTAATTAAGATATTACCCGCAGTATTTATAACTTGACAGTTTTTAATTAATATAGTTATTTCTTAATGACTGGTAAAGGAAACAAATACTTTAAAAAAGTGCTGAAGATATTGATTTGTATTATGAGAGGTGAAATGTAATGAAAAAAAACACTAATGACACGCAGGATATATTTATAAGTTACAGAAGAAGAAGTGGAATATTTTTAGCAATATTAATCAAAGAAAACCTTGTAGCAAAAGGCTTCTCTGCATTTATGGATATAGATGGTCTTAGAAGTGGTAAATTCAATGAAAAAATATATACTAAGATTGATAATGCCACTGATTTTATTGTGGTTTTAACTGGTAACTGCCTGGAGAGATGTCAAAATGAGAATGACTGGGTAAGGAAGGAAATTGCCTATGCTATAAAGAAGAAAAAAAACATCATCCCTGTTTTTTCAGATGATTTTAATCATAACGTAACTCTGCCTTCTAACATCGATTCTTTACTGAGTTATAATGGAGTTGATGCTCGTACTGAGTTATTTGAAGAAAGTATGAATAGACTAGCAGACAAATTCCTGAAAAGTAAGCCGAAAATCCCAGTAAATCCTATCTGGCCAAAATTATTTTATGCTACAATGAGTGTTTTAATAGTTTTCATAATTGTATCTTCTTTCATAACATATCTTCCGGAAATAAGAAATGTATGGCATAAATTGATTCCCATAGATGGAGATCATTTTGATTTTGACCTTAATACTCAATGGTTTATGAAAACAACAACAGGCCCATCAAAAAGGAAATTTTTCGCAATGGCCTATGATCCAGAAAATAAATATACCATTCTCCAGGGAGGATTTGGTATAGAATATCAAAGCAAATTTGTTCATTCACAGGCAACTACGCTTTCCGATACCTGGATTTGGCAGAACAATAAATGGGAAAAATTTAATGGAAAAGGATATCATGTTAAGCTATCTGCAATTGCGTATGATCGAACGAGAAAACAATTGATCATGCTTGGAGGAGAGGGAACTCAAAGTACTTATAAAATATTGTCTGATACACGTTATTGGAATGGAGATGAATGGAAATTATTTACGAGATCAGGACCTGACAATCGCAATAATCACGCTATGGAATACGATGAAGTCCGCAATTCTATTATCATGTTTGGTGGCTTGGGAAGAAGCTGCGATCAATTTGGAAATCTTCATTTTTACACATATGATGATACTTGGGAGTTCAAAGATTCATTATGGACTAAAATAGATGTGGAAGGACCAGAACCAAGGGGTGGTCATAAAATGGTATTTGACGAAAGAAATCAGAAGATAGTTCTTTTTGGGGGGCAAGGAAAGAAAGAACTACTAAATGACACTTGGTTGTGGGATGGTTCATTGGCTAAATGGACAAAAGTTGAAACCTTAAAATCTCCCTCTCCACGTCAGGATTTTGGAATGGTTTACGATTCGATACAAAAAGTCGTACTCTTATTCGGAGGTAAATCGAAAGAAGGTGTTGCAGTTAATGATCTTTGGATGTGGAATGGTGAAGAATGGAAACTGATCGAGAAGCATTCACCACCTCAGCCTCGATATGGACACGGCATGGTTTATGATGAATATAACGATGAAATAATAATTTATGGGGGTAATAATTTAACTGAAACCTGGACTCTAAAACTGAATTAAACAAGTTATAGGCCATGGTTTAGTTTTTATTAATATTTTGCCAAGACACTTTCCCATTTTAAACAAATTCCAATTACTATTTTACGATATGATATCCAGTTTCATTTAATATTTTTGGTATATTTCGAATTGCATTTTTGACTTTTCCCCTTTCCTCAACATTAAGCTGTTCGTTTAAACCCAACGTGTTTAAACCTTTTTTTTATCTCATCTTGACTCCAAATTAGAATTTTGGCTATATCTTCCAGGTTATTTTGATCACTTATAATCCAAAATAATAAATCATTATGCTTTTTTCTTTTATTATTTCTTGTATTTCCATATATCCACCCAAGTTTTATCTTCTGAAGACACCATCTGTAATGTACCCAACGAGCCATTTTTTTCGACATCTTCAGTGGACAAATAAACTATGTTGTTTTGTATGCTATTCCTGATAGCAGGTATTATGGAATAACCTATTTTTTAAATACAATTGATAATACTCAGTCTGCTGAATATTTGTAGCTCGGGAACAATCATCCAGTTCATCCCAAGTTTTAGAAATATTTATTTCGTTTCCATTGTGTTCCTGATCTTCTATGAATTTATCATGACTGGCACGACTAAAACTCTCATATTTACCATTACGTTGCATATTTTAAGGTTTATAAATACTTGCGAGGTTACCAATATCAATTATTTTATTGAACGAATCAGGATATTCTTCTTGCAATTTGATCAAACTACCATTATTATTTATACTTAGGCTTATAATGTAATCTTTGTTTTTATCCAAAGATCGTACGAGATCAGACAAAAAGTCATTTATTTTGAGAGATGTCCTCAATGCTATGGTGTCATCAAATATCGTCACACTTATTGCACATAACCTATCGAAGGCGGAAAAATCACTTTCATTGATCAGCTTTGGACTTTTCCCAATGTACTTAATATCTTCAAGAGACCAAAATTGACAAACCTTTCCTCTTATAATCTCAGCATCTTTTCCGATAAATACGATATTTATGTTCTCACCAGAAATTCGAAGCTGATATATTAAACATAAAGACATATCGTTATTTCCGGTAATATAAACCGTATTATAATTAAATCCCTGCAATCCCTGTAACCTTATCAGGGCACTAATTTGATAGAAATTTCAGTATTAGATCATCACTTTATTATCTGGCTGAAATAGCGAACACTCGAAAAGTTTGTTAGCAACAAGGAGGTTTGTTTTATTCGTATTTCAGTGAATTTATTGGGTTTCTGTTTGCCGCATTGATCGTTAGATAGCTTACTGTC
>JAVCCH010000010.1 GCA_030765535.1 Candidatus Tenebribacter davisii
CAATTGAAATGGCATTTTACAGATATAACATGGAACAGACTTTACGTGAAAGTGAAAAAAAATACAGACTCCTTTTTAACAGTATTGCTGATCCCATATTCATTCTCTCTGCTGATGGAAAAGTTTTTTTAGATTGTAATGATGTCGTACTGAATAAATATGGATATAATAAAGATGAACTATTAAATTCTCCAGCATCACTCATTAATAAAGAAACAGAAACTAATCTATTACTGAGATATTATGCTGATAATAACCCTATTGATTCGCCAATATTTACTCATATTTCAAAATCTAAACAAGAAATTATTGTTGAGCTGCATAAAAGTAAAATCGATTTCAATAATGAGAAAGTTCTCCTGATTATCGCTCGTGACATTACTAAACGAAAACAGGTTGAAGATGAAAAAAGAAGCGTGCAAGAACAACTTTTCCAATCACAGAAAATGGAGATTGTTGGAAAACTCGCTGGTGGCATCGCACATGATTTTAATAATCTGTTAACTGCAATTAACGGGTACTCTGATCTTGCATTAAAGAAATTAGACTCCAATAATAAAGTTTATAATGATATTAAAGTTATTAAAGACTGTGGAGATAGAGCAGCTCGATTAACTAAGCAGCTGTTAGGTTTTTCAAGGAAACAAGTTACTGAGAAAATTAATATAGATATCAATCAGACAATTACTGAATTGGATAAAATGCTAAAAAGACTAATTGGTGATGAGATTTCCCTGGAAACTGATTTTCATGAAAACACGTGTATGGTCTATGCAGATAAAAGTCAGATTGAGCAAGTTCTTGTTAATCTTGTTGTTAATGCGCGAGATGCAATTGAAAAACATGGGAAAATACTTATATCAACTTCTATAGAAGACATGGATAGTGATTTTAGGGAACGTCATAATCTTGCTGACAATCAAGAATATATTCTTATTTCAGTTAATGATTCTGGTTCAGGCATGAGTAAAAAAATCCAGGAAAAGATATTTGAACCATTTTTCACAACAAAAGAAGTTGGAAAAGGAACCGGACTTGGCCTATCAACAGTATTTGGTATAGTTAAACAAAATGAAGGTACTATTCTTGTTGAATCAGAAGAAGGTAAAGGCTCTGAATTTAAAATATATCTCCCGAGAATTGCTGCACAAGCCAAAAAAGAAAAGGTTGTAGAACAAGACCTCGATTTTCAAAAACCGGGTAATGAAACGATTCTCTTAGTAGATGATGAAGATAGCATTAGAGATTTCCTAACTGAGATATTAGAGGAAAAAGGATATAAAGTTATTCAAGCCTCTAATGGTTTGCAGGGATTAAACAAATTTAAAAATACTAACGATAAAATCGACTTATTGATCTCAGATATAACAATGCCAAAAATGAGCGGTCCGGAATTGCTAGATGAGCTAAGACAGCTGCAACCGAATATAAAAGCGATCTTCATTTCAGGAAATGTTGATGATAATTTCATTAAAGAACAAACCGCTAAATCAAATATCAGTTTTCTGCATAAACCTTTTACGTACGAATCGATCATTTCCATAATCAGAAAAACTTTAGATACTTAATAATTGAAAAAAGGAATTAATTTTGAAAAAAAGAAAAGCAGAACTTGAAAAACGTATATTTGTCTTGTTTTTTATAATGACCTTTCTTCTTGTTTTACTACTTGTATTCATAGAATGGGAATTAGCAAAATTTGGTATAAACAAGTATGAAGATCATAATATCCAACATACACTTTCTGAATTAAAGATCGCTCAAACAGAAATGATGATGGAAAAACAATATTTACTTCAAAATCTAGAAACTGATAATACGATTATTACTGCCCTTAAAAACAAAAACTACAATCTCATTGAAAAATACATCGAAACAAAATATAATGATGATTCTATTGATAAGCTTACACTTTGCAATAAACAACGCGAATTCATTTTTGGAGAACAATGGGGATTAATAGATAAATACATGCCGCAAATATACCGAGACATTGCCAGAGAAAACTCTGGTGTTTTCATCGGGAATTTTGGCAATAGATTATTCCAGATATCATACAATCCAATATTCATTTCCAATGAAATAAAAGAACTCCTCGGTGTTCTTATTATGATAGAAAATTTTGATATGACTAATTTGAAATTAAATTCCAATTCCGAAGTAAACCTTATTTCATATGATAAAACCCTGTCGGAAAATACCATACCGGAAAATCTGACTGATCATATTTCAGATATCAATGACATTATTGAGTCAATGACCGAAAATAAATTGCAGCAAACTATTAAGAAATTTAATATCTCTAATGCTGCTGGCATAATAATATTCTATGACCTTTCAAATGAACCAACTGGAATATTCATCATTTCTTACACAAGGTATGTAAATCAATTTGTGCAGCAAAGTATACTTATTTTCATATTAATACTTTTAGCATTTACGTTATTTATGATTAGCCTACTTGGTAATTGGTTTAGTAAGACTATTCTTATCCCAGTCAAAAATATTAGTAATAAAATGCAGGATATTGCTGAAAACCCGGCAAAATTAGAACCAATTGAAAAACTGTATTCAGGTATATTGGGTGATATGGTAACCTCCTTTAATACCATGAACATTGCACTATCAAAACATGGTCAAACCCTCAAAGAATATAAAGAGTTAACGGATAATCTGGATACAGGGATATTCTGGCTAAATAATAATTTTGATGTAATCTTGTTCAATCCAAGCTTTATAAAAATAATGGAAATGGATGAACATCAGTTGACGCATCAGAACTTAAGTAAATTAATGGGATTAGATGAAAAACAATTTGCAAAATTAGCTAAAGCTCCCTTAACTTTCCCAAATTTAAAAATTTTTCCCAATGGAAATTTAAAATATGTTGCTTTAAACATTCGAGCTGTAAAATATGATTTAAGTACAAAGTTCTACGGAAGCATTATTGATGTTTCCAAAGATGTTAGAGAAACTAAGGCGAGAGAATCTCTTGAAATGGAATTGATAAAGAGCAATAAATTAGCTGATATCGGTAAAAGAATTGAAGGTATTGTACATAATATTAACTCTCCCTTAAATGCCATATTGGGTTATGCTCAACTTATGAAGAAAGACTTAAAGGATAATGACGACTTAGATAAAATCATCGCTGCAGGTAAAAATATTGCCCAAACGGTTAAGGGACTCTTAACAAAAGTAAAACAAAGTAATATTTCAATAGATCGTCCCATTAGTATAAATGATATGATTTCTCAAGAACTAGATTTTTGCAAACATAATCTATTCTTCAAACATTATGTAAAACTAACTACAGATTTTCAAGAAGGACTTTCAACCGTTACTGCTTCATATGGTGATCTTAGTCTCTGTACTGCAAATATTATTAATAATGCTATTCAGGCAATGAAAGACAGTATTCAAAAAGAGCTTGCCGTCAGTACTCATGAAAAAGACAATATGATATACATCAAGATCACTGATACCGGAGAAGGTATATCAAAACATAATGTAAATAAGATCTTTAAGACTTATTTTTCGACAAAAGCTGGGAAATCAGGAACTGGTTTTGGACTTGGTCTAGCTATAACAAAAAGCATAATTGAAAAATATAATGGTAAAATAGAAGTAGAATCTAAACTTGATTTTGGATCAATATTTACTCTTATTTTACCAAAAACAAAAGGATAATTATATGTTTGGCAACGATAAAAAGAGAGCTAAAATCCTAATTGTTGATGATGAACAGGATACAAGAGATATATTCCGCAGACATCTAGAAGATGAATATTCTATTGATACTGCAGATTCAGCAAATGCAGCTATTGAAAGGTTAAAAAGCAATTCATATCAAGTCGCTCTCAGTGATCTTGTCATGCCTGGAGAAGATGGATTAAGTCTTTTGAAAAATATCAAAAAAAGTTGGCCAGAAATTGCTGTTATGGTAATAAGTGGAAAAGCATCTATCGAGATGGCAGTAGAAGCTATGAAATTGGGTGCTGACGAATTTATTGAAAAACCTGTGGAAGATCTTGATCTTCTAAAATTAAAAATAGAGAAATTATTAAAAACAAAATGGCAAACAGATGAGATTAAAAGATTAAGGACAATATTAGACAACAAATTTGATAGAACTCATATTATTGGCAATAGCTTTGCCATTCAAAAAATTATGGAAAAAGTAAAAAAGATAGCTCCCCTTGATACAACCATTCTTATTTCTGGCGAAACAGGTGTTGGTAAAGAGCTTATTGCTGACCTGGTTTATATAAATAGCAGTAGAAATAATAAGAAATTTGTAGCTATTAATTGTGGTAGTTTACCTGAAAGCCTTTTAGAGAGTACACTTTTTGGTCATAAAAAAGGTTCTTTTACCAGTGCTATAAAAGATAAAATCGGCTATTTTCAAGAAGCTGATGGAGGTACACTCTTCTTAGATGAGATTACAGAAACAACACCGGCATTTCAGGTAAAACTTCTTAGGGTTCTTGAAAAAGGAATTATCCGTCAAGTTGGTGGAGAGAGTGACGTACATGTTGATGTTAGAATAATTGCAGCTACTAATAAAGATCTTGTGGTAGAGGTTGAAAAAGAAAATTTCCGAGAAGATCTATATTACCGCTTGAACGTAATCCATTTACTTATCCCACCATTAAGAGAACGACGTGAAGACATAAAACTGCTAGTAAGTAAGTTCATCTCCGAATTTTCCAGTAAATACAATAAGCAAGAACTTAAAATCTCAAATGCTACACTTTCAATTCTACTAAACCAAAAATGGAAAGGAAATATTAGAGAATTAAAAAATACAATTGAACATTCTGTTGCTCTTGCTTCTCACGATATGATTATTCCAGAAGACCTTCCAGACCACATCTATAGTGATACTCCAAAAGATATTAGTACTTCTTCACCCGAATTTAATGGTTTAAAATATCCTGAAGCAAAGAAGAAATTTGAAATAAATTATATAAGAAATTTAATGGAGCAATGTAATGGAGATGTTACAAAAGTATCCAGAATATCAGGTATAAAACGTCAGAATTTATATGAAAAATTTAAAAAATGCGAAGTTAATCCTAATGATTATAGACGATCTTAATTTTATTGCTAGTTAACCTAAGTATTGTAATAATGAAGTAGCATAGCATCAGATAATCACTCAGAATAACTCTTTTAGGAAATATTCTAAACATTGTGTTCAAGGCAATTCCAAGTATTAATAAGATCAATCCTGGTTTTATAATAAATATTAATTTATTCGTTTTAAGCACCATTAAAGACAATGGTAACAACTAGTATACATTCATGTATGAAAGCAATTGCTGCTGAAAATAGATAATGTAATTCTGCAATATCTGTGAGTAAATATAAGCAACTAAAGTCTATAACAAATGCTATACTGCCAACAAATGTATAACGAAACAACTGAATTAGTGTATTATCCGTCTTTTGTATAAAAAGTTTATTTAACATAATTATCTTCTTTTTGCGATTGTTTATCAATAATTAACCATTATTTTTCAAGATTTGTATTCATGACACAATACTATTACACAACAAAATTCATTGTAATTTTTATATGACGTTTTTAATGAAAACATTTTTTTTCTTTAATAAAAATAATTTTTTACTTGCCTGTTTTAAAACAGCTTTATAAAGTCGTTTACGAATTTTGTATTTAAGAATTAATTGAAAAATATTGCATTGGCACACTTATTGCAGGAGTGTTCGGTGTGATTAAAAAAAAGTGAATTAAAAAAGTGAACTTAAAAAACCAAATTAGGAGGGTATAATGGGAACACAACAAATTCTATTGATCGTATTAAGTGTAATTATCGTAGGTATCGCTGTAGCAGTAGGTATCACAATGTTCAATGCTCAGGCAACGAACTCTAACCGTCAGGCCATAGTTGGTGACATGAATAATTTAGCATCTTCAGCTCTGGCATTTTACAAAACACCAGAAACTCATGGTGGTGCTGGTAATGTATCTGGTTGGGGAACAACACCAACTGTTAATAAAATTGGTATGTGGTTAGGATATGATTGGACAGGAACTAGTTGTTCTACTGGAAATGGAACCTATACCATAACCCTTGCTGCTGATGTTGTTACAATTGTTGGTTGTGGAACTATGGAAGGTAATGTTAGTGCATTTGTTAACACCCCAGCTGCTAATGGACCAGGTAAAGTACAAGCAATAATGACAATAACTGGGCAGACTGATGCAATTACTATGGTTTTACAAAATTAAAACACTGAAACAAAACACAAAATTGATGTAATATGGGAAGATCCATCTTCCCATATTACTGTATTTTTTAATAATCTTTGAGTTAAGGATAACATATGCAATATGAATTTAGGTATCAAGGTATCACGCGCGACGGTAAGGGCGTGCAAGGTATTGTTTTAGCTTCAAGTATGAGCAAAGCTAAAAAGATAGTCCAAGACTTTTCTGAAAAACACAAGATCAGAATTAATTCCATACTCAAAAGAAGTTTATTTTTATACAATCTAAAATTACCAAATGGGAAAAAGGTCAAAGGTAGACAATTCGCTTTTACAAAAGGTGAGGTAAGCCGTGCCCTGATTAATATGGGCTATAAAAATGCAAAAATTGAAAAAGCTATTATTGATATCAAAATAAAACCTCCTTTTGCCAGTATACTTATGTTTGTAAACTTGAGTTCCTTTCTTTTAAAAGAAAAAATGAGTTACGATAAGATCTTACGGATGCTTGCAGATGAAGAGTCAAATCTCACTCTAAAAGAATCTTTAAAGAAGATCGAAAGTGAATTAAAAAAAGGAAAGGAAGGAACTGAGGTATTTGCAAAACACCAGGATGTATTTGGAAAATTTCCGGCTTATATGCTTGGATTGGCTACAAAATCTGGTAATATGGCTGAAGTTTATGATGCAACAGCAAAATTCATGGAGCGCGAAATGGAATATAGAAAAAGCCTACGCTCCGCTTTATTGATGCCTGCATTTACCGTATTAGCAATGTTTGGAGCGGTCCTATATTACATTGTGAAGGTATTCCCTGATACAGCAAAAATGTTTCTCAGATTTGGCATTGATCTACCTCCAATGACTGCAGTCACTTTAGACATTAGTGATTTTTTCGCTGTAAACTGGTGGTGGGTAGTTTTGATAATAATAATCCCAATTATCGTAACTGCACTCTGGTGGCGTACTCCAAAAGGAATGTACTGGCGTGATAAACATCTTATAAGATTACCTGTAATGGGTCATCTCATGCACAAACAAAGTATTGAAATTTTCTTTAGAGTATTTTCCGCAATTTATTCCGGAGCTGAAAATAATATTGAAACTCTAACAGCCTCTGCTGAAGCTTGTAAAAATAAATATATAGAAATAGGAGTTAAGGATATCGCCTTACCGCTCATGCTTAAAGAAGGTATGTCGCTTGTTCCCGCACTAGAGAAAGCTGATGTTTTCAATCAAAGCACATTAAGCCGATTAAAAACCGGTACCGAATCTGGAAACATTCTTCAATCTGCACAACAGATAGCTACTTTCTATGAGAAAGAGACAACTTATAAAATGGACAATATTATTCAATCTATTCAAGTATTTATAGGTATGTTCGTAGCACTCGTTATCACACTTCTAACAATTGTTTCATCTGAAGTTGCTATGATCTCACCGAATACACCAGGTATGTAAATTAAGGAGATATTTTGATAAGAAAATCCAGGTTTGGTCAATTATTATTAAAAAAAAGAGGTTGTCGATCTAAAGATCCTGGAAAAAGCACTTATAATTCAAGCTGATGAAGATCCGGTAAGTCCGAGAAGTTTGGGAGAAATTCTCGTAGATGATTTTAAAATCAATCATCATGCTATCTATGGTTTACTTGCAGAATTATATGCATTTCGTACAATAGAGATTGATATAAATAAAATTGATAAAACTAACATAAAACATACAAAAGAGATTTTACAGAAATTTCCTGATGATCTCAAAAAATCTTTATTATATAAAAAAGTTCTCCCCTACCAAATTGCTTATGGGAGAAGAAACACACTTATAGTTCTTGCAGCCGATCCAACAGACAAGATTACTGAACAAATACCAATTGATTCGGAATACAAGAAGTATGAAGTAGTATATTGCAAATTAAAGACATTAGAAGAATTAATTGCTCTTATTGCTCCTCAAAAAAATGAATTCTTAGATCTTTTACAAGAAGCTGAAGAACAGATTGAGGAAATGGATGAATCAAAATCAAGATCTGAAATTGATGAATACGCCCTTGACGATGAGATTAATAAAAGCTTGCTTGTTAATTTATTTGAAGGCTGTTTAATAGAAGCCGTACGTAAAGGAGCAAGTGATATTCACATAATACCTTATCGCCGATCATCTGTAGATTTCTTTTTCAGAGTAGATGGTAAATTAATTCAATGGCATAGACAAGAAAGAACTTCGCCTGAAGCAATCTCTGCTGTTGTGAAAGATAGAGCTGTTGGTGTAGACCGTTTTGAAAGAGATACTGCTCAAGACGGATTTATGCAAAGAGTCATCGATGATCATTTAATTCGTTTCAGAGTATCTATCATTCCAATTACTTCATCTGAATATGAGAGACGTTTTGAAAGTGTTGTTATTAGAACCATTGATGATAGAAATGTTATTACTGATTTGAGAAAGCTTGGTTTTCAATCTAAAGCTGAAAGTGATTTTTTGAAATCTATTACTAAATCTAAAGGTATTATTCTAGTTACAGGACCAACAGGTAGTGGTAAATCTACAACACTTATGGCTGCTCTATATCATGTTATAAATCCTTCTGTAAATGTTCTTACTTGCGAAGATCCTGTTGAATATCATATCAAGGGTGCTAGACAATTGAAAATTGGAAATAGATTTACGTTTGACTCTGCCATTCGTTCTATTCTCCGTCATGACCCTGATATTGTCATGGTTGGTGAGATCCGTGATAAAATTACAGCAGAAATAGCAATAAAACTGGCTAATACAGGGCATCTTACATTTTCCACCTTGCATACTAATGATGCTCCAAGTGCAATTTCACGTATGTACAAAATGGGTGTAGAAACTTTTCTTTTAGCTTATGCAATTAATATTATTGTTGCCCAACGTCTTGTTAGAAAACTATGCCCGAATTGCAGACGACCGATTTCTAAAGAAAGGTGGCCAGCTGCATTAGAATTGGGATTTACAGAAAAGGAACTTGAATCAGGTAAAATTTTTGAAGCTGGAGAAGGTTGTAAAAAATGTAATAATGGATATAAAGGCAGAACTAATATTTGTGAAGCATTGTACTTTACACCTGAGGTAAGAAAAGCAATTGTTGATTCTGGTGATGAAATTGATGAAAACGCCATTCGAAAAATTGCAGAAAGCCAGGGAATGTTATCTTTGATGGATTCCGGTATAGATAGAATTCGTACTGGGTTGACTTCTGTAACAGAAATAACTTATGCAACATCTGAGGATTAGATCATGAACATCCAAATGTTATTAGTCTTATTAGCTTTAGCACTTTTTTCAACAATGCTTATAAACACATATAATGTAGTGCTTGATCAATCTGGAATGGTGTATGATAATATACTTTTCCTGCAAGGACAAAAGATAGCTAACAGGTATTTCCAGCGGATCGAAGCAGAATTATTAGGAGATCCACCTATTTTTAATTTTTCAGCTATTAATTCAATTTATTCAAATATGAGCGAAATACTAACCGTAAATGATATAATTTACAATGTACAAATAAATTCAGTTTATTGTGATAGTTTGGGAAATTCACCATCTGCTGACACATTATTTCAAAGAGTGGATATACAAATGAATTGTCTCTCTACAACTATGGACACATTATATATTGGAACATTAGCATTCCCATTTAGTAAAGTTTTTTTTTATAGAGGATTTTGATAATGTCGAGTTTATTAGATGTATTAGGTGCAACAATTGTAGGAAGCTTAGTTCTTCTAATGATATTTACTTCACTTTTTAATATGCAGGTGATAAGCTATAATACTCAGCTACAAATTGGTTTAACCAAGATGTCTGAAGATTTGATAACAGGACGGAAAACCGGAACATTTGATCAACCAGGTATTGAAAGCATCTTATCCAAAGTCGGTGCGGGAGTTTCATCATCTGTTGATCCGATCATTGAAGCTACTTCTACAGGTTTCAAATTTCTCGGACAAAATAGCCCAGCCTCTATTGTCAATACCTTCTATTTTGTACAGGAAAACGAAACTAGTAATGGTTTTCCTTTATATGTTTATCAAGACAATATGTCAAATCCTATCTTGGGTCCTTTCTGGATGGCAGATACATTGGATATTACATATATTGATATGAATAATAATGTAATCAATTCTCCAGAATCAAATCATGGTTTGATTCGTTCTGTTGAAGTTAGTCTTACTTTTTTCTATGATACTTATCAGCCGGATATAGATAGAAGATTAATAAGACATCATATAGTATTTTGGAAATATTTTAAAAATTTGTATTTATAAATAAAAACATAACGGGAGGTTTTTATGGGAAAGTTATTAATAATTGTGATTTTAATGTTGGGCGCAGTTTTTGCAACTATTGTAGTTTCGATTCAAGATAAAAGTACTGATATTCCTGAATTGATATCTTCCAATCTATCTGAGATTAAAGCTAAATCCTTAAGCAACGAAGCTCTTATGTACAGTATAAAAAAGTTGAACGAAGGAAGCTTATCAATTAGTGGTTCTGAGTTAACTCAATCATTTTCAGGATTTAATGTTCTGGATGGAACGATAGACAGTATTAAATATGTAATGGTTGGGACAAGTGACACTCTACAAATAACTTCATATGTTACAGCTAATGTTAATGGTGCACCCTCACAATATCAGGGTAATGCTAAGATTTTATATTCTTCTTCAAATGGTTTTAGCAACGCCATAACCTGTGCACAAGAACTTAGTATTACAGGACATTCAACAGTAGTAGGAGACATTGAGGAAGAAGCTGAACTAGAATTTGAAACTATTTTTGGTATGACTCTGGCGCAGATGAAATCTATAGCTGACCACGATTACCTTGATCCACCTAATAATGTGAATCCTGTGGATGGTGTTACTTATATTAGCACTACAGGTAGTAATAGTGTTCATTTTACTAATCATCATTGGACAGGTAGCGGTATCCTAGTAGTTGATGGAGATTTTCAAATGACAGGTGGTACTTTTGAAGGGATTATCTGGGTAGAAGACGGGAGATTCATGGTATCTGGTAATGGGCTTATAAGAGGATCAGTTTTTGTTAACAGCGACCCTCCTGAACAAGCCAAAGTTACTGGAAATTGTGATATTTATTATGATGAAACTATTGTACAAACATTATTAAGTACATACAATATAACCTCTGGTCCTACAATTACTATCTTAAATTGGAGTAATTGATTTGTAAACAAAGATAAACAGGAGACTAGCTTATGGGTAAATTGTTGATAGTCGGATTATTAGTGATAGGTTCAATTTTCGTACTAATTATACTTTCGGTTCAAGATAGAGCAGAAGAAGTTCCTGAGCTATTATCCAGTAACCTTGCAGAAATACAAGCAAAAGCACTTTGTCGCGAGGCTCTTATATATGGGATGAATAAAATCAGCGATGAATCTATAGCAATATCTCCGGGAATTAATACCCAGACGTTTACAAATTTTGAAGTTATGGATAGTATCATAGATAGTATCCAATACATATCAAATGCAACAAATGATACTTTAGAAATAAGTTCATACGCATCCTATCAAAACGGTAATGAAACATTGCATCATAAGAGTAGTGCTATAGTGTACAGGGTTCCTACTTATGCCCAATCAGCTATGTCTTCAAATGGAGATATTAGTGTAGGTGGTAGCGCAGATATTACTGGAGAACTTATTACAAATGCTAACCCTCCATTATCTTTTGAAGATCTATTTGGAATATCGAAAGTGCAAATGGAAGCTATTGCCAATACCCACATGGTTGATCCACCAAATAATCCCGCAGGTATTGAAGACATAACATGGGTTTCATTTGCAAATCCTTCCGGTGAATTGAAGGTTACAACGGCTAGCTGGGAAGGAAGTGGAATACTCATCGTTGATGGTGATGCCCAATTTTCTGGAGGTTCGTTCGAAGGAATAATGTGGATTACCGGAACGTTATTCATTAATGGTAATAATGGTTTCGATGGTGCAATTTACTGCGAAGGTGGAATAGAGTATGGTGAAATTGAGGATGTAACAGTACTCGGTAACTGTCAAATAACTTACGATTTTGATGCAATACTCGAGGCATTTTCTGATGCATCATTAGACATAGATTATGAACTTAAAATCATTAGTATGTTTGAAGATAATTAAATCAATTTGGAGAAAATATGAATAAGAATGGCACTTTTAATCATGAAATAGAAACTTATAAATGGTGGTCAAAGGTACGCTGGTTTATTGTTCTTATTTTATTTGCAATTGGTATACTCAGGGTTACACAGATCAATCAAACATATCCTATTATAATCTTTGTTGCTACATTCGTTGGTATATGTATTCTTAATATACTATTCTATCTTCAAATAATAAAAACGACTACTTTGTTCAGTTCATTACAAATAGTCCTTGATATCGTATTCGCAACTGTTGTTGTTCATCTTACCGGTGGTCTGGAAAGCTCTTTTGTATGGATTTACTTAATTGCAGTAATTACTGCCAGTTTGGCCGTAGAAAATTCTGGGGGTGTTCTAGCAGCAATGATAGGCAGCATGAGCTTGCTAATATTGATTTTGATATACAATTTTGGCTGGTTGACTCCAATTAATGGTACAGAATATAATGCTGATATTCCTACTCAAACCATATTCTTGATCTCCTATACAGGACTTTTTAGTGGGATTGCATTTATTGCTAGTTATATAAGCAATATTATGAAACATTATTCTACAGCTTCGAAAAGATACGAAACATTTTTAAGTGATCAGGAAATTGCGTTATCTGACAAAGAGGCAAAATTAATGTCAAATAAGGAACTTCTTGATAAATATCAGGAAGTTGTGCAAGAATCAGCTACAATTGCCGGGTTAGATCATGACTTGAATAATCCGCTAACTATTATATCTTTATCAATTCGCAGAATTATTCAAGCTGCGCATGATTATAATGATGAGAAATTAGAAAAATCAGGTAATCAAATGACTGAAGCTATTAATAGTATTAATGATATTTTAATGAAATTTCAGAAACTAAAACAATTGGATCTAATTCAGGATGAACGTAACAAGGAAAAGGAAGAAATATGAAAAAGCATATATTAATAGTTGATGATGAACAGACAATTCGGGAGTTATGTAAAGAACTATTAGAAGAAGAAGGATATGAAGTCACTCTTGCTGTGGACGGTCAAGATGCTCTTGATAAAATGGATTTTGATGTATTCGATCTTTTTTTAATAGATATGGCCATGCCTCGGATCGGTGGATTCGAATTAATGAAGATGATAAAGCATAAACAGCCGCTTGCTGTAGTAGTGATTCTTACTGGATTTTCCAGTATTGATGGAGCAGTTAAAGCAGTACATGCAGGTGCTTTCCAATATCTTTCAAAACCAATTAATTCAGAGGAATTGTTTGAAGTTGTTAAAAATGGTGTACAACATTCAGAAGATCTTTATGGCCCATTGCAAAAAGCATTTGAGCCTGGCTCTGACACAATTCAAAAAGGAGAGCCAATCATTCTTCATGGTTTTTCTCCTGAAGATAAAGTAGATTTTATGGCTTTAGGTAGAATAAAAAAATATGAGCTGGGTGCAGATATTCCAATCAGTGATGATAACTCAGGATCAATAATAATAATTGAAAGTGGAGAAGTATCAGTCTGGTTAAACAATACAACTATAGATTATTTGCAAAAATGGGATTCAATAGGTGAAGAAAGTTTTATACTTACTGGGTCAACTTTTGTTACGCTTAGAGCAGAAACGGATGTCAAGATAAGATACTTCAACCGGAAAAAAATACTCGATTTCTTTGCTTATAAGGGTGAAAAATTATTAAAACGATTCATGATCAATCTTGTAAACAGCACTTTCTTCAAATGGAGAAAATCTGTACAACGAATCGTAATGTTAAAACTAGTAACCGGAGAATAATATATCTATTATAAAATAATAATTTATATTGAAATTTTAAATCTAATATTTTTTATCTAAATTATAAAAAATGTAATTATTATTTTTTATTTCGTTATCTTCTTACATTCTAGTGTGTTACACTAATCTATCTCCTTTTCATTATTTTATCAATATTCGTATATCTCTATAAAACTTAAACAGTTAACAAAATATACTTGACATGATAATTATAAAACATTTCTATTGACGTTGTATAGTAGCATTTGGAAAATAATTCTGGAGTTTGTATGAGTTTATCATTTTTGTCTGAGATGCAAGTATCATTAAGTGAATACCTTACGGGGACAACAAGATTTCAAAACATTAACAAAATGATTACGTTTAATAATTCTTGGAAAGAAGAATCATATGAATGCCTGCGATCTTTAATGCGTCACATGAGAGACATAGAAGCATCTGACATTGATTTCGGTGGACCAGGATCGAATAATAAAGTATGGTATAGAGTTTTTGGTACAAAAGCACCTTCAGATAAGGTACCTAACCTCGATCAAGATGAGGTAACTGCAATTTTGCTGAGTATTCTCAGTGATGATCAGAAAGTAATGTTATTTAATAACAAAAATGTTGATATATCTATAGGTTTGATTCTTGAGGAAGGAGAAAAACAAAGTCGTTTTCGTGGTGATATTTATTATGAAAGTAATACATTAGTTGCGAATTTTCGTAGAATTAATCAAAAACTTTTTGATATTGAACAACTCAATTTTCCAGAAATAATTCATCAGCGTTTTAATTTAAAATATGAAAAATCAGGATTGTTTTTAGTCACTGGTA
>JAVCCH010000059.1 GCA_030765535.1 Candidatus Tenebribacter davisii
AGATAGGTGTGAAGAAATAACAGATTTAAGAGAATTTCATCCGAAAACGATCATGCTTTAACAGTTTTGTGGAAAGAGGATATTAAGCATCACCAGTTCGCGGAGAACTTCATTACAAAGCTCTCCAGTAACTCCGAAATCACGGGAATTAGTTACTACCAGATAAGCTCTATTTAAACCTGGTGCAACCGTTACTGAACAATACCAGACGGCATTGCTGCCGGAATGCAGGAGCACAATACCTTTTGCCCAGGGCTGATCTTTTTCATCAGCAACTCCCCAGCCGGCTGCATAAAAGCCAGTCGGTTCGATTAATTTAGCTAAATATTTTTTTTCAAGAATTGGATTTGCCTTGGTTTAACTGCAGGGCGAGGAAGAAGTATCTATTATCATGGTAAATGGCAGAATAAAGAAAATGGATCAGGTGCTGAAAACTGGTGATATTGTAGCACTATTCCCCCTTGTAGGTGGTGGATAGGTCGAAGAGTTATTCGAGCAGATATCAGTCGAAAATGAAATTATAGCAAACTAAAGCTATGCAATATTTCTTTGGTATTACTAATTCCATGGAATTAAAATCTTTTCAGTCTTAAAGTCAGAAAAAGAATGATTTAATTTTCTTGCCATAATAACACTAATATTGCTTATTTGTGAAAGCATGAGAAAAGCGAATAAACCTGATAAAGGCGGTAACGATGTTTAAGAAAAGGTTATTAATATTTCTTATATTTTCCTTCGTTCTTGTTTCTCACGCCCAGGAAGGAAAAAAGCAGGATAAATTGTTTTCCATGTCTTTGGAAGAGCTGATGAATGTTCAAATAAAAACAGGAACATTAATAAGTTTAGAACGCTCAAAAGTACCTTCCGTACTCACTGTTATAACACGTGAAGATATTGAAAATACTCCTGCCAGAAATCTGTTGGATATATTGGAAGTGTATGTGCCCGGAGCAACTTTTACAAATCATTGGGAAGGCCCCCGAATTGGAATACGGGGCGTAATGAGCGATCAAAATAATTCATTCCTGCTTATTGTTAATGGTGAAAACATGAATAATGAATATGAGAACGGACCTATTTTTGAGATTCAGAACAGAGACCTTTCCGATATTGAAAAAATTGAAATCATCAGTGGACCCGGTTCAGTTACTTATGGTCCCGGAGCAATTGGTGGCATTATTTCTATTACTACAAAAGATGCAAAATCTTCTGATAAAGCAAAAATAGGGGCGGAACATAATTTTACCTACAGGTATTCCACCATTAATGGCAGTTATTCTTTTAAAAAGAGAGATTTATCAATCTCATTGATGGGTTCTGTTGGAACATCTGATGGCATTGAGAATCCGCAGTTCTATTACATAGATCGTTCCCATGGCTATGGTTACGGTTATATGTCGGAAAACTGGGGAAACATGGGATTGGGTACCCCTGCTCCAAATTTCTATTCTGATTTTGACGATAAACCTGAGATAAAAGCTCAATTAGACATCGACTTTTTAGATGAGTTTAAATTCAGGGCTCGTTATTCAAGTTTTAGTTTTATTAAACAACAACAACAAACAATTTCAGCAGAAGGTCCTGCTTTCCCGAGCCTCTATGGTCAACAATTTGCATCATCGCTCAATAATAAGCATGAGTTTTCGGAAAAAACCAAATTAGAAAGTAAGATTGGCTTTCAATCACTGAGTCATGGAGATATTCAATTATATCAAGGCGAAAACAAACCCTATAATGACATTACACAAAGAAATAATTCATACAGTGAAAATAGGATCAATTTACGTTCAATTTTATTGTATGAACCCTTCGATAAATTAAAATTGGCGTTTGGAAGCGAATACAGTTATTGGTATTATGGGGCTGAATGGGGTAAGGCAAAGAATAGTTTCGTCATGGATTTTGCATCACCGGTTAATTTTGGAGTATTGGATTCAAACTCGGGTTTTTATTCTGAATACAATCAATATGGAATTGTAACGCTGATCGAAGATCCAATTGATGCACATCAAATCTCGGGATTCTATGAATTTAATTACCTGCCTTGCAAAAACACTACGATTCTATTCTCCGGAAGAATAGATAAACACAATATGGCCAAAGTGGCTTTCTCGCCAAGAGTTGCATTCATCCAACAAATAAATAAAAACAATTTTTTGAAATTAAGCGCTCAACAATCTGTTCGCCTACCAAATTTTCGCGAATTATATGCTATCGATTTTGCATCAGAACCTGCCCCTGCTCCTGAAAAACTTAAGAGTATTGAGTTGATATATTCTAGTATATTTAGGGAAAGTTTTTCTGCGAATCTTTCTACATTCTATCAATCAGTAAACCAGATTGGTTGGACTGACAATGAACTGTCAGAAATTATTGGTGAATTTAACACTACCGGTTTTGAGACCGACCTTTCATATAAGTTGAATAACTTTAGTATTGCACTTAAATATTCTTACATTAAACAATTAGATTGGGAACCTGAATTTGATTTCGATGCCTATCTTTCTAATATAGGTGTGGACAGCCTGGATATCCAACTTGTAGATGCAGGTAAAAACAGGATAAATAATTTTCCGCAGCATCAACTTAAACTTGTCACTTCTTACAAAATCAACAAATCCCTTTTTGTTCACTTCAATGCAAGATTTGCTGCAGAGTATGGTCAGGAGGATATGTTAGATATGTTTAAATCTGTCCATGATAATTACGGGAACTTCGAAACTCAACAGGAGATGAATGACATTTATAATGATCTAATAGACAAAGGATATTCCAGACCTTCGTTCACATCAAATGCTTCTGTATCTTATAAATTCGACCTGAATAATATAAACCTGGTTTTGACTACAGAGGTTATGAATTTATTTACAGTCAACCACATCAGGTATGTATATCAGTATTGGGAAGAAGGTGACAACCGGCAATATCCAAGACAAATCGGTTTTGTAGAAGAACCGCTCTCGTTGAGCATTCGTTTAACTGCAGAATTTTAGTATCGGAGTAAAATAAATATGAATTTCAAAAAAATATTTTATTCTAAGGCACAAATTTTATTTTTTTTATTGTGTTTCTTCATTCCGCAACTTGTTCAAGCTCAATTTACCGAGAGCGAAGTTAAGGCAGTATATCTGGAAAAATTTGCCCTGTTTATAGAATGGCCAGCCGAATCTGTATTAGCAGATACAGCAGAACCTTTTGTAATCGGTGTGATCAGAGACAAAGCTTTCAGCAAAGTCTTGATAGAAATTTACCAAGAACGAAAGATCAAGAACAGGAAAGTGCAGATCAAGTACTTTTCCGATCTGAATAACATCCAGGATTGCAACATCATGTTTATCTCAGATTTGAACCAAGATGAGCTTGCCTTGATTTTATCCCGAATCAAAGGAAAGCCGATCCTAACCATCAGCGATACAGAAGTTTTTGCCGAAAAAGGGATTCATATCGATTTCTTCTTGGAGAGTGATAAATTAAAATTTGAAATCAACCAGGAAGCTTTGAAAAATTCAGGTCTGCAAGCAAGCTATCAATTACTGCAACTGGCAAGAATTGTAACATCGCCAGGAGGTAATAAATGAGATGGTTCAATAATTTATCGATTAAAAGAAAGCTCTTTCTCCTTATCTTCGGCATAACCTTGATAGCCCAGGCAATTGCCTTCTCCATTCTTACCATAGAACGATTTAACTCTCTTAAACAAGAGCTATTGAATCAGTCACATATTCAAGCCAGGCTTATCGGTGAATACTGCGTTTCTCCCCTGGTTTTCGAAGATATGGACGGATTAGACCATATCCTGCAAAAAATTGATGCGTTGCCCTTTATCCTTTCTGCAACTGTTTACGACCAAAATGGAAACCTGGTTTCTTATCATCAGAAGAAAGGCGAAACGGAACCGATTCCTCAACATGAACAACATGATGATGTCTTCTTAAAAAATATGCTCCATATGCGTGAAGCGATCATTTACCAGGGAATCGAATATGGTCAGATCCATTTAAGAGTATCTACTAAGGAATTTAAAAAAGAAATTTCAAATCAGATATGGCTTTTTGCTTGGGTAATTTCTGGAATGTTAATTTTCATCTATTTCCTGGCTAATCGATTTCAGAAAATAATTTCTGAACCGATCCTGAACCTGGCTAACTTTTCAGATAAAATTTCCAAAACGGCTGACTACTCGCTGCAGATTCAAAAGCAGAATGAGGATGAAATCGGGAGTCTTTACGATGGATTTAACAATATGTTAAATCAAATTAATATCAGGCAGGAAGAACGCAAACAGGCGGAGAAAACGCTACGGGAAACTAATGCAAGGCACTCTGCGATGATAGAAAATATCGGCGATGTTATTGCCATTGTGGGGGCTGATAGTCTGACGAAATATCAAAGTCCAAATATTGAGAAATGGTTCGGATGGAAGCCGGAGGATATTATCGGCACAAGCGGCTGGGACAAGATGCATCCGGAAGATATTGAAAGGATTCAGAAAGAATTCAGTAAAGTGCTCCAAAAAGAAACCACCTCGATAGTTGAATATAGATTCAAATGTAAAGATGGTAAGTATAAATGGATAGAACTTACTGCCCTTAACTGTATCAACGATCCTGCGATCAATGGTGTACTGCTCAATTACCATGACAGCACTGAGCGCAAGCAGGCAGAGTTTGAACTGAAAAAATACCGCGATCATCTTGAAGAGTTAGTAAAAGGACGAACTCAAGAATTGGAATCCAGTAATAAGGAACTGGAAGCATTCAGCTATTCTGTTTCTCACGATCTGCGAGCACCCTTACGGGCAATAAACGGTTTTACCCAAATTTTAATGGAGGATTACGTAGAAAAACTTGATGATGAAGGTAAACGTCTGGGCTCTGTGATCCTGAATAATTCCCGAAAAATGGGACAACTCATAGACGATCTGCTGTCTTTTTCACGGCTGGGCAGGGCAGCGATGCATTTTACTGAGATAGATATGAAAACCCTAGTGTATAATGTTTATCTGGAAATTACCAGCCCGAAAGAACAAAAGAAGATTCATTTCTCAATTGCAGATTTACCTGAAGTACAGGGTGATTATAACATGTTACGCCAGGTTTGGGTAAATCTCATTTCCAATGCGACAAAGTTTTCAGCAAAACAAAATAAACCAATTATTTCAGTTACCTGCCAGGAGAAAGATAAGGTATTCATTTATTGTATTAGAGATAATGGTGCAGGATATGACATGAAATATCAAGACAAACTTTTTGGCGTTTTCCAGCGTCTTCATCTCGAAACAGAATTTACCGGCACAGGAGTGGGTTTGGCTTTGGTAAGACGCATCATCCAACGCCATAACGGAACTACGTGGGCAGAAGGAGAAGTAGGTAAAGGTGCCGCTTTCTATTTTTCCCTGTCTAAAAATTGTGAAAAATAGTTTTTAAATAATAAAAAATAGGAGAAAAAAATGGGACAAGAATATGAAATTGTGATAGTGGAAGATAATCCAACTGACTCTGAATTAATGATCCGTTCTCTGAAAAAAAATAAACTAGCGAATAATCTAACTTTATTAGAAGATGGAGAACAGGCTTTGGATTATTTTTTTTGCAGGGGAAAATACAAAGACAGAACGTTATTAATTACACGGATGGTGATCTTTCTGGATCTCAAACTTCCCAAAGTGCACGGATTAGAGGTATTGGAACAACTTAAATCGAATGAGAAAACAAGAAAAATACCGGTCATAATCGTTACCTCTTCCAAAGAAGATCCCGATATTGCTGCTGCCTACGACCTTGGCGCGAACAGCTATGTAGTGAAACCTGTAAATTACGAAAATTTCGTAGAAATGATAAATCAATTGGGATTATATTGGTTAGTGGTAAATGAAAATCCTCAAAAGGTATTTTAGATAAGTTCATATTTTGAAGGTGTCATATACAGGGGGTAATTAATGGATGAAAAAATTAAAGTTTTGATCCTGGAAGACATACCGGTAGATGCAGAACTGGTAGAGCGAGAATTTAAAAAAACCTTAAAAAACTACTCTCTCCTGGTGACGGATAACGAGAAAGGATTTATAGAAGCACTGAAAAATTATAAACCAGATATTATCCTCTCCGATTACAACCTGCCCCACTTCAACGGCATGGAAGCGATAAAACTTACCAAAGAGATATCACCATTGATTCCGGTAATTATAGTTACGGGTTCGATAAATGAGGAAATCGCAGTAGAATGCATGAGAGCAGGGGCTGTAAATTATGTGATTAAGGAAAACCTTCTCCGTCTTGGTCCGGCAATAACTCAATCTCTGGAAGTTAAAGCCTTGATAACAAAACGATTAGACGCAGAAGAGAGTTTAAAACTTATCACAGAGAGACTTCAGATTTCAACGGAGTCTGCTCATATTGGTATATGGGATTTTGACATTGAGAACAATTCCCTGATCTGGGATAAACAAATGTTTGAACTTTACGGCATTCAGCCTGAAGATTTTGGAGGAGCATATGAAACCTGGGAAAAAGGAGTGCACCCTGAAGATATTGCAAGAAGTGATAAAGAAGTTCAAGATGCTATCTCTGGTAAGAAAGATTTTCACACCCAATTCCGTGTAGTCTGGCCAGATGGTCAAATTCGTTCGATTGAAGCTCATGCAATTGTAATTTCAGACTCAACTGGTATACCTGAAAGAATGATTGGTGCGAATTGGGACATTACGGAGCGCAAAAACTTTGAAAATAAACTCAAAACATCACTTAAAGAAAAAGAGATCCTGCTGCAGGAACTCTACCACAGAACTAAAAACAATATGCAGGTTGTTACATCGATGTTACATTTACGAGCAGAATCTTTAGATAACCAGCAAATTACAGAGATCTTCAAAGAAGTTGAAAATTCAATTCTTTGCATGGCTCTGGTACATCAAAAACTCTATGAATCAGGAGACTTGTCTCATCTAAATTTGAAAGAATATATTGAAGGAATTGTGCAGATTCTCACAAATAATTTAATACAACCTTCTAAACAGATCGACATCTCAGTAAAAGGTGCAGATATTGTGATTTTGTTGGACACAGCGATGCCTATAGGGTTTATTATTAATGAGATTGTTACCAATGCGATTAAACATGCTTTCCCCAATGGAAGAAAAGGAAAGATTGATATTACCTTAAACATCACTCCCCAAAATGAGATCATATTAGCGATTTCAGACAATGGGATAGGTTTACCTGATAATTTTGATACAAATGCTAATAAGGGTTTTGGCATGCAAATAATAACCGATTTGGTTGAATATCAACTTCGGGGTTCTATTAGCTTTAAAAGTAATAAAGGGCTTTACTATCAAATAGTGATAAAAGAAGAAGGTTATAAAGCGAGGATATAAGATGGATAAGAAATTGAAAGTACTTGTGGTCGAAGATGAAATGTTTACGGCAAAAAACCTTTGTAAAGAATTATTAGATTTAGATGTAGAAGCATTAAAACCTGTCGCAACGGGAGAAGAAGCTGTTGAAGTAGCACTCAAAGAAATCCCCGATCTCATTTTGATGGATATTAAACTGGCTGATAAGATGGATGGAATCGAAGCAGCTCGAAAGATCAAAGAAAGGTCAGGAATTCCTATCGTTTTTATGACAGGCTATGCAACGGAGTATATACAAGAACAAGCTCAGGAAGTGAACTGCCTCGAATTTTTTGAAAAACCTATATCTATTAAAGATTTAAAACCACTAATTCATGAATTAAAATTGGCTCTTGGATTACATATCACATAAAATATTATCCTCTTTTGGTAATCAGACATGTCAACAAATTACCGTAAACTCAGAAGGGTTATATTATTTTTTCGTAAATATAGGGAATTGAGAATTTACCCCA
>JAVCCH010000177.1 GCA_030765535.1 Candidatus Tenebribacter davisii
AAAAGGGATTTATTTATCAGGATCCAAGAGCTGGAGTTAAGACAAAATTCAGGAAAAAGATCAAAGCCGCGATCTGCAATCTGGATGATCGGTTTACTCAAAGCCTGAAGGACTGGGATAATTATCTCCGTGCTAACTGCTTTGGCTCTAAAGATCCTTATATTTCAAGAGCAAGAAGATCTTATGATCCTTTAAGTAAATGCTTTGCCAAATCTACTGAAGTTGAACCGAAATTCTGGAAATCACATAGATCCCTTTCTACTGTTTTACGGGAGAGATGTGAGCAGGCTGGATTGCCCTATTTTCCACCTCACAACTTTCGCCATCTTCTCATAAAGATCGCCAAGGATATAGAGTTATCTTCCAGAGAATCTAAATGTTTCTCGCAATCCATTGGCCACGAGAACGAGTCCATGACCTGGAGTTATGGCAAGTTCAGTGATGATGAAGTTATTGCTGCTGTATCGAAGATTGATTTTCAGAAAAAAGCAGCTTCAAAAAGAGTTACGGAAGAGGACATAAATGAATTCGAAGAATACAGTAAGTGGAAAAAGATGCGAAATATGGCAAAGAAATTAAAATTGGAGGACGAAAATGAGTGATAATAAAAAAAATAAAAATCATAGAATATATGGGTTCAGCGCATTGCCGACACTAGGAAAAGATAACGTTGATTTCATGAAATCCGTGTGCAAAGTTGAGAGTGCTGAGTTAAGAATCATTGTACTTGCAGAAGCCCTTCTGCTGGGAGAAAAATTACGTAACGGCACTAGAGGGAATCTGCGCAAGCAGGGAGTAATTACTGTGATGGATATACTGAGAGAAAGCTGTAATTACATGATAGATGCAGCAAAAACGATCGAGAATGAAGATCTGGTAAAAGGATTTAATATGGCTCTAGATACAGTTAAATTGCTAACACATGCTTATAGTATAGAGATCAAGGGATAATTGAAATACAATACAACTAACAGGGAGCATTATGCTCCCTGAAGGAGGAAATACAAATGGAAAAAGAATATATAGATTATATCAGCAGAAAAGAACTGGCTGAACTGACAGGTCGAAATCAAAAGACAATTTACAGAGCTTTTGATGGTAAACTAAAGACTATAAAAGAAGGAAAAATTAATCGAATTCCTAAAGCATTTGCCTGGGAATGGTGGAATAAATATTATGCACCTAATTCAGATCCGCTGAAGAACCTTGAAATAAAGCGTTCACTCGGTATTATTGAAGATAGTGAAGAAGATGTCGCAACTGAAAACATATCTGCTCAGAACGAAGGATCTAGTGCTTTAATTAAGATTGATGATACTGACTATGAACAGTGGGAGAAAACAGAAAAACCAGACAATACTTTCCTTATTCAATTGAGGAAATTTGGATTTGACTGTGATGAAAACGGAATCTTCATTTACAATCAGAATGATAGGCTACATCTAACTAATTTTAATGAAGTGGAATATATATGCAATATAGAGATCGACCAGGAACGGGTCAGGGTAATAAAACTTAATGAAACTGAGATAGAATTCAAACCACAGGATCTGCTTAATTCAAACAGTTTCAATCGGAGACTGTTATCAAACAGTAATCACGTTCTGGAGATGGAAAAAGGTCAATTCTCAAGGTTCAAAAACCTTATCCTCAGTCTTGATAATGATAAATACGTTACTTCAATTCCCGGTTTTGGCATGATAAGTGAGAACATCTTCAATCTGGGCAATAAGATCATGCTTAACAGAGAGCTGAGAGATCATGAGGAGACTGTCTGGATCGATAATAATGGTTTTAAGATCGATAAGACAGATCTTGTCTTCATCTCAGAAAAAGAGATCGACCTTATTAAGATTTGGGAATATTTCTTTCAGCTCTATGGCATGCAGGCTGTACTGATAATCGGTTATGCAATAGCTACAATGTTCTTTCAACAATATATGAAACTGGAGAAACATTTTCCTCTGCTTTATGTATTAGCCGGCTCGGGTAGGGGCAAGAATGGTCTGACCGACCTGATCTGCAGCCTGTTCGGGTTGAATGAGTCTCTTGTAAATGTTAACTGTGCTGGTAATTCAACCAAGATCGGTGTGGAGAGTAAGTCGTTGTTACTTCATAATCTTCCACTTTTGCTAAATGAACTTACAGTAGATCATTTTGATTTTATTAAAAGCCGTTATGACGGTCAAGGTTCAGTTAAGTATAATGAGAAGAGCTCTAATCAGATCTCTGAAAGATCAGTTAATGGATCAACAGTGATCACAACGGTGGTAGAACCATTAGATAAGCAGATCATCAGTCGTTGTATATTTGTTGATCTTGATAGCACTGAACTGCAAAAGGAGTTCTTTGATAAAGTGAGGGAAGAGTCGGTTGATTTCTCAGGATTTATGCTCAGGATCATTAAGGGTATTAGTTTTCAAGAAATTATGAATAGCGTGTGTGAGTTCAGAAAGGAAATTTATACCCATACTGCTCTTCCCCGGATAATTGATAATTACTGCCTGATAGGCGGTTGCTTTAATATCTTCAGGAAATTGGTTAAAGATGGTCCTGCTCTTCCCAAACCCGAACAGGTAGCTTCTTTCATTGATGCTCAGATAAAAAGCACTGAAGACTATCTAAATCCGCTTATTTACTTCATACGGGAGTTAGAGAGACTATCAGGTCTACCTCCAGCAGCGCAATATTATTCTCAAAACAGCGATTACCTATTTTTCAATTTTAATAGTATCTGGAGATTGATAAAAGATTCTTACAAGAAGAGGTATTTCCCATTCATGCAAGATAAGAATATAAAAAGGCTGCTATTGGAGTCAGATTATATGGCAGTTTATGGATCTGAACTCAAACCTGCAGACAAAAATATGCTTGGTAAACCGGTACATTCTTATAATAAGAAGATCGGCTCAGTTTCCAGACGCTGCTATGTTTTGAGGAAAGATAGGCTGCCCGGTTACTACAGGTAGGGAAGATGTGTCAGTTTGTGACCGAAATGTAACCTTGTGAATGACCATGTAGTTCAGGTTATTGTGTAAAAGTTACATTTTGATGGTTTAAAAAAAAATAAGTACTGCCCGGATTTTTGTCCGGGCAGTTTTTTATTAGTTACACTCCCTGATAAAATGATAAAAATCTTGCAGAGATAAAAGTTTTCCAAATTCTAACTAAAAACAATTAATATCGATTGAAGATAAATCAGGTTCTTACAAATAGCAATAATGGTTCATAATTTAATTTATCAGCTTCCTGAAGAGCTTCTCCCGTGTTTTCTTCAGTTCCATCATAATATCCTTCAGGTATATCCACATATCCTTTTTTATGAAACCTTTCAGGTATAGGAGTTTTTCTATTAATCCAAGAAGATAAAGGGAAAAACATATCTATAACCATTCCATTCTTATTAGAGATGACCGACACTGCGGTCTGTACTGTAGCTTCTTCAGCTTTAATATTTTGTTCATGGTTTTTCCTTAATGTTTACTTTCCCCGATAATTAAAGTATCTCAAAAGGTGATTTTTTTGGTTTTTTAATATTATTAACACTATTTTTACATTAACTAACTGTTATATATAATATTGACTTGACACTATGAGTTACCTTTCGATATATTGTATTTGTTTTTAGGAAGTGAATATGTTATGTTAAAAGGTAATTATTATGGGTAAAAATTTAGCTTTGCTTGAAAAGAATTTCTTACTGGACTTAGATGACCAGGAAATTGAAATATTTACAATGGACTTTATCTCCGATTTGTTCAAACATAAATATAGTAATTTACAATCTATTATTTACAATCTTACAAATAGCGGTGCTCTTATAAGACTTGAAAACAAAAAATATTGCAAAAAAACATTTGTTAATGATTTTGCTTTGGGAACCTTTATATTAAAGGATTCTGCAATTGCTTACTGGAGTGCTTTAAATTATTGGGGTATTACAGAACAAATCCCAAATACTGTTTTTGTGCAATCATTAAAGTTAAAAAAAAATAAGAGAATAAGAGGAGTATACTACAGATTTGTTAAAATTTCTGAAAAGAAATTTACTGGAATGATACAGATAGGTAGAGGAGATCACAAGTTTAGAATTACAGATTTGGAAAAAACAATAATAGACTGTTTTGATTTGCCTGCATATTCAGGTGGTTATGATGAATTAATCAGATCTTTTATAAAAACCAAATTAAATACAACAAAGCTCTTAAATTATTCGTTAAAAGTTGATAATTTATCAATTATGAAGAGAATTTCATTTTTAGCTGATTCATTCAAACTAAGAGGTTTTGAAAGATATAAAAAAGAAACAAAAGAAAGATTAAAAGATAAATATACTTTATTTTCTCCTTTACATGAAAGGAAAGGTAATTTTAATTCAGAATGGAAATTATTAATAAATGTGGATTTAAAAAAACTAAAGGATTGATAAATCAGTATGATAAAAATAAATGAGATAGTAAGGAATATGGAAAAATATGGTGTTCCTGCTAATACAATTGATAAAGATTGGATTTTATCACATATACTTGGTGGTTTATATGGTGGTGAATTGAGTTCATATTTGATTTTCAAAGGTGGTACTTGTCTTAAAAAGTGTTATTTTGAAGGATATCGATTTTCTGAAGATCTTGATTTTACATTAAGCAAAGAATATAGTATTAAAGACATTAAAAAGGAAGTAAATATTGCTCTCGAATTAGTTAACAAACATACAGATATTCTTTTTCAGAAACCACAAGTTGAAAACAACTATTTTCAAGAAAAATTAGTAGGAATTAGAATGAAAATTCCATATTGGGGTGCAAATCATAGAGGAATTCCTACTGATAGAGCATGGCCCACAAGATTTATTATTGATATTACATTCAATGAAATCATATGTTTATCTCCTTTGGAAAAAACTATTCTTCACACATATTCAGATAATTTGCTAAGTAATTCTATAATATCTTATAGTTTGG
>JAVCCH010000068.1 GCA_030765535.1 Candidatus Tenebribacter davisii
GTTAATTGATGAATATTACGAGACTGCCCCTTTAATCGTAAAATCCATAGATGAACAAAGCAATCAACAAGAAATTTATAAAAGTATTTGGAAAAATTATTTAAACGATTGTTACCAATGCATAACAAGAAAAGAATATTATAAAGCTAAATTGATATATATTGAAATGGTTACTAATTTGAAGAAAAAATACTTAATCGAAGAATTAGTTTATTAAACTCTTTGGAGGTAAAATTGTTAAATTCGTGTAAATTTCTTAGGGTTTCAAAATGAGTACAGATCTTACTTTTTTTACTAATAAGCAAGATGATACACTTGTCAACCGCTTTAAGAAAACTCTTAAACATACAAAATATTTTGATGTGTTGGTAGGTTATTTTAGAACAAGTGGATTTTATCAATTATACACTGAATTAGAATCAGTTGATAAAATTAGAATACTAGTAGGTCTTAACGTTGATCGCGAGACAGTTAGGTTGATAGATCATTCTAAAATTCAACATGAATTCGATTTCCAAGCTCATAAAAAAGCAAAACAATTAGCAATGAATACTACTCAGGAAGAGCTTAATAATTCAGAAGATTCATATGATGTTGAATTAGGCGTACACAAATTCATAGAATATTTAACAATTGCTTGTGCAGATCCTCAAGCAGATAAACTCCATGGTGGCAACGGAAAGAAAATGGAATTCCGTGTCTATCCTAGTGAGAACATTCACGCCAAAGTATACATCAATCGTTATGGTGAAGGGCAAGTGATTGAAGGTTCTGTTATAACTGGCTCAAGTAATTTCTCTCAAAGTGGTCTATTAGGTAATCGTGAATTCAATGTTGAATTGAAAAATAAAGGTGATGTTGAGTTTGCGCTTAACCAGTTCAATGACTTATGGAAAGATGGAGTTGATATTTCATTAGAATACATTGATACTGTTAGAAAAAAGACCTGGTTGAATGATGAAATCTCACCTTATCATTTATACCTTAAAATGCTTTATGAATATCTAAAAGAAGATATTAACATAGATCAAGAAGTAGATTTTAACCTTCCTGCCGGCTTTATGGATCTTCAATATCAACGTCAGGCTGTCATTTCAGCCAAAAAAATCCTTGAAGCATATAATGGTGTTTTCTTAGCGGATGTTGTTGGACTTGGTAAAACATTTATCTCAGCCATGTTAGCTCAACAGCTTCCTGGCGGTAAGCTTATTATCTGTCCTCCGGTACTTAAAGAATATTGGGAAGAAACTTTATTTGAATTTGGAGTTACAAAGACTAAAGTTGAATCGATTGGTAAGCTTGAACATATTTTGAGAGAGGGTGTAGATAAATACGATACTATTTTCATCGATGAAGCCCATAGATTTAGAAATGAATACACCCAGGGTTTTGAAAAATTGGTGGAAATCACCTATGGGAAAAAAGTAGTCCTTGTTTCTGCAACACCACTTAATAACACGTTCTTAGATATTTATAATCAGATCAAATTATTTCAATCACCAAAAAAATCTACAATACCTGGACTTCCAAATCTAGAAAAGTTCTTTAAACACCTAAATACAAAATTAATAAAATATAAGAAATCGGATCCAATATATATGGAACTTATCAAATCAGGTTCTGCAGATATTCGTGAAAAAGTATTAAAATATATCATGGTTCGTAGAACTAGAACAGAAATTCGTAAACATTTTAGCGAGGATATGGTTGAACAAGGTTTGTCCTTTCCCGATGTTGCAGACCCCAGAAGGTTTATTTATAAATTTGATCCCGTTATTAGCAATGTATTCAATAAAACTATTGAAGCATTAAAGCAATTTAAATATTCTCGTTATATGCCGCTAGTGTATTTAAATCGTCAAATGACGGAATTTGAATTACAGAGCCAGCGAAATATTGGTGGTTTCATGAAAGGGATTTTAGTAAAAAGATTGGAAAGTTCCTTTTATGCTTTCAGGCGTTCACTCAAACGTTTTATTAAATCGTATATAGATTTTATTAGTATGTATGATAAAGGCACAGTAATGATTAGTAAAAAAGTAAATGTTTATGATATCTTAGATAGTGATGATGAAGAACACATTCAAAAGCTTATTGATGAAGAAAAACTTCAAAAGTATCAATCTGATGAATTTACGGACAATTTTATAGAACATCTCCACTCAGATTTAGAAGTATTGAAAGAAATCTCCGCACTTTGGGAAAAAGTAGATTCTGATCCTAAATTAGAGAAGTTTATTCACGACTTGAAAACTGATCCAGATCTTAAAAATAAAAAAATAATTGTGTTTACAGAATCAAAAGAAACCGCTGAATATCTTACCGATATTTTATCTAAAGATTTTCCGGAACAAGTTATGATGTTTTCTAGTCATGGTGGTATCATTGGTACTAACAAAATCAGCCATGCAGAAGCACGTTATAAAATAAAAGAAAATTATGATCCCAATCACTCCAGCCAAGATGATGATATCAACTATCTCATAACAACAGATGTATTAGCAGAAGGTATCAATCTTCATCGATCCAACATTATTGTGAACTATGATCTTCCTTGGAATCCCACACGTGTTCTACAACGTGTTGGTCGTGTCAATCGTGTAGGCACTATACATCAAAAGATCTTCATTTATAACTTTTTCCCTACAGATGAATCTGATAAACAGATCGGTCTAGAAGATAATATAAAATCAAAGATTCAGGCTTTTCATGATACTTTAGGTGAAGATGCAAAATATCTTACTGAAGATGAAATCGTTTCAAGTCATGAATTATTCGGTGATACTCTCTATAAAAAATTAAATACAAAAAAAACTTATGAAGGAGAGGATGAAGAATACCGTTCAGAACTTGAATA
This sequence comes from Candidatus Tenebribacter davisii, assembly GCA_030765535.1. Taxonomy (GTDB): domain Bacteria; phylum Cloacimonadota; class Cloacimonadia; order Cloacimonadales; family TCS61; genus Tenebribacter; species Tenebribacter davisii. Next base: position 2,858 of record JAVCCH010000068.1, read on the forward strand.
TCTTAAAATTATTCGTAAAATTAGAGACAATGATCAAAATTTATTTGAAAAAATCAAACGCCTTCCCATTAAAGCTCGTTCTTCTAAAGCATTTGAAGATCAAACCGACCAATTACTCACATTCTTCCGTAAAGGTAAACTCAAGAAGTTTATCAAAACTGATGGGAATAGCACCATAGAGATTCCTTTCTTCGATGCAGTTGATCATTTTCAGTGTGAATCCGACTCAAAGCGTTTGCATATTCCTCCGGATTACTATAAATTTCTAAATAATAATAGGCAAGAATTTGATTTCATCACCACCGATGAACTTAGTGAACCATCACCCGGTCGCGGGGGTAGATCAAATGAAAAGTATGTTATCAGTCGTCTAAAAGAATGTCGTAAACATTCTTCTTTTACAGATATGGATGAAGAATATATCAAAATTGTTCTAGATCGTTACAATGAAGGCATTATTCCTCAAAATACAACAAAACGAATTAAAAAACGTATCGAACATGAAGGTAATCCACTCAAAATGCTTGTCATACTCAAAATGGAAATTCCCAATAAATTACTTAATGCAGTTCGCACATCAGATTCATTAAGATATGCAAAAAAAGAAGTTATCTTATCTGAATATCTTGTTGGAGAAAAAAGTGAAACAAAATGATCAAGAAAAGTCAGTGATAGAGATATATACACAAAAAGGTTTACCCAAAATTAATGTCCGCTTAGAAAAAGATACTGTTTGGCTTAATCAATATCAGATTAGCGAACTATTTCAATCTGAAAGAAGTGTCATCAATAAGCACATAAATAATATTTATAAATCTGGTGAGTTAAAGCGAAGTGCAACATGTGCAAAAATTGCACAAGTTCAAATTGAAGGTCAGCGTAAAGTTTCTCGAAGTATTCTGTATTTTAATTTAGATATGTTTATATCAGTAGGTTACCGTGTTAATTCTAAAACTGCCACTCAGTTCCGTATCTGGGCTACAAATGTTCTTAGAGACCATCTAGTGAAAGGTTACACTATCAATGAAAAACGATTAGAAGCACAGGCACAGAAGTATAAAGAATTGCAAAATTCTGTTAAACTGTTAGAAAATGTTCTGTCTTTAGATGAGATCACACAGGATCAGGCTAGGGGTATTATTGAAGTTGTAACAGACTATGCCTATGCTCTGGAAATATTAGATCAATACGATTATAAAAAGCTTATCGTAAGTAAGATCACAAAAAAAGAACATTTCAAATTAGATTATACTGCTGGTATTCAAATTATCCAAAATCTCAAAAAACAATTTGGTGGTAGCAAGATCTTCGGTGTTGAAAAAGACGAGAGTTTCAAAAGCTCCATTGCTTCTATATATCAATCTGCTGGTGGTGCTGATGCCTATCCCAGTGTAGAAGAAAAAGCAGCTCATCTTTTGTATTTCGTAACCAAAAACCATTCTTTTGTCGATGGCAATAAACGTATTGCTGCCACATTATTTGTTTACTTTTTAAATCAAAATAAAATACTATACCGTAAAGATGGTAGTAAACGTTTGCCGGATACTACTCTAGTAGCTCTCACTGTACTCATTGCACAAAGCAAACCGGTAGAAAAAGACACAATTATCAAAGTTATTGTAAATTTAATTAATAAAAATATCGTGTAGGTGATTTTATGGATAGAAACACAGCAAAACAGTTAATTGAAAATACTTTTAATTACCCTTTTGATGAAGCAAAATTCCGCTATTTTGCTATAAACCTTCTCAATGATGTTGATGAAACTAAGGCATTTAGTTATATCTCGGGTAATTATATCAAAAACTCATACAAAGATCACGTCACCAAATACCGCAGAATAGGCACCTACACAGATCCTGATGGCGATAAAATTGATGTAATTATAGTTCATCTTAAAAAAGAATGGGCTTTAGATCGCTCCCGTACAATGCTTAGGAATTTTGTAGCCGATTATCTCAAGAACCGTGATGAAAAAGAAGCTGCTCTTGTTGGTTATACTACTTCAGATCCGGAAGATTGGCGTTTCTCTTATGTCCGTATGGAATATAAATTGGAACAAACCGAAACTGGTAAAATAAAAGTAAAAGAAGAGCTTACCCCTGCCAAACGCTATTCCTTCCTGGTTGGAAAGAACGAACCCAACCACACTGCTCAGGCACAACTTGTAGATATTTTGGTAAATGACAGGAAGAATCCTTCTCTTAATGATATTGAAACAGCTTTCAGTGTGGATGCTGTTACTAAACAATTCTACAAAGATTATCGTACTCATTTTGAAAAAATCTGGCATGAGCTGGATGATATTGCTTCCAAAGATATCAAGATAGCTTCAGAGTTAGAAATAAAATCTATTGATACAGCCAATTTTGCCAAAAAGCTTATGGGGCAGATTGTTTTCCTATATTTCCTGCAGAAGAAAGGCTGGCTCGGTGTTATTAAAGATGAAAATGGTAATTTCAAAGAGTGGGGCACAGGTCCTAAAAATTTCCTGCATCGGCTTTTTAAAAAAGAATTCACAAATTACGGTAATTTCTTTAATGATATTTTAGAACCACTCTTTTACGAAGCCCTTGCCACAGAACGTCCTAAAGATTTTTTCAGTAAGTTCAACTGCAAAATACCTTTTTTAAATGGTGGCCTGTTTGAACCTTTGAATGGCTATAATTGGATTGAAACCGATATTTGCATTGATAACGATCTTATTGCTGAAGTATTCAAAACATTTGATCAATACAATTTTACTGTTCGCGAAGATGAACCACTTGAGAAAGAAGTTGCAGTCGATCCCGAAATGCTGGGTAAGGTCTTTGAAAACCTTTTACCCGAAAATATGCGAAAAGGTAAAGGTGCATATTACACTCCTCGTACTATTGTTCATTATATGTGCCAGGAATCACTCATCAATTACCTTGATACTTCAATAAATTCCCCTCTTGAGAGGGGTGAAACTTCGCAAGAAGTTTCGGGGAGTGTTATTCCCAAAGATGATATTGAAACATTCATCCGTGAAGGTGATATTATTCTTGAATTAGAAACAGCTATTGAGAATGGTACTAAAAGTTATAAATCAGTACTAATGGATTCCATAAAAGATAACGCTAAAAAATTAGATGAAGCTCTTGCAAATATCAAAGTTTGTGATCCGGCAATAGGCTCAGGTGCCTTTCCTGTCGGTATGCTTACTGAAATCGTGAAAGCACGTAAAGTGCTAGAATTATATCTATCAGAAAAACACACCATATACAATCTCAAACGTCACTGCATCCAGAATTCACTTTATGGTGTGGATATCGATCCTGGTGCAATTGATATTGCCAAACTTCGTCTTTGGCTTTCATTGGTTGTCGATGAAGATGATTATACGTCCATTCAACCACTTCCGAACCTTGACTATAAAATAATGCAGGGTAATTCTCTAGTAGAAGAATTTCATGGTATTTCATTAGATATTGAGAAGAAAGATAATGAACAATTAGATGTTTTTTCAGTTGATTCAGACCTTGATACCTTTATTGATGATCTTCACAAAAAACAGGCAGACTTTTTTAATGCCGAACATCCTAAAGATAAAGAGAATAAACGCCAGGAAGTGGAATCTGCTATTTACAATATTTTCCATAATGAACTAGAAAAGAAAAAGAATATCTTACCGCAGGAGGTTAAAGAGATTGAAACCGATCTGCGAGAAATGACACATGGTAATAAAATTCGAAACTTCTTTCCTTGGAAACTCTATTTTGCCGATGTATTTCATGAAAAAGGTGGCTTTGATATTGTAATTGCTAATCCACCTTATGTTGGTCAAAAGGGTAATCATAAATTATTTCAAGTTTTAAAAAATCACAACAATTGGAAAAATTTTTATGAAAGAAAACAAGATCTTTATTATTACTTTATTGCAGAAGGGATAAAGATTTTAAATAATGTCGGTATTTTTTCTTATATAATTCCTCCTTATTTTACGTCAGCAGCTGCAGGAAAAAACCTAAGGCAATTTATCATTGATAATTCAAACATTTTGAAAATATTGAATTTGAGTGAAGATTTTAAGGTTTTTTCTACTGTCAGTATTAATAGTATAGTATTATTTATAAATAAAAGGAGAAGAAAGAAGAAAATTACAATCGATGTTCCAAAATCGAAAAAAGAATTTTCTGCTAAATTTATATCATACGATAGTAAATATTGTACAAATGATTTAGATTCAAACGAATGGTATTTATTCAAAAATCAAGAAATTATTGAGATATCTATTAAAAATACTCTACCTTTGGGATTAATTTCACACATATCACCGGGTATTCAATCTGGTTGTGATAAAGTTAGTAATTTACATATTACAAACTTTGATATAAAAAATATAAAAAAAAATGATGGTATATTTATTATATCAGAAAATGAAAAAGATAATTTAGATTTTAGCCTAGCTGAAAATAATTTCATTAAACCATGTTATAAAAATTCTGCAATTAATAAATATGGTTTGTCTCATAAAGGCATGTGTTATATGATTATTACCAATCGTATTATTATTATTGATAATTATCCTACAATTAAAAAGCATTTAATGAAGTTTAAACCAATATTAGATGATAGGTATCGAAATTTTGCACTAAAAAATGCTGATAGAATGGGAAGATGGTGGTATCTGTATGGCTATAGACCTGACACAGATTTTGATAATAATAAAATAGTATTCCCGTATAGAGCTCTAAAGCCAACATTTCACTATTTGGACAAGCCATTTTATTCTGCTATGGATGTTTATTATATTACAAATCTTAGATCTGATTTTTCATACAAATATATTTTGGGGATATTGAATTCGAGATTGTTTAAATTCTTTTTTGAGAAGAACTGTAAAAGAAAAGGAAAAGTAATTGAATTTTCAATGGCGCCTATGAAGAAAGTGCCTATAAAAATTATTGATAAAGTACATCAAAAACCAATTTCTAAATTAGTGAGTAAAATAATTTCAATTGTAAATGAAAATTATAATAAACCACCAAAAAAAGGTGAATTAGCAGCACTTTGTATGAAAAATGATTTAATGGTTTATAAATTGTATGAATTAACATATAGAGAAGTTAGAATTGTAGATCCTGAAACTCCGTTCTCTCAAGAAGAATATGAGAAATTTGAATTGGAAAAGGCACCTGAGAATGAATCAATAGTTGAAGAAATAAAAACTCAAACTATACCAGAAGTAGCAGTAACCAGTAAAAAGCCAGTTGTCATTAAACCTGTTCCCAAAAAAGTGGAAGAACCTGCAGTTAATATCCTCCTGGAATTTACGGTTGGCCAGCATGTAATCCATCCTACCTTTGGAGAGGGTGAAGTGCAGCACGTTGCAGGTACAGGAGAGCAAGCTACTATCCATGTTAAATTCGGTAAACAAACTAAGAAGCTGGTTGCAGGTTATGCGAAGCTGAGGGGGGTGTGAAAGAGTTATTAATCATATGGAGGAAATATATTGAACTACAGATTAAGAATGTTAAAATTAACTGAAGAGATTTTAGATAATCGTTTATCTAAATATCGTCATAATTGCCCGGAAAATATTACTGATTTGTTTTTCTTAGAAATTGAAAATGATGAGAAATTACAAAGAGAATATGATGAGTTAGTTGAGGTTAAAGGCAGTCAATCATTAAATCCACAATTAGGAAAGCTTATAGCAAAATATTGGAATCTAGAAAATATAGGAGGATGTACAAATCCTAAAAGTAATTTGATTAGTTTTTATGAGAAACATTCAAATTAGGAAGAATACTTATGGTTAAGAAAAGTTTAAAGGTGAATGATGACTTTATAGTTAACTTAATTTCTGATAAATTTTCAGATATTAGTGATATTGTGAAATCTTATCAAAATTTATTTCTATCGTTTGATTCACATTTTGCACAAATTAGAAAAAATTTTGAAGAATTCTCAATAAATATTATATCGTCACTTGAATCACTTGGCTCTACTTTAAAATACATACCAGCATCATTAAAATTTATATCAAAAAAATTAGCTTATCAAGGCTGGTTTGTTAATTCAGCTTTTGACATTTCAGATGTTAATAAAATTGCTGAATTAATTGTTGCTAAACAATTTGACGAAATTGATTCATTTATGAGTATATTTATAGAAAACAATTTTGAAGAAATTAGGAAGTTAGTTGTAGAAAGAAATAATGATAGAAAGAGCATTTTAGAATCAGCATTTAATGCTCACAATAATGGGGAATACAATCTATCAATTCCTGTTTTTTTAGCACAATCTGATGGTATTTGCCATGACCTTTTAGGTGAAATGCTTTTTGCTACTCGTATTCCAAAAAAAAAAGAAGATCCAAGTCAGAAGAAAGTTCCAAAAACAGCTAAAGCAATACACAAATTTGCTAAATCTAATTCAATAACTAGAGCATTAGTTGAACCTTTAATGTTTGTTACCGCCTTAAATCTATCTGAAAAAGAAAAACAAATTGACATAATAAATCGTCACGAAATTCTTCATGGAAAAGACTTAAATTATGGTACGAAATTAAACAGCTTGAAATCCATATCACTTCTATATTTTGTAAGCTCAATTTTATATGATTCAATAGAACAATATGTTAATCTATTATCAAAAATAAGTATTGAACATGCAAAGGAAATTGAACCGGAACTTGATAAATTAAGAGATATTTTAGGTTTGAAAAGAGTATCTTAAATAATATCTGAATTATTTAAGTTTTAATAATAAAAAATTAATATATGATCTACGCCATATTAAAAGGATTTTTTGCTTTAATACTCTTCCTTTTTCATTTTTCAAAATATATTAGTATAACAATTTTTGAATTTTGGAGGTTAACAATGTTCTCAACAATTATCCAGATTGTACTCGCAACTACAGCAATCCTTGCCTCAATTTATGCTATAAAGGCATATGTAAATAATGCTAAATCAAAGCGTGCTTACATAGCTCCAGCTTCTGATCCCGGTAAATGCATTATAACTCATGAAGGATTAGTATGCAAAAACAATGTAAATATTAAATTAGAAAACTATGGTATCAATCCTGCATCAGATATTATTGCTAATTTTTTTTTTATTAATTCAGCAGATGTTGATGGCAGAAATAGGGAATGTAAACCAGTAATTACTGATAAAAGTCTAATAACAAATCCAGTTCCACAATTCTCCGATATTAATATCAGATATTCTGTGAATAGTGATCATCAGATGGAAGTATTATTGATAAACTATATAATTTTTCGTATATCATATTTTGATAAGATCTTAAATAAATCTTTCGGAGATGTCTTTTATTGGTATATTGATCCTACTGATAAGAGATTACTGGAAGTTCCACATGACAAAATCGATAGAGTTAAGCAAATAGATAGAAGAATTCAGCCTAGTTAGTTCCAACCCTTGCTTGCAGCGGTAAGAAGTCCCAAGTATTACATAATATTACATTATAAGGTGGTATCTCTAAGTCATCTGGTTCTCACTAAGCTCGTATCAGCATGAAGTAACGTGCAGGGCATCAAATCTCGTCTCTGCTTCTCTTCATTCAGTAAGAAGTAAACAACTAGTCATACACTCTCAGCTAATTGGAATGTGGATAATATTTCATCGTTGGGATGCACAAATAAAGTTCTGATAGTGTCCACTTGGCCCCACCAAAGAGGAAAGTAGAAATTTAATATTGCATACTACTTAATTGTCATTGTTTTGGAGGAAATTACATTGAAAGCCAGTTTTTTTTCGAAAATAATTTATTATTCTTCAATTTAAATCTTAGGCAAAGTATCTATAGCTTTTCCAGCATCAATATTTGCTTTATCAATATACTGCAATGTTGTTTCAATTTTGCGATGTCCCATAAGCTTTTTCACAACAAATAAACTTACATCATTTTCCACTAGTAAACAGCCAAATGTATGCCTAGCACAATGAAAGGTTATATCTTTATTTATACCAGCTGCCGTCATCCATTGTACCATCTTTTTTGACGTTTTCCCTCCATTTGGGATATGAAATAGTTGATGATTGTCCAGCTTTTTTTGGATTTTTAATATTTTTTTTGCGATACTATGTAATGGTATTTCGACTTCGTTTAATGTTTTATTTTGAATAACTTTAATTTTTCCATTATTTATATCAGATAATTTTAAATCTAAAATGTCAGATAATCGCAACCCAGTAAAACAGCTAAATAAAAAACCGTTTTTAAGATCATGATAATTACATGGAGTAAGCCATAATTTTTTTACTTCAGATTCTGTTAGTCGTTCTATGGCTTTTCGTTGAAATTTTATTACAATTCCTCTCGCTGGATTCTTCTCAATAAGATCTCTTCTTACTGCATCGTTTAGACAACAGCTAAAACATGTAAAGTAATGTTTTGCAGTACGGTTAGTTATATCTAACTTTAATAAGTATTCCTTGAAATCTTCGCATAGTGCAAAGTTAATTTTTTTAAATTCTAAATATTCGCTACTTATAAAATCTATAAATTTATTGTAAGCTAATCTATAATTCTTATCATTCTTTTTTTCATAAGTAGTTCTAAAGAAATTTATAAAGTTCTTTTGATCAATACTATTGAAACTAAAGTTATCTGGGTCATTATCATATACTTCTTGGAACTGCAAACGGATTTTCAATGCTTTTTGTATTGTGTTACCATCTCGCACTTTATTTTCAGCATTACCAATGACTTTTAAATTTAAGGCTTTCGTCTTTCTTTTATCTTTATCTACTAAATCCAAATATAAAAGGTAAGGTAATGATTCATTTGTTTGACGAAATCTTAATTTAACCTTGAAGTTTATATTCATTTTTTTTATAGCTTGCAGCGATTTTGGTAATTTATAATTCATAGGACCTCCTTTAATATAATAATACGATGCAACGGATATGCAACGTTTTTCGTAATATTATATCAAAATAGATATAAATCAATAAAAGTTAATGGAATTCCAAAGACAATGGCTAAGTGTGCTATAAAAGCCTATATATAAAAGAAAAAGCCTTCCGAAGAAGGCTTTTAAGATGGCTCCTGAAGAGGGATTTGAACCCCCGACCTAGTGGTTAACAGCCACCCGCTCTACCGCTGAGCTATTCAGGATCAAACTCAATAATGTGTGACTTTTTAAATCCGACCTTTTTTGTGTCAATATTATTTTGCTGAATACTTCACAATAGCGGCTTCAATGCCTAATTGACGATGGATCATTAAAATTATTTTTCAGGCAAAACACACTTGACAAAATTCTCAATGTTAATTTTTTGCAGATTCAAACAACATAATAGCTGTAAGGAGTTTTAAAATGATTCGTTTGCAAAATTTAACGAAAGATTACGGCTCTCTTCGTGCAGTTGATCAGATTAGTTTTGAGATCAACGAAGGAGAGATTCTTGGATTTCTCGGTCCAAATGGAGCCGGAAAAACAACAACCTTAAAGATAATGACTTGTTACCTATCACCTACATCTGGTGATATTGAAGTTGAGGATATGAATATTCATGAAGATCAGATTGAGATCAAGAAACTCATTGGATATTTACCGGAACATAACCCGCTTTATATTGATATGACAGTTTATGAATATTTAAGATTCATCGCAGACATCAGGAATATCACAGATTTCAGAGCACGCATGAAAAAAGTTATCGAGCAATGCGGACTTAATGGTGTTGTAGATAAACCCATAAATACTCTTTCTAAAGGCTATAAACAGCGTGTAGGCTTTGCTCAGGCAATTCTGCATGATCCCAAAATATTGATCCTTGATGAGCCAACCAGCGGCTTAGACCCAAATCAAATTGTTGAGATCAGGAATCTTATTAAAGAATTAGGAAAAGAAAAAACACTGGTTATTTCCAGTCATATTTTGCAGGAAGTGCAAGCAGTATGTGATCGTATTATTATCATCAATAAAGGTAAGATCGTAGCAGATGGATCTACCGAAGAATTAAAATCAGATTTTCAACATAAAACAGAACTTATACTTGAACTTATCGCTCCGGAAACTGAGATTTCAGGTCTTAAAGAAAATATTACTGATATTACATTATCCTCCATTTCCAAACTGAATGAAACTGCTTTCAAGGTAGAAATTGAATTTGACCCTTCACATGATAAACGAGCCGAAATTTATAATTATATTAGATCAAAAGAGTGGACTTTATTAGAAATGCATCGTGAGAACATAAGTCTGGAAGCAGTATTTCGTAATTTAACAATTGAAGGAGAAGGAAAATGAATCTAGCAGCTATAATAACCAGAAAAGAAATAAAAAGCTATTTTAATTCTCCAGCAGCTTACATTGTACTGGTAATTTTTTTATTATTAAGTGGATGGTTTTTTGCCAGCCCGTTATTTATAAATAACCAGGCTAATTTACGTACTCTTTTTGGTATCATTCCACTTCTATTCCTCTTCTTTGTTCCTGCCATCACAATGGGTTTAATCTCACGCGAAAAGAATACTGGAACGATTGAACTATTAGCAACGCTACCAATAAAAGACAGCCAGATAATCATGGGAAAATTCTGGGCATCAGTATCATTGATCGGAATTGGATTACTATTCACTTTAATCCATTTTATAACGATAGTTATACTTGGAACGAATATCGATTTTGGTGCGATCTTCTGTGGATATATCGGGCTTCTTATGCTGGGTACTGTATATAGCGCAATTGGAATTTTTGCTTCCAGTATAACCAGTAATCAGATTGTATCTCTCATCATAAGTTTCTTTATCATCTTCTTTTTCTTCATCCTTAAATTCTCACTTTTCTTTATTCCGGACTTTCTGGTTGGTATTTTTCAATTTTTGAGTATTGATTATCATTTCTCGAATATAACAAGAGGTGTTATTGATACAAGAAACATTATCTATTTTGTCAGCTTGATAATTTTATTTCTTAAACTGGCACAAACTTCCTTAGAAAATCGGAATTGGAAATAGGAGGATTGAGATGAAAAAGAAAACTACCATAGAACTAGTGATACTCATAGCAATTCTTGTATTAGTAAATTTAATATCAATTTCTGTTTTCAAACGAATTGACCTTTCTAAAGGTAATATATACTCACTCTCGCGTGCTAGTAAAACTGCTGTGAAGATACTAGAAGATAGAATTGTAGTTAAAGCTTACTTTTCTAAGAATATGCCTGGTGAATATGCTGATTCCCGTCGTTTTGTACAAGATCTTTTATCGGAATATCAGGCCTATTCCCATGGCAATCTTAAATTTGAATTTTTGGATCCTGCTAGTGAACAGGAACTGAAAAAAGAAGCTCAACAAAACGGGATTATGCCTGTTTCCCTGCGTGTTATTGAAAATGACAAACTAGTTATCCGTGAAGTTTATATGGGACTTGTCTTTTTGTATCAGGATAAAGTTGAATCAATACCAATGATAAAAAATACTCAGGGATTAGAATATGATATTACAAGCAAAATTAAAAAAATAACTGCAGCAGGTCTTAATAAAATTGCCATATTTGATATCGATAATGATCCTTCACAACCAATGCCCGGTAATTCTGGCGGGAACGATAAATTTGCCACAATTCGTCAGTTCCTTTCTGAAAGCTATGAAGTTTCAAAGGTTGATCTTACAAAACCGGTTGATAAGGATGTAGATGCACTGATAATTGCCGGGATTGAGGATTCCCTGGAAATGTCACAACTTGTGAATTTAGATCAGTATCTTATGAACGACGGAAATATACTGCTCTTCCAAGATAGGATCAGCACAAATATTCAACAGCAATCAGCTGCTCCGATCAATTCTAATTTATTCCGACTGATCGCAAATTATGGAGTTGTAATTAAACCGAATCTAGTTATTGATGCGCAATGCGGACAGGTTACAGTTCAGCAGCAACGAGGTTTGTTCCGCATGCAAACTCCAGTAAAATATCCGTTTTTCCCAATTATTAATAATGTGAATAAAAATAATATTCTTGTAAAAAACCTCGATTATATGCAGCTTATCTATGCTTCAGAGATCGATACGACTAACATCGGTAATTCTGTTTCTTTTGAAGCTTTATTATATACTTCCGCAAACAGTGGCGAGGTTACAATGCCTCAGTTAAATATCTCTTATCAACCTTATATGAATGCTGACCTGAAAAAAATGATGACTGATAAACCAAAAGTTGTTGCCGGTATTTATAGTGGAAAATTTGTCAGTAATTTCATAGATCATACTAAAGGAGAAGATGCTGTTGGAAATACTGAATCTGGCAAGATCCTTTTACTTGCTGATTCTGATTTCATAAAAGAAGGTGCTGGTGCAGGAATTGAGGGTAACAGAGATTTTGTTCTGAATGCAGTAGATTATATGGCTTCCGAAGGAACTCTTATCCAAATAAGATCTCGCGAAACACAATTTATTCCATTAAAAGAGGTAAAACCTGGTACTAGAAAGTTCGTAAGGTGGCTTAATATTCTTCTCCCATCACTACTGCTGATCCTATATGGAATTTTACGATACAGAAAAGAATTAAAAGTTAGAAAACATATTGGAGAGCTTTATGAATAAGAAACAAATGATATATATAGGCATTCTAGTTGTTCTAGTAATTGTGTTCATACTTACAAAAATAGATACAAACGTTGAAAAAAGAATTCAGTTCTTTCAGGTTGATTCCACAAAGGTCCAAACGATCGAGATCTCTAATATAAAAGATACAATAAGGCTGTCAAAGAAAGACGATATCTGGTTACTTACTTTTCCAATGAATTCACCAGCCAGAAAGCATGAGATCAAAAACTTGTTTACCAGTGTATTAAATGCGGAGACATCCAACTTACCGATCTCTGAGAATGAAAGATCTTTTGATAAATATAAAGTTACCGTTAGCCAGGGAACTAAGATAAAATTCTTAGATGAAAACAATAACTTACTCGATGAAGCAATTATCGGTAAAAATTTATCTTCCGGTTCCACTTCTGCCAGGAGACCTGAGGAAATTAAAATCTATAGATTAGAGAGTAATATCACTCGCATAGTTACAACAGATGCAAATAAATGGCGAGAAAAGAGCATCTTGAATATTGATGAAAATAATATTACTAAAATTTCTGTTATATGGGAAAATAATGCCTATGAACTGGTTCCTGCCGATTCCTTATGGCGATATGATGATGGGAAAAACTCAATAGGTGTAGATTTTAATAATAAAACTCTCCGGGATATTCTGACTACACTTTCTAAACTAAAAATTACAAATTTTGTTGATGATGAATATGAAAAATATGAACAGAAACTCCAAATGCCTGAGCTTGAAATCGGAATTGAATTATTCGATGGAACTTCGCACTACCTGAGAATTGCTTTAGATGAAGATCCAAAATATGTATTGCAATTTGATAATAGTACAGATCACCTATATTCAATTTATAGCAATTGGGTGAAAAAATTCTCAAAAGAGGTAATGGATTTTAAATAGATTTGTTTAAAATTTATAATTTATTTTAATAATAAACATTTACTCGTTTGTGTTTCGGTCTTTATGCAATAAAAATAAATACTGGAAGCTTGTCCTTCTGCATTCCATATTACAGAGTGCATTCCCTCTTTTTGATATTCATTTACAAGTGTTTCAATTAGCTGCCCTTTGATATTAAAGACTTTGAGTTTTATTAATCAATTAATTTAAAAATTAAACTTATACAATTTTAAAAAATATTTGACATTATAATCTTTCTTACGTAAATTCGATTTTTACTTTTCAAAAAAATTTTGGAAAAGTGATATTGTGATTTTGGAGTGTAAATGGAAATTTTAAATTTCGGTTCCAGCATAAAAAATGGTAATTATATCTTGCATTCCAAATTTAAAAACGTTCACAATTACATAGATGATCACGACATAATATCTTTGGTAACAACACAGATCGGTAAAGGACCTAATAACATCGTGTTAAATAGAATACCGGAAATTGCTAATAATACAATTACCATTTCCAAGCAGCAATTAATAATTGGTAATACAGCCTTGAAAATCCAATTATTTGAAACAAGTAATGATAATGTATACATCCATAATTATGATTTGCTACGAACTAAAATTGAATTTCTAGAGCAAAGTATAGTCTCTGAAATCTCTCCCGATAGTCTGGGCTTCTTATTATTTCCCGGGAATGAGGTCTTTTTTACAACTGCTTTCGAAAAAGCTTTTATTTCTCATGTAAAAAATACCATGCAGGATTTTTCAATTGAGAAGTTACCGGAAATTTCCAAAAAGATGAAAGGTGTTGGATTTGGATTAACACCGAGTGGAGATGATTTCAATTGCGGTATTTTATATGCACTTAATTATCTTCAACAAACTTGCAGGAGAAATTTCTCTCAATTAATTGAAAAGTGTTTTCAGAATTCAATTGGAACTAATTTAATTTCAAATACATTCCTGAAATTTGCCTATTCTAATCAATATTATGAAAATTTCTATAAATTACTAAAAGCACTCAAATTAAATTGTAATGATAGCATGATCAAATATGCAGAAAAAATAATTAATTCCGGGCATACATCCGGATCTGATATGTTAACAGGTTTCATCCTAACGATGAAAGGAGTTTTAAATGATAAAAAGTTTAGTTAAGAAAGGTGAGTATTATGATTCTGTAAGCTTGATGATCGTGGGAAAAGATGTCAGTAATATGGAAAATGTAATCGAGGCTACGGTTGTAATGGCAACTAAGGAGAATAAATCAATTCTTAAAACTGCCGGACTCTATTTAGATGAATTTAAGCAATATGATGATACTGATCTGCTGATCGTAGTAAAATCTGATCGCGAGGATAAATTTACTGAAATTTTTGAAAAAGTTGATAACTTACTTATTGAAATAAGAAATAGAAAAGATGATTCGGGATCATTTACTCCCAAAAGTTTAGAGGGTGCAATTAATTACCAGCCGGAGTCAAATCTCGTGCTTATTTCTATTGCTGGAAGATATGCGGGAAGAGAGGCGATGAAAGCATTAAAACAAGGTTTGCATGTAATGTTATTTTCTGATAATGTCCCGCTGGAAACAGAAATTGAATTAAAAAAATATGCTCTGGCAAATGATCTTCTGGTAATGGGTCCCGATTGCGGTACGGCTATTATCAATGATGTTCCACTGGCATTTTCCAATGCTGTAAATAAAGGGAATATTGGAATAGTCGCAGCTTCCGGGACAGGATTACAGGAAGTAAGTTCAATTATTTCAGAAGAAGGTTTTGGCATTTCACAAGCAATTGGAACTGGTGGACGTGATATAAAAGAAGAAGTTGGCGGAAAAATGTTCATCTCTGCTTTGAATGCTTTGAAAAATGATGATGATACAAGAGTTATTGTCCTTGTTTCCAAGCCGCCTCATCCATCCGTTCTAAAAAAGATCAATGCTGAATTGAAAGGATTAACCAAACCTGTTGTTAGTATTTTCTTGGGTGCAGATAGAAATCTAGTAGAGGTAAACGGAGTAGTAGCAGCCTCAACCCTGGAAGAAGCTGCCCTGTTGGCTTGTGCGATCTCAGAAAACGTGGAAGTTTCCAAAGTAACAGAATTTCTGGAGGCTAGAAGATCAAGTTATGGAACAATCGCAGAAAAAGAAGTGAAAAATATTTCATCAGGAAGAAAATATATTCGCGGATTATTCAGTGGCGGAACTCTTTGTGATGAAACTCAGATCATACTTAAGAAAGATATTGAAAATATTTTCAGTAATAGATCAGGTGATGAAAAACATGCTTTGGATGATTCCTGGATAAGTAAAGAACATAGCTTAGTAGATCTGGGTGAAGATGAATTTACCGTGGGTCGATTACATCCCATGATGGATTTTGACTTGAGAAACAAGCGAATCATTCAGGAAGCAAAAGATAAGGAAACAGCCATAATCCTGTTTGATCTGGTTTTGGGATATGGTGCCAATATGGATCCGATCGCTGAGATCCTACCGATAATCAAACAAGCACAGGCAATTGCTCCTGGTATTTCCTATATTTGTTCTGTTACAGGAACTGAACAAGATCCTCAAAATAGAGAAAATGTGATAAAAACATTAGAGGAAAATAATGTACTGGTTATGCCTACAAATACTGCTGCAGCTGAAATCGTAGCTTTAATATTAAAAAATTTATAATTATAGGAGGATACATGAGTTTTAAAAAGTTATTCGGTAAAAAGATGGAAGTTGTTAACATTGGGCTGAACAGATTTAAAGAAGATCTTGAACAGCAGGGAGAAAAAGTTACAAATGTTGAATGGACTCCTCCTGCCAATATTGATAAAAATGTCTTACAGATCTTACAGGAAAATAAAGCTGAGATTCAAGCTGCTAATGAAAAAGTATTAGAAATCATATTAAATGGTAAGCCATTTCTTGTTGGCCTTGATATTGCGCGAAATGTTATTCCGGGGATGAAGGAAGATCTCTTTCTGCATTCCGGCCCTCCCCTAACCTGGGATAGAATGTGCGGACCAATGAAAGGTGCAATGATAGGAGCTATGATCTATGAAGGGAAAGCCAAAGATTTTGCTGAAGCAGATAAATTGGGAACTTCCGGTAAATTTGAATTTTCTCCCTGTCATGAACACGATACAGTTGGACCTATGGCTGGAGTAGTGTCTGCATCCATGCCGGTTTTTGTGTTGAAGAACGAAGAGTATGGAAATTTTGCCTATTGCACTCTGAATGAAGGTCTGGGAAAAGTATTGCGATATGGAGCGTATGATCCGGAAACGATTGAAAAATTGAAATGGATGGAGAAAGAATTGTATCCAACTTTGAAAAATGCAGTAGAATTTATAGGTAAGATCGATTTAAAAAATATTATTGCCCAGGCTCTGCATATGGGAGATGAAGTTCATAATAGGAATAGAGCCGCCACATCACTATTCTACCGGGCAATCGCACCTGCCATTGTACAAACCTGCAAGAAACCGGAAATAACTGCTAAAGTGCTTGATTTCATTAATGGGAATGATCATTTTTTCCTGAATTTATCAATGCCGGCTGCCAAGGTAACTTTAGATGCTGCTCGAAATATTGATAATAGCAGTATCGTGGTTGCAATGACCAGAAATGGAACTGATTTCGGATTGCAGCTTGCAGGAACAAAAGATTCCTGGTTCGTGGGAGAAGCTTTAGTACCTGATGCTCTCTATTTTCCGGGATTTACAAAAGATGATGCAAATCCGGATATTGGAGACAGCTCCATAACAGAAACGGTTGGTTTAGGTGGATTTGCCATTGCAGCATCACCGGCAATTGTACAATTTGTAGGAGGTTCTGCTTCCGATGCTATAAATTATACTTTAGCAATGTATGAAATAGCTTTCGGTGAAAACAATATGTATCAGATCCCTTATTTGAATTTCCGTGGGACACCCACCGGAATAGATGTAACAAAAGTAGTTGAAAAAGGGTTAACACCATTTATTGATACCGGAGTTGCTCATAAAGATCCGGGCATAGGGCAGGTTGGAGCTGGTGTGCTAAGTGCACCAATGGAACCTTTCATTAAAGCAGCAATAGGTTTATCTGAACAATTAAAAAAATAAAAAAAAGGAGTAAAATTATGAAACCACAAGAATTCTTAGAGTTTATGGACAATGTTAAAGTTTATGATCTAACCCAGAGATTGAGTATTCACACACCACCATGGCCAAGCTATATGCCTCTGCAAATTCAATATTTTAAAAGATTAGCCGGTGCTCATATGGGACAAGGTGCAAATGGACAGATCATAAAAACTAGTAATCACGTAGGAACTCATATTGATGGACAGATCCACTTCTTTGCCAGTGGTAAAACAATTGGTGAAGTTCCAATAAAAGATTGGATAGGACCGGGTGTTGTTGTAGATATCTCTGATGAAGTTTCAGATTATTCACTTTATACTCCTGAGATGCTTACGAGTAAAGTAGAAATAAAAAAAGGTGATATTCTCATCATTAACACCGGCTATCATAAGTATAGCTGGGATCAACCGGAATCTGATGAAGTACGTTACTTCGTAAAACATCCAGGACCAAGTCCGGAATTCCATAAATGGGCTTTGAAAATGAAGATCAAGTGGATAGGAGTAGATTGCGGCAGCGCAGATCACCCTATGAATACAATTATTCGTGACTGGCATCCAAGACCTTTTAAAGAAGCTGAGAAAAAACTGATCGCTGATTATGGAAAAACCTGGGATGAGATGTTCCCTCTGGAAGAATACTATCAGGTTATGCACTTGAATCTCTTCCCCAAGGGTTTACTTCACGCAGAAAACTTAGGCGGCGAAATCAATAAAGTTAATAATAAGCGTGTTTGGATCGGGTTATTCCCGCTTCGCGGAATTGAATTAGAATCATCTATGTGCAGAATTATTGCCATGGAAGCATAATAGAACTAAAATATTTACATTAATGTTAAAATCTTTAGTTTAATAAATTTTAACATATTAAAAAACAAAAGGAGTTATAATGGCTATAATAAACGACTTTGAATATCACAAGCCTGAAAATATAAATGATACTCTCATTCTGCTTTCAGAATATCAAAGTAAAGCAAAGATCCTGGCTGGAGGAACTGACCTGATAGTTTATTTGAAAGAAGAACTGGCAAAACCTGAAGTTGTGATCGATGTTAAAGGAATTGCTGAGATGAATAAAATTGAAATCTCCGATCATAATATTTTTCTTGGTGCTGGAGTCACTTTTACTGATATTCTTGAGTCAGATCAGCTTAAAGATAAATTACCGATCTTATGGAGAGCAAGTGAAACAGTCGCTTCAGTAGGTATTAGAAATCGGGCAACCGTAGTGGGAAATATCTGTTCCGCAGTTCCCAGTTTGGATTCTGCTCCCGCCTTACTCGTATATGATGCAGAAGTTATAATTGAAAGTAAAAATGGGAAAAAGACCATTTCTATTCACGATTGGTTTGTTGGACCAAAGAAGACAATTCTAAAGCCTGATGAACTTGTGTTGGGAATTAATA
>JAVCCH010000167.1 GCA_030765535.1 Candidatus Tenebribacter davisii
GTGTAGATGCTATGTCATTTATCTGTCATGCTGATAAAGCTTTTAACTGGGGTAAAAGTATAACTGAAAAACTAAAAGAAGTAATTCCTAAACAACAGTTTAAGGTTGCCTTGCAAGCAAGTATCGGGGCAAAGATCATTGCCCGAAGTACTATCAATGCATTACGTAAAAATGTTACTGCCAAATGTTACGGTGGTGACATCACTAGAAAACGAAAACTACTGGAAAAGCAGAAAGAAGGAAAGAAACGCATGAAAGAGATCGGCTCAGTACAAGTCCCTCAGGAAGCATTTCTGGAAGTTCTAAAAGCAGATCGAAGCTAAAATCGCGGGGGAACACAGATAACCGCGGATATAAAACTGTCATTCTGAGGTTTCTGTTAGCTTTACTTACGAAGAATCTCTTGGTTTTCTTTTAGCTTTGCATTGTTTAATTGAAATTGTAAAAAGGAGAAAATTTTTATGAAACTTAAAACATTTGTAATTGTGTTTATATTGCTTGTATTTGCTATAATTCTATTTCAAAATTTGGAGAAAGTTTCGATCCAATTACTTTTTTGGAAATTCGAGATGATTCCTCTCTTTATTCTATTCCCGCTAGTAATGTTGATCGGAATTTTTATTGGATTCCTACTTGCCGGAACTAGAAGAATAAAACAAAAGAATATAAAAGGATCACAGGAAACAATATAATCACAATATCAAACGAATCAAGACGTTAAAATGAGTAATGAACTTAAGTAAATAGTTAAAGAAATTATTTACTTAATAAAACTATTTTAATGCACCCTCAATTGCTTTAACAATTTCATCACTTCCGGGTTTTACTTTAGAACCAAAACGGTTGATGATCTTTCCATCCCTGGAAATCAGGAATTTATTAAAATTCCAACTTATCTTTCCACCAAATTCATGATCTGATTCTTTGGAAGTGAGGTAGTCATAAAGTGGATGAATATCTTTTCCTTTTACTGAAATTTTACTGAACATCGGGAACGTTACTCCGTAATTCAATCTACAAAAAGTGGCGATCTCTTCATCACTTCCAGGTTCCTGTTTTAAAAAATTATTGGCTGGAAAACCTAAGATTACAAGTCCGCTGTCTTTATAGGTTTCATATAGCTTCTCTAAACCTTCATATTGATAGGTAAATCCACACTTACTGGCTGTATTCACTATCAGAATGACTTTACCTTTGTATCCCTCTAATTTTACTTCATTGCCGCTAATATCTTCCATTATGAAATCATAAATACTCATCGCTTTTTCCTCCGAATGAATTAGAATTATCATTATCATTAGTACAAACAATAAAACTATTTTCTTCATTTTGTTAACTCCTAATATTATCTTTAATTATTTATATTATTTTTAAATTCTCTCTACTTAATTATTCTACCTTTTCCGCTATCTGTAATATGCATAAGTTCCCGTGGGAATGGTTCGAAATATGTTTGCTGCAATAGGTATTTCTGATCAAAACGTAAAACCCAGGATTGCAGAATTGCAGTAAGAACTACCAGTGGGATCTGTTTATTACGATATGTTTCCAGTTGATCTAAGAAATAAGCCTTCTCTTTACCAGATAACTGTTTAGAAAAATAACCTAAAATATGGAGAAGAACATTAATATTTGAACTAATGCGAGAACTGTTATTAAAAATCTGGTAAAGGATTTGTCTATATTGATAAAATACTAAAGAAGTAGAAAGTTTATCATGATTTGCTACAATTTTACCTGCCAGTTTCAATTTTGCTTGATTATAAGACATAAAGAGATATTTATTCTTAGCATGAAAATTAACTAGTTCTGCCATATTTTCGGTTAGATGTTCAAAATCTGTGAAAGTGTATAATTTAGTAAGAAATTGCTCACGCAAATGCAGATTTGTAAGTCTACCTTCATCTTCCACTGGCAGATAGCCAAATTTATCTAATACAGCATTTCCAAATATTCCTTTTGATTTACTGCTGATCGCTTGAACTCTACCGATCCCAGGATAAAGTTTCACCTCTTTGATCCCGCAAGAGGGTGATCTACTTTTCAGTATGAAGCCATTTATTTTTTTTTGCGTTTTTAAGAAATTGTCAGAAAAATCCTGCATCGCTGTTGAATAATTTTCACTATCACTGGAATTCAGCAGTTTAATTTCGCTATTTGTCATAACTAGTCTCACTGCTTCTCTTGGAATTCCCAATCCTATTTCTACCTCAGGGCAAACAGGTATAAAATCTACGTAATTCTGGAGTTGTAAAACTATAGGGCTGGCAATCTTTGAACCATTATAGCGGCAAGAAGCGAATTCAATGCATTTACTAACAACAACTTTTGGTCGTGGAAACTTATTCATTTTGTCCCTCATATTCGTAGTACATATTTACATCAGTTGAATTTTGCCATTTGCCATTTTGTTTTGTTCGCAGGATTGTTGTTCCATGAATTTCCATCAGTCTTTTGGTTGCAACTTCATAAACAAAATAACTAGGACGAACAACTAATTTCAAGAAGATACTGGCTGCATTGAGCTTGAAAACTATATGATCAGGTTTTTCATATCCTGAGTTATTAACTTCTTGAAATGTAAATGTTGCAATCTTTTGAATATTTGGCGCAGGTAATTTAAAGTAGATCTTTTCATCTGAATTCAATGCTTCCCAATTTTCGATAATGTGATCATTGAACATCGGTCCAACCAAGAGGTCTGTTGGATAATTCAGTTCTTTCTCTTTAACCTTTCCATCCTTTTCAAATCGCATTGTCATTTTATCACTGTTTCGAATCACAGAACCGATTTCATCTACTTCCAGAAATTGCGATTTGGAGCTCTTAAATTCTCCATTCTCCAAAATCACTTCATCTATTGTTGCGATACTGCTGTCAGGTCGGGAATAGAAGTGAGTGAGAATAGTTTTCTCTCCTTCCTGTTGAACAGTATTGTAATGATCAAAAAGCAATTCTTGTTTATTGGAGTCTAAACGATAAACTTTAGCCTTAAATATATCTTCTGACCAAAGTGCAGCAACACTTATCATGATTAGAATTATAATTAACTTTTTCATTTCTTGGGAAACCAGGGAATGAAGATACTTGTTTTACGTGCATATTCCTGAAATTCAGGATTATCTTTATATTTTTTTTCCAGAAGTGGAATTCCCGATACAAACAATAAAAGGAATGTGATAGTTGCTGGGCTGATAATTCCCCATAAACCGTTGGAAATGTTAATAACGATTAAGAAAATTCCCCACCACATGGCAGATTCACCAAAATAATTAGGATGACGTGTGTATTTCCAAACACCACTTGTGATAATTTTTCCCTTATTAGTAGGATCTTTCTTAAAATTTATCATTTGCAGGTCTCCAATAGACTCAAACAAGAATCCAATTATCCAGACAGCAGAACCAAGTATTTCCAGCAAACCGAGTTTTCCTCCACTATCATAATGTAAAATGAATACGGGTGAAACAACAATCAACATGAAAAGACCCTGGAACATAAATACCTGAAAATAGGTGCGTATCATCCAATATTTTCCCCATTCGCGTCGCCAGTTTGCGTAACGAAAATCCTCAGGCTTGCTCTTATTTCGGCAATTAACATAATGAGCCAGTCGAATTCCCCACAATACAATAAGAAGTGTAACCAAAAGCTGACGTGCTGTGAAACCAGGGATGTAGAAGAAATTGAACAAGGCAACAAGGATGAATCCTAAGCCCCAGGCTATATCCACAATACCATTATTTTTTTTAATTACTGCTATAATAAATATCAAATTCATATATAAAAATACTTCTACAATACTACAAAGTATTATCTTTTCCATTTTACTCCTCCATTATGCCAATACCAACTGCTCCTATGCCATTGTGAACGCCCACAACAGGTGAAAGTTCCATAATGTATGCAGGTTCTTTTCCAATGATCTTTGTCAGTTTTTCAGCATAGATCTGGGCTCTACTTTCAGCATCTGCATGAACGATAGCATAGTTCCAGATTTTTCTATTTTCAGTTTTTTTATTTAAAAGTTCTAATATTTTTTTCATGTTTCCCCTGCGGCTGAAAGATTTTCCGGCAGCGGTGGCTTTACCATCTTCATCCAAAGTTACAATTGGTTTCAGATTCAATGCCGTTGCGATCATTCCTTTCAAGGGAGATACCCGACCACCACGAACCATGTATTTTAAGGTATCCACATCCACAAAGATATCTGTTTTCTCGATCCAGTCTGCTACTTTTGTATTTAGATCCTCAAAAGTCATTCCTGCTTCAATAGCCATTGCTGTTCGCAATACAACTAAACCTTCCGAAACTGTTAGCTGTTTGGAATTGAATACAGTAATTTCATTTTCCTGAAAATTCTTCTCCATCTGTTTCGAAATCTTGTAGAGTCCGGAAAGTTTATCAGAGATATGAATTGCCATGATCTTTTTATAATGTGCAGAGAGAAATGAATATAGATTTTGAACAGTCTTAAGGCTGGGTTGTGAGCTTTTTGGATGAATCGCATCAGTTTGCAGTTTTTTATAGAATCTGTCTGCATTAATTGTTAGTTTATCCAGATAGGGTGTATCACCAAAATTTATATTAAAGGGAATCTGCAGGATCTGGTATTTTTCAATCATATTCTGGGGAAGGTCGCAAGCAGAATCAGTGATCAGTGCTATTGGATATTTGCGTTCATGACTGACCCTGTACTGCATCAGCATGTCATCCACTTTTATTTTGCTTATACTGCCAATTTCCGATACCCTGTGAAACAATTGATCCGGATGATTGGTATGAATATGCAGATGGATCTTTTCTGGAGAACCAGCAGCGATCATAGAATTACCAAACTGTTTCAATTCTTGTTGAAGTGTTTTCAGATCAAGTTGAGAATTGGTGATAATAGCTTCTGAACAATATCTGAGACTATCTGGATCGAAGACATATTCTATGTTGTGATCAACTGCTATCGTATTATATTCGTTTTGTTGAATTCTGCGTAGTTTTCCCTGATGGATAAAATTTGAAATTCCTTCCAGAAAATCAACAAATCCATTAGCACCTGCATCAACGACACCTGCATCAGCAAGAACTTGAAGTTGTTTGGGTGTATTCTGCAAGGAAAGTTTGGCATCTTTCAAAGCATTACTAAGTAAACTAACGAAATCTTTTGTTTTTTTACTGTTAGTTTGAATAGCTTTTGCCCAGTCCTTCATTACTGTAATGATTGTTCCTTCCACAGGATCGAGAATGGAATTATAAACATACTTGATAGCATTATTGACTGATCTGGCAAATGTTTCAGTAGTAACTTTTTGCTGATTTTTCAATTCCTGGCTAAGACCATGAATAAACTGTGCAAAGATAATTCCTGAATTTCCTCTGGCACCAATGAGAGCGGAGTCAGCAACTGATAGGATCGTTTTATTAAAGGAAGTATACACATTGCTGGTTTCCAAAATTGAACGCATAGTAGAAGCCATATTTGTACCGGTATCTGCATCTGGGACAGGGAATACGTTTATCTTATTTAAATAATCCTGATTTTCAATAACAGCTTCACTTCCAGCCTTTATGGCATTATATAGCCGATACCCATCAAGATATTTTATCTTCATTCAGCTATTCCCAGTTCTGTGGCATTTTTTTTATCTTTGCTGTATTGTAGCCGATCTTATCCAAATTTATCAGGATATTCTGGTATGTCTCATCAGGAATTTCTGGCTTACGGCTCATGATCCAGACAAATTTCTTATTAGGAACTCCAATAACTGTGTAACTGTAATCTTCAGCTAGATCAATGATTAAATAAGGAAATTTAACAGGCCAGAGGAATTGCACTCTCCATTCAGAATTTGATTCTTTATTATAGATCCAGGCTTTGGGCTGCATGTGTTTTACCTTTCCAGTTCGAGGGTCTGTAAAACGATAATCAATTTTTACTCGATCATTCTCTAACAATTTATAAGATTCAATACCGTTAATAGCATGTTTTTCAATGAAATTTGGAATTATTCCAATCACATACCAGTCACCCATAAATTTTTCAATTTCAACTTTTTCAACTGTTTTCATATCATATCCCTTACATGCCGATAACGTCAGCAAAATTATTAGAACAAACAGATTCATATATTTTAACATAAATATTCCTTAATATTATTTCACACTTTTCAACTATCTTTCGATAAATTAAAATTAAATCACAATAAATAACATAAAAATTAAATTTATTTTGTCAAATAATTATTTTTTATTGGCATATGAGCTAAATAAATTATATTTTGGAAAAAGATTGGAGGAAAAATGTCAAAAAATATAATAATTAAAATAATTACTGGTTTTATGTTGCTATTTTCAATTTCTTTATCGGCAACATGGGAAATTGATTTGGAGTCGGGTGCGATTTTCAGTGGATACAATGATGTTGCTATTCCTGGTGATGTGGGAACAAAATTCTCCCTTTCAGAAGAATTAGATACTAGCGTAACTCCCTTTTATCGTCTGCGACTTTTCTATAATTTCAATTCAAAGCACCATTTGGGTGTATTATTTGCGCCTTTGACCATCAATTCTGAGGGTAGTTTGGATCGTGATCTCATTTATCAAGATGAATTTTATGCTCAAGGAACACCTTTGGATGTTAAATATCAATTCAATTCCTATCGATTAGTTTATCGTTATGATTTTCTAAGAAAGGAAAAATTACAGATCGGGGCTGGATTGACTGCAAAAATTCGTGATGCAATAATTCGCGTGAGTGGAGATGGCGTAAGCAGCAGTAAGGAGAATGTTGGTTTTGTACCAATTCTGCATTTTAGGTTAGTCTGGAATTTTCATGATAAATTCTCTTTATTGGTGGATGGAGATGCTTTGGCAGCACCACAGGGAAGAGCAGAAGATGTTCTTACTGCCATTGTCTATCAAGTATCTGATAAGGTTAAATTTAAAGCAGGTTACCGCATATTAGAAGGTGGAGCAGATAATGATGAGGTTTATACATTTTCACTATTCCACTATGCAGCATTAGGGGTTATGATAAATTTTTAAATTTTTACCATAACATGGAGTGGTTAATAATATCAGTGCTAATAAAAAGTTAAACTTTTTCCCAAGGTTCAATATCTCCTTCAATAAGATTAAATAATGGATGAGTTTTAAAATTAATTATTTTAATAATCTCATTATATTTTTTTTCATCTCTTAATTTCAATTTATTAAGTAAATGCTTTTTTTCATAGTTAATTTGTCCGATAGTTACGTTAATTTGTTCAACATTAATAATTTCTTTAAATTTTCTTTTATCAAAACTATAATTTCTTTTCTCCGCTTCTAACCAAACCAATTTCAGATAATAATTTATGGCATTTATTGGTTTTTTTGATGCTTTGAATCGAATGAGCTGAGGGTGGTTTTTGTAGCCTTTGGTTTTATTCTGTAATACTTTTTTTGCTAATAAGGTTTCACGCCATAGAGCAACAAGACCTTTTCCGTCTAAATATTCTGGATTAATAGACCATATTCTCATAATCTTCTCACTTCTGCCCATACTCATTCAAATAGAAATTTCGCATAAAATCTATATCACCTTGAGAGAGTTCTACAACTCCACCCAGAGAATTGGCATATATCACAGATTGAGCAGATTTTTCCACTATCTGAGCAATTTTGTAAGCTTCATTTAAATTATTTGCAACTGCAAGTAAACCATGGTTGGCTAATATACAGGCGTTCTTAATCCCAAGAGCAATTACGGCAGATTCAGCTAATTCTTTTGATCCCGGCAGGAAATATTCTGCAACATCAACCTGTCCTCCCACAATTTGAACCATATCTTCACAAACTGCTGGAATGGGTTTTCTAGCAACGGCAAACGCTGTACAGCAAACGCTGTGAGTGTGAATAATTGCATTGATGTTTGTCTTTGCGTTATAGATGGCAGAATGGAGAGGAAGTTCGATGGATGGTTTCTTGTTTGCTTCGATTATTTTTCCAGTCAGATCAACAATTGCGATATCCTCAGCGGTTATCAATTCATATGCTATTCCTGAAGGAGTAATTGCAAAACTGTTCTCATTAATTCTTACTGATATATTCCCCCAGGTTCCCAGGTTAAATCCGCAAGCTGCGATCTCTCTTCCTAAAATTCCTCTCTCTTTTCTTATTTTTTCTATTAACATAAATTCCTCTATTTTAGTTTTAATATATTAGCTTTAAATGGTTTTTTTATGATCCCTTTTTCAGTGATTATAGCAGTGATATTTTCGTTTGGAGTTACA
>JAVCCH010000132.1 GCA_030765535.1 Candidatus Tenebribacter davisii
AGTCCTTGGATAGTTCTTTTGCTTCTTTTATAAGCTTTTCTGAAATATCAACCCCGATGTATGAACCATTATCACCAAAATACTTCCAATATGTCCAACCTAAATATCCAAGCCCACAGCCTATATCCGCAACTTTCATTCTTTGCTTTAAATCTAACCACTTAGCCAGTTTTTCCACTGTAACCGGAAGTCACATCCTTTTTTTTGCTCTACAATGAATTCCTTCCATCTTTTATCTGACCATTCTACTTTCTTTTTCATAATTCACCTTATTTAGATGCTGCTAATGTTATCGTGTGCTGCCAGGATCATCTGATCTATTTATCGGAAAATCTTACCATGACATTATAAACAAGCTCAGATATCTGGTAACTAAGCAGCTATTTGTAGCCCCCATGCTTTCCGATAAGTCTGCTCATGATTTCCTCCTTTATGGACTATATGGAAGCTATGGATGATTACCTAACCTGCTTTTTCAGCGTCCATTATGTCCATAAAAAAATCTTTTTCCTTCTCATTTCCAAGTTAACTAATATTGCACCTGTTCCCTAATTATTCTCCATCAATAATCTGGTTGCACAAATGCTGCTTATGTTTGGCGTGTGTGTTGAAATCATCCCGATTTTCGGGACGTAACAAAACAGACATCTCAAGTCCTGAACTGGAAGGCTTGTAAGCTTTGGGATGTTCAGGAAAAAGCACAATAGACCAAACCAACGACACGCTTGTTAAGCTAAGTTGCTAATAGAAGTAGAAAAATAGATACATTCTTAAACCCTATTTTCATATCCTAATAGTATGAAAATAAAACATAAAAAGGCTTTCCTCAAATAGAAGATCGAGCTTCTTTAAAAAAAAAGTTCCCAGGCATGCTAAAGCCTGGAAACTTTTAATTTGTTATGCGAATCAATCACATATTATGTGAGTTCCACCCAACTATGACTTAGGTACATTTCAACTTTTTCTTTTAAATCATAATTATTTACGTCAGGAAGTAACTCTACAATACAATTGTTATCTTTGTAGTTAATGGTAATATTTACAATCTCCCTTTCTTCTTTCCAGGCAGAATCCTCGATTTTGTAATCTTTCGATGGGAGGAAATTTGTGTTGAAAGATTTTTCTACATGCTTACGTCCTTTCCCATTTTTCCCTTTTAATAAGATCATAAGAATTAGTACCATTGTAAACTCCTTTTATTTTTTGTTAAATAATTTAAAATTCAATTATTTGAATTCTAATGCCGCCACAATACAAAGATTTAACCCCAATCGATTAAGTCTTTCTTTTTTAATAAACGATAGACTATAGATATAATATATAATGAAAACATAAAAAGTATAAAACCGAGTAAAATCATTAAAAAAATAAAAAAGACATTTATATTATTGTTATTCTCTTGCTCTTTCTTGAGAAATTGCTCGTAGGAATATTCGATTGAAAGACTTAGATTTGAACCGGTTATGCTTATAACTTTAAATGTTGGTTCTGATAATAGACAATAAATATCAATAACTTCGTTTTCAACTAAAGTGTCATATTGAATCTTTAAGATACTTACTTTAGATGAGTCTAAAAAAGCATAAGTACCAAGATTTTTAATATCAATATCATTAATTTGTGATCGCCCAAAATCAATAGATACAGATAAATTATCAATATATTTCGTTCCGCTATTTTTAAGTTTCAAATAAAAATACGATGACAAATCAGAACTTATCGGGCAAAGTTCGATTCTTTCAATTGTAATATTTTCAATCCCTGAGTTACCTTCTTTCTCTTCATTAATTTCATTTAAATCAGTCTTTTCTATAAATTCAGGTGCATTTATTTCTTTCTCAACATAATTCTCAGGAAAAATTAATTTAAACCAGTGGGGTGATGAAATTATTGCTGCCACAATTATGAAAATACCTGAAATTACAGAAATGATTATTTGCATCCTAACATTAGATTTATCTTTATCCATTTATTCATCCTTAATATAATTTCGCTTAATGTTTCTCATGTGAGACGATAGCATCCCGATTTTCAAAGATGTTGTAAATACACAACTCAAACCCTGAACCGGAAGGTTCAAGAAGAAAGCACTGGCTAACCAGATAATGACACGCTTGCTATGTTCTTTCATTCATTTTCACATTTTACTGCTTTTTTCAAAGAATTTAATATTATCTTCATCTCAGGACTCTGGTAATAATCAAGTATGTCAATACCTGATTTTAACTGAATCTTTTCTCGGGCAAGTGTTACCTTTTTTAAGTATGGAATTATTTGGGATTCTGCCCTGTGCAACCATTCATTAATATCGTCAATATTAACTGGTATTTTGATTCCTTTTTCAGTACTCATTAAAATAATTCCTTTTGACCTTAAATTCGAAAGAATTGAATTTGATAAAGATTGTTCATTAATCTGAAATCCGTTATCTGCGAGAACGTTAACTAAGTGAGTTCTATATACAGAATGGTTTGGATTTTTATAGAATTCATAAAGTAAATGGTTAAGAGTAATAAACTGCTGTCGAACTGAATCGCTTTCAACTTCATTATTAGTCTCAATAAATTCTTGAATAGCTTCTAAAGTAATGGATGCAATTTGTTCATCAATTTTTTCATTACCTGAAAGTTGATGATTAGTTAGAAATACTGGAGGCCATACATCAAAAGGAATATCGGGGAAACCAATAATTTCTATTGCATCTTTACTATCTTTTTTTTCAAAATATCTTCGATAAGAACCAGCTATAATATCTGATAAATGCAGTATACTATAATTTTCATCAGAACCAAATATGTGTGATTTGAAACAATCAAGTTCACGCTCAAAACACTTGGTAGAAGTTTCCATAAAGAGTTCGTCACCATATTTATCAATTACAACATCGTACTCGTATAAGTTCTTTAATAATTTTGTGTAAAACAGACGATGAGGATACTTATAAAAAACTTTCTTAAAGTTTAGAGGAGAGTTTTCAAGTATTGAAGATTTATCAATAATCATACTGTAATAGTTAATGTTATAATTATTCATTATTTGGTGTATTTGTGAGAGGATTTGCTTTCTTCTTGTAATATTACTTCCAATAGTACTCGATTTTACTGTATTTTTTGTTGATAAACTATTCCAATATTCTGATACTGCTGTAGATATATCGTCTTCTAAATGATTGTCAATAATAATAGCTGTTATGACGTAAAATCTTTCAAATGAATTTATTGTTGTCCCACCTGATTCATCAATGAATATTTTTTTACTCATAAAAAAACTTTAACCTTTTATTGAAAGAACATAACATCAGTACTCCCGCCTACGTTTTAGGTAGACATAACTAACTATAGGAATAGAAAAATTAAGTTTACAATAACTACTACTCAAGTTAATCATACCTTATCTCTGAAATCTTAAAACATTAAGAGGATTAGTAATCTTCTCAATGCTCTTCTTAGTAATATGAGTAAATATCTCAAAACTTCTCCTTGCTCCAGCAAATATGCCTCAAAGCTATACTATAATGTATGAACAGAAGCTTTTTTGTCAATATTAATTTTACTTAGCGAAGTAAAAATAATACTGAATATTCATTTTACAGTATTGATTACCCCACATTCTTTGCAATATTCAGACTACCTGACGGTATGAAAACTAGACTACTGGACTTCTGGACTTCTTGACTTCAGGACTGCGTCCGGATTGATCCGCCTTCATCAGATTACGGTGCGACAAGAAATGTGAAATTAAATGTGCTATGTAAGATTTCTTAAAATAGCACTACAAAATTTACTATTATTCATAATGAGATTTTTGCAGAATAAAATCACAAAAAAAAGTTAAAATATGGGGCATGTATATGAATGAAAGTGCGAAAAGAGTAACAGACACTGGTTAAAGCTATACTAATTAATTAAATACGCTGTTACTAAAGTGTTACACTTTATTTGAGTGGTGTAAGATATTATTTAAGTGTGTGTTAGGGGGGGGGGGCGGACTGCGTCCGAATTGAAAATGGTAAATTGAAAATTGAAAATTATAATGTAATCAGGGAGCGAAGCGGAAAAACGAGAGTGCGAAAGTGTGATAAATAGAAAACTTGACTTCAGGAAAACTAGACTACAGGACAACTCGAAAATGCGAAGGGGAGACGGAGGGAGGGAAATTGAAAATTGAAAATGGTAAATTGAAAATGAAAAATGTAATGTAATGTCAGAATTATAAACCACGAAAGCCGCGAAATGACACGAAAGAATGTAATGTTGAACAAATAACTGACTAATGGCTTATAGTTATGAGGTAACATTTTAGTAACATTGGTAGCATTTTGCTATTTATTAGTTAGTTGTACTCCTTCGCCAAGGCTTCGGAGCACTTGCAGAAGGCTACGGAGTATCTTCGATGAGAAGTGAGAAGTTAAAATCTAACCTGCAATAATCTTATCATGTGCATCATGTTAGACGAATTGATTTTTTGGTTCTGTTGTTAACTTCACTAATTCTTGTTAAGCATCATTGCTAACTTCTAAATTAATGTAATAACACTAAAGATGCAGCAATTATTCCACACCAAAGGACTATATTAGCAATGATTGATCTTCTTTTATTTACCGTTTCCCGTCCCAATATGCTAATTGAAAGATAAATACCAATAAGTATATTAGTAATTACAGATTTAACTCTAGACGGAATCGGCAAAAAACCTATTGAGATCATTATCACTGCAACAATTATACCAAACCATAAATGAGGGAATTTATCTTTTTCCCATTTCATAATTAACCTCCAAGTCCATATCATCCTATGGACTCTTCATATTTGAAATCCTTTTTTTGTCAATATTTGCTTTTATTTAAAGGAAAAGATAAAGCTACGTCCACTATGTCCATAAAAAGAGAATGCAATCAGCCATAGGCTGATAAGATTTAAGATATTTTTAAGCAACGAATAGTCTCCATATATTACGCCTCATCAAGACAAAACTAACAAAACGAACTTAAGAGATTTAACCACTGAAGGCTCTGAATTACACTGAAAAATGTAATCAGCCATAGGCTGACAAGATGTAAGGAAGGATTTATTTTTTGTCTTTATGTCTTTATGTCATGCAGTCGAGCAGTCTTACAGTCTATTATTCCAGTTCCTCGGTTAATTTTCTACGAGCTTGAGCTCATAGTTCCCAGGGATATAATATTACAGTAGCTATTTATGGACAAAGTTGACGAAGTGGCTGACTGAAATGTAATCCCGATCCACCCAGGCGGACAAGAATGTAAAATTGAATGTAAGATTTTTCACCACCATCCTTCGCTACGCTGCATAAAGCTACGGCACGGCAGGCAATGGGCACAGAGAGCACAGAGAGAATGTAATCGACAAGATGTAAGATATTTTAACCACGAAATGACACTAAAGAATGTAATGTAATGTAAGATTTATTGAGCCGCGAACAAACGCGAACTAGCGCGAACAATTTTTAATGAAATAGTAGTCACGATTATGACAAAGCGGACGTAGCAATGGGCTGGAATTGATTAAGATTTTATAAAAAAGCATCGTAACAAAATCAGCAGCAATTTGTTAGTATTGTTGTTCTGGTTTTTTTCAATCTATTTTTCAAATTTCTTTTTAATAAAAATAGCACTAATTATTATAAAGAAAACTATGCACAACCACGCAAAC
>JAVCCH010000155.1 GCA_030765535.1 Candidatus Tenebribacter davisii
AAACTGGCATCACCCTGTTTTTATCAATGCTAACAGGTCTAAAATAACTGGAGCTAATGGAGATAATATATGTTGAAAAGGGTCAACCATTCGGGAGGTCTCCGACGATCCGGAAGGTTTCAGATGGGAGGTCTTGTATAGAGCTAAGTTACCTCCTGGATGGTCGTGCACCTCCCGGATGGTGACGACTAATGCACCACAAAATTATCAAAGACAAGTTATAAATTAATTCCGGGGGGGGGGGAGGCCAGGCCAACATATAAAAAACTTGACGCACTAAAAACAAGTGAACAATTTAGGGTCAAGTTTGAAATTTAGGAATGCTAATAAAAAAAAAGAGAAAAAAGACAGAGGAAGAATTAAAAGCTCTTTCTGTAAAACTCCATAATGCCAAAGATTGGAAGGATGATAGAATAGAAAGAGAGAAGAAGAAGAAATAAAGTTAGGGGACACACACATTATAGGCTATATGGGTGATAACTGAAATTATTTTTTCACAAAATGAGTTTTAACACAGGAAAGCAATAAATAAAAAAAAGGAATCAATATGATAAACGAAACAAATTATGAAAACAATCCACTCACAAAAGAGCAGGAAACTCAAGTAGATGCATTATTTGCTGAATACGATAATAAAGACACTCCCGGATGTGCTGTTGGAGTAATCAATGACGGTGAATTTATCTACAAAAAAAGCTTCGGCATGGCTAATCTGGATTACGATATTCCGATTACTGCTGATAGCAAGTTTGAGCTGGGTTCAACCTCCAAACAATTTACAGCTGCTTGTATTGCACTTCTTCAATTAGATGGCAAACTAAATATTGATGATGAAGTCAGAAAGTATATCCCAGAGTTACCTGATTATGGAAAAATTATTAAAATTAGTCATTTGATTCATCATACCAGCGGAATTAGAGATTTTTATAATCTTTTGTGGTTTTCTTTTCAGCCTTGGGAGGATTATTTTACAAAAACTGAATGTTTAAAACTCGTTTGCAGACAAAAAGAACTTGATTTTATTCCTGGTGATAAATACTCATACTCCAATTCTGGATATTTTCTACTTGCTGAAATTATTAATAGGGTTAATGGTAAATCAATCAGGGAGTATGCAGATGAAATGATATTTAAACCTCTCAAAATGAATGACACTTATTTTGGAGATCACTCAAGTGAAATTGTCAAAAAACGAGTAACAAGTTATGGTATTCAAAACAAAACACACACAGCTTACTTTTCTAATTCTGTTGTTTTGGGTCCCAGTGGAGTATTATCTACAGTTAATGATATGCTCAAATGGGATCGCAATTTTTACAATCCTGTGGTTGGAGGTCAACAAATGCTGGACCTGATGAGGACAAAAGGAGTGCTAAATAATGGTGAAACTATTCCCTATGCATTTGGATTAATTCACAATTCTTACAAAGGATTCAATAATACCGATCATGCTGGAGGTATTCTTGGTTTTCGCTGTCAGTTAACCTGCTTTCAGGAACAAAAGATTAGTGTAATTTTTCTAGCAAACCGAGTTGATTGTAATCCTAATTATCTTCCAAATATTATTGCAAATACGTTTTTGCCAGAAACAAAAGAAACTATAACTGAAAAAACTCCTAAAGTAGTAGAAGAATATACTCCTGTTAAGTTATCAGATTCTGAACTAGATAAGTTTTGTGATTTCTATTGGTGTGAAGAAGAAAAAATAAACCGAAAAATAATTATAAAAGACAATTGTTTATATTATTGGAGAGCAGATAATTACCTGTCAAAACTTATACCAATCAGCAACAATGAATTGATTATGGAAGGTTCAAGCTCCGATGTAAAGCTGATTTTTGAATTTGACAACAATCAGAAAATAATTAATTTTTTTCAAAATGGAATCTTCACATCAAAATATATCAGCTATAAACCTGTTAGTTATACTCCTGAAGATTTAGCAAAATTTTGTGGTAAATATTACAGTTATGATCTAGATGTTTATTATCAAATACTGCTTGATGCTGACAAATTAAGATTAAAATTTAGAAATAAAAACATATCTGAATTGCCTTCTATGATGGAAAACACATTTCGAACAACAGGAAATGGCTGTACTTTTAAATTTTCTACTAATGACAGAAATGAGATCAAAGGTTTTGTACTTGATGCAGAAGGAGTAAAAAATATTAACTTTGATAGATGCTAGTTTTTGTTACAGTAATAAATCTTAAGCTAAATAATATAAGTAAAGCTATAAAGAGAATATTCTATCACAATGTTTCAGGAACTGGGACATAAAAATTAAAGAGGTTAATATGAAAAGAAAGAATAAAAAAGATAAATTCGAGACATTATTCAATGATGAAGGAAAATTTATTCGTTGGCCTGCTCAATTAAAATATCAAACGATGGTGATTAATTATCTTCATTCTATTCTTGAGGGTGATAAGGAATTTACTGAAAATGAGATTAATCAATTCATAAAGAGTAATATTTGCTTTTATGATCACGTTACAGTTCGTAAAAATATGGTAGGAATAAAAGCTTTAATCAAAATTGATGATGGAAGAGCTTATTACAAGAATAACGATTATAAAAGATTATATTTGTAAAACTAATATCCAGGATAGAAACTGGGGGAATGAGGGAACGATCCGCCTTCATCAGATTACGGCGCGACAAGAGGGGGGGACGAAGATGAGAAAGGGTGAAGGGGTGAGAGCAATTGAAAATGTAAAATGTAAAAAGTAAAATATCGTAAGTCGTTAGTTGTTAGTCGTTGATGGTGAAGACGAGAATAATTGAAAATTGATCATCCTTCATATGATTACGGCGCGACAAGAATGTAAAAAGTGAAATATAGGGGTATGTATATGGGGAGAAGTGAGAAGTGAAAAGTGAAAATGTTGCCGCGTCCTGAGAAAAGTGGACTCAAATAAGAATGAAGGAGTCCAGATGAAAAACAAGAGTAGAACTTACCGGTACACCAGGATGTTTAAACAGGAAG
>JAVCCH010000046.1 GCA_030765535.1 Candidatus Tenebribacter davisii
ACGTTATGCCAGAGATTGTTATTGGTGATATACAATTGGAAAATGTTCCTGTTATGTATGCAACTTTACCTACAATGAATGGAAACGGAAAGATTCTTATTGGGAAAAATTTTCTCGAGGAATATCTTACAATCCTGGATTTTGAGCATAAACAAGTCTTGCTGAGAGAATCAAGAAAGTTAAAGAGAGATTATAATTTTTCCACTGGTATAGATGTTATCTCATTTGAAAGGGGATTCGTTTTACATGGTTTATGGGAAAATTCCAGTGCAGATAAAGCGGGACTTTTGGTTGATGATGAAATTTTAAAATTTGATGGCTTTAGTTCAAATGAAATTAGCAATTCCGAAATTCAGGAAAGACTATCTAATCCATTATTTAACAAAATTTCTTTAACTATAGAAAGAGATGATAATCAAATTGAGATCCTGATTAATAAAGAAAACCTTTTATGATCTTATTCAACAAAAAATTTAAAAATAGGAAAATCAATGAAATCTTAGATATGGTAAAAGGACATACGATTTATGCTATCTGGCTTGGTAATGACCTGTCTGCTTTAGTGCGACTTGTTCTTGGTGGTGAACTAATTGAGTACACAGCGATGATGGAAGTGCAACTGAGTTCTTGGCTTACGGTACTGCTGTGAAATTAAAGTAATAGAGTATTAAAAAGATATAATTGAGACTTACGAGAATTTGAGCTCCAAAAACAGGTTTGTCATTTTTTGAATAAACGGGAAATTGTGACACGGGTAAGTCATAAGAGCTAACTTATGAATAGATAATCATACTTTGATTCAAATATATCCGTAATAAATAGACTCAAGCTTTCTCTAATGCTCAATTTTTTATTCGTTAAACCAACTTCTTTACGCATTACATGAATTAGTTCTCCTAATTTTATTATAATATTTTTGTCAGTTGTATCACAGACCCTCCCCATCTTATTCATCTCAATAATTTTATATAATACTTTTGCTGATCCATATAGAATTAAATCCATTTGAATTTGCGCCCATTCTTCTTTTGGCATAGGTAGAGTTCCCTTTATTGTTGCTTCGGGATTGCTCAATGCTTTTACATAGATGGTTAGATATGCTTTATATCGATCTTTTCTTTGTTCATGAACCTTGAATTTAATTTCCTTTCTTTTTGTCATTGAAAATATAGTTATAGATACAACAGCTCCAATAATAATTGATAGAGTTAGTACTATCTGTTGAAGTAAGCTTATTTGTTGATTTGCTGATAATGAATTCCAAAAATCAATCATATTTTTACCCTATGTCTTGTAATCAATTCTCCACCACCACCATCACTTCAGGAATATTCTTCCAGAGAAATGCTCTCAGAGCGTTTCAACTAGTTTTACCTTTCTTCTGATCCGTTTTATTCTGAGCAATTTTCACTATGGATTTCAATTTCAATTCACGTTCTCTCTTTTTAATATACCATTCTTCAAAAAGCAATTCAATTAAATTAATCAATAATTCAGCTTCTTTAGGATCAACTTCTATGATCAAATCTATATCCTTTTCCATATGTGCACCAATATTCCCAACTTTTCTTACAGCGTCTATAGCTTTCCAGGTTAAAGAATCAATCTTGTCCTCAAGTTCACTTATTTCATCAATTAATCTACTTTTAGTAATCTTCCAGAAATCTCTAATAATACCTTGAATACATCTTCTAGAAAGAGTTGCCGATGCTTTTGGACTTAAATCTCTTATTAAACATGCTTCTTGATAATCCTTTATTAGTGCTTCAGGAATATAATTTGGATACACTCTGGCATACGAACCTGGTATTAGATTCCACGTATTTAATAATTCCTTCTGTTCATAATATCCGATCACTGAAGATTCCACTAGATTATGTAGAAATGCTGTAAGAGTAAATTTATTACATTCGTCATTAGGACAAATTATCCATTTAGTAGTAAATTGTTTAATTCCGTCAGCATTGTTTAATGTCATATCATATTTACTAATTCTTAAATTGTCACCTTTTATTGTTGTTTTAGAATTACAATAAGGGCATGTCCAAACGAATCCCATTTCTCCCTCCAAATTCAATTATAGTATTTAGTAATTCACCCCACTACAATCACTCCCGGTAGCTAATTTAACATTTCATTCTCGTCATTTGCGATATTAATTATCAAATTTTTATTCGGACCTGAAAAAGTTGTTTTGAATTAAATAAGTCAAGTTAAAAGATATATGGTAATTATGGGGTTGTAAAGGTTTGGTATTCTATTGTTAACTTATAGCCACCTTTTCTTACTTCTTGTCAATAATTTTCATTCACACAAATACCTTTTCTAGGATTAACTTAATTCTTTGCTATTCCTTTTAATTTCGAATGCTTTTAAGCACTCTTATCAAATCATTAATTTTATTTATATAAGCTCTTCTTGGATTTAGTTGATCCATATAATGTAGATATGGTTTGATTTGAGGAATATCTAATTTATAATTCCTAATTATTTTATTCCCACTCAATGGTTCCAGGTGGTTTGGTAGTTACATCATAAAGCAAATTGCCAACTCCATTAATCTTTTGTATAAGTTTTGAGAGTCTTTTGATTTCTGCAAAATTCATTTCGTAAACACTGGCTGTCATGGCATCGGTGGAGCAAACAGGACGCATCAACTCTAAAACAATTTTTTCAACAGTGGCTTTTGTCGCGAAAACCGCGACTTAGTGACAAATAAGGTTTGAGGGTTAATGTATAAGATATTTAAAAGAAATGATATTGACAAGTTAATCGACGTATTTTTCTTGTCTTCTTGTGAGTAGAAATTCTAATACGTAAAAATTTTATCCCATAGTTTTATGGAATTAAATGTGTAGTATTAAAATAATTTCACTGGGATAAATCCCGCAAAATTAGTAGGAGAAAAAAAATGAAAA
>JAVCCH010000111.1 GCA_030765535.1 Candidatus Tenebribacter davisii
ACGTTATGCCAGAGATTGTTATTGGTGATATACAATTGGAAAATGTTCCTGTTATGTATGCAACTTTACCTACAATGAATGGAAACGGAAAGATTCTTATTGGGAAAAATTTTCTCGAGGAATATCTCACAATCCTGGATTTTGAGCATAAACAAGTCTTGCTAAGAGAATCAAGAAAGTTAAAGAGAGATTATAATTTTTCTACTGGTATAGATGTTATCTTATTTGAAAGGGGATTCGTTTTACATGGTTTATGGGAAAATTCCAGTGCGGATAAAGCGGGACTTTTGGTTGATGATGAAATTTTAAAATTTGATGGCTTTAGTTCAAATGAAATTAGCAATTCCGAAATTCAGGAAAGACTCTCTAATCCATTATTTAACAATATTTCTTTAACTATAGAAAGAGATGATAATCAAATTGAGATCTTGATTAATAAAGAAGACCTTTTATGATCTTAATCAACAAAAAATCTAAAAACAGGAAAATCAATGAAGATCAAAAATAACTTTTATTTTCTTTTGTTTTGAAACTCAAGGATAATTATGATTCTTATAAGTTGCCACCGAGTTTGGCCAAAAGTGACACGAGTTTGGCCATTTTATAATTTTTATAAGTTGTTATAGGATGGCTAAAGGTTTGTCAATTTATGAGAATTAAGATATCAACCATCACTCCAACTTGACGCTTCATTCAAACCTATTGTTGAATTTCGATGTCTAATTGCTATAAAAATAAAAGCGAGAATACAACACCGATAATTGCTCCGATAATACCACCTAATATGTAGTCCTTTATTTTTGAGTGCCAAGAATTATCTTGTTTGATACGTTCGTGAAGATCTTGTAAATGATTTTGTAATTCTTCAACAAGAAGTTGTGTTTCACCTAGTTGTTCCGGTAATTCGAGTAAAGCTTCTTTCTTTTCTTCTATCTCTTGTTCATACTGAAGTAAACGATCACCACCCGGCATATTCTCTCCTCACCCTACCTCACTGTCCAAACAACAACCATCACTCCCGGAACCCTCTTACAGAGAGGCACTCTTAGAGCATTTCGATTATTGTTATTAATCTAATACACCTTTTAAATCAACACTCATATTTGCATTAACTAATTCTTGTGCTAACTTCCGTTTCCATCCCTCTGCTTCATCCAACTCAATATATAATATACCTTTATAATCCGATGGGATTTCAACTCCTTTTTCAAATAATACACATACTCGAGATCGACCAATTTTACCGAAAAAATATCCTAATTCAAAAATCACATTTTGCCTTGCTCTTGGTTGCAATGAAGAATCCTTTTTTGCCTTACCTTCATCATCGTAAGTTAATAATATTATCGCATAACCAACGTTAGCATTAATCTCAAACTTCTCAATAACTGTATTCCCAGAATTAGCTTTTTCATGTAAAATAATTGGATTTAAATTGAGATTTTTAATAAATCTAGCTGTTGCTTCTTTTACACTTTTATCATGTCCATGCACAATAAATACATCGCTGGGATTATTAATGATTTGTGCTGATACTGTTGATTTTGAATTATCTTTGGAAGTCATAATTGCTTCAAGTATTTCTAATTGTTGGGTTAATCTATCATCAAAATTTTTTTCGTCATGTGATACATATCTATTAAAATTATTAAAAAAAATTTCTTCATTACATCCGATTAAATATGCTTTTACTCGATCATTCCATTCAAAATAATAAAGATTATCATTTATATTTAATCCTTCTTCATGAAATTTTTTAATTTTCTCATAAAAATTTACCACCCTTACCCCACTCTCCAACTATCAAACAGTTTCAATTTCAAATCTACCTACTTCTTATCTTTTAATATATTAATTAATGACTCTTGGTTTTCAATGATCTTCTTCAATTTATCTTTCTCTCTTCGCAGCTCACTAATTTCCTTCACCCTACCCTACGTTCCTGATAACCATTTTAAGTGTTCCGATTAAGATCACATTAGAATGTTTCGGATCCACAATTATCATCTTATTCTCCTGTAATTTGCGATATTAATTATCAATTTTCAAGTTCGTATTTAAAAAGCTGTTTTAATTAGTTTTGAGTCAAGATAAAAAATATATGGTAATTATAGAGTTACAAAACTTTAGTATTTTATTTTAACTTACAGCCACCTTTTCTTTCTTCTTGTCAAAAACTTTCATTCATACAAATAATAGAATTTAATGATATTAATCATCTAAGATCAAATATTGTGGAGCTTATTTAATAATATTTAATTACTTCTAATTTTATTTCCACTCAATCATTCCCGGTGGTTTGGTAGTTACATCATAAAGCAAATTTCCAGCTCCATCAATCTTTTGTATAAGTTTTGAGAGTCTTTTGATTTCTATAAATTCCATTTCGAAAACACTTGCTGTCATGGCATCTAAAGAACAAACAGGACGCATCAACTCTAAAATAATTTTTTCAACAGTGGCTTTTGTCGCGAAAACTGCGACTTAGTGACAAATAAGGTTTGAGGCTTAATGTTAAGATATTTAAAAGAAATGATATTGACAGGTTAATCGACGTATTTTTTTTGGTTTCTTGTGAGTAGAAATTCTAATACGTAAAAATTTTATCCCATAGTTTTATGGAATTAAATGTGTAGTATTAAAATAATTTCACTGGGATAAATCCCGCAAAATTAGTAGGAGAAAAAAAATGAAAA
>JAVCCH010000041.1 GCA_030765535.1 Candidatus Tenebribacter davisii
AAATTACTTTTTGAACTCCTCGTTTCAGATGGCCTTCCATTAGCTTTCTTGTTTTAAAAATTCCACTCGATTCAATAACGAGTTCAACTTCACTTCTCTCCCATGGAATTTCATCGGGCTGGCTATTGTGAGTGACCAGAATTTTCCTGCCATCTATAAATATGCTGTCATTTTCAATTTTAACATCTGTAAAGAACCTGCCATGAACACTATCATATTTTATCAAATGATGCAGTAATTCTATATCCATTTTATCATTTACTTGAACGATTTCAATCTCGGGGTCTTGGATTGCAAGACGGAATACCATCTTGCCGATTCTACCGAATCCATTGATTCCTATTTTTATGGGCATTTTACTCTCTTTTTATATTTTATAAACTAGACAGGGCATAATTTATTTAGGATATTAATGTCAAGAAAATATATTGGCAGATATTTGAAGAAAATCATGTAATAATTGTACTTAATTGTAATTACAAATATTATCTAAGGATAATGTTTTGGGAGTGTTAAATTTACTTTGTCTGCGAAGACACATAATGTTAATTAACAAAAGAAGTTATCTTTATAAATAACTTTGTAGAGGAAGCAGAATGAAGAGAAAAAAGGTAAAAATAATTACGATTGCATCGGAGAAAATGAAGTAGATAATTGCAATAAACAAAAAGAATCCAACTTACATTGGATAAGAATAAATAATTATTTAATAGTTTATCTTGTTTGCAAGCTAAGCTCTCCCGGCTTTTTCAAATGCTTTACCAGATTATAAAACAAAATTGCTGTGAGAATAAACGATAGAATATCCGAAATCGGCATAGTCAGCCAAATTCCATTTAATCCCAGAATTTTGGTAATACCAGGATAAGCGGTATCAGGAAAAGAATCTCCCGGCTCATCGACAAAATGAGTGAAGGTAATGCTTTTCCCAATGCCTGGAAAATGGTTGTTCCCACAATATGAAATCCGACCACTGGGATCATCAGCATCATCAAACGCATTGCATTTGCACCCATTGCGATAAGGTCAGGATCATCGGTAAAGATCATCATCATCTGACTGGGAAAAAGTTGTGCTACAAAGAACCCGAATGAAGCAACACAAGTAGCCCAGATAATTGCAATCTTGTTTACTTCTCTCACTTTATCAAACCGTCCCGCACCGTAATTATATCCTGCAATCGGCTGCATACCCTGGGCAATTCCTATAGTAGGCATTACCAAAAAACGCAGGAACCGTTGTACGATGCCATAAGCAGCAATCGCCAGATCACCACCGTTGGCTCCTAAAGCTCTATTGAACAGTGCAAAGACCAGACTCCCGGCTACATTTCGCATGAAAGAAGAGATCCCAATAGCAAAAACCTCTTTTAAAATCGGCAGTTTTATTCTTAAATGTTTTACCTTTATTTTTAGGATACTCTTACCACTATTAACAAATCTAAGAATGTAAACAACAGCAATAAATTGAGAAATAACAGTAGCCCAGGCAGCTCCGCGCACACCCATTTTAAATGTAAAAATGAAGATTGGATCTAAGATGATATTTAATACTGCTCCGATGATCATTGTATTCATGGCGACTTTGGCATGACCCTCTGCTCGCACCAGGCTGTTTGTACTCATTGCTGCTATAAATAAAATTGAGGCAAATACTATTATCTCATAATAATCTTTGGCGTATGGATAGATACCTTCGGATGCCCCAAACAGTACCAGAAGCTGTTCTTTAAAAACCAGAAATCCAATAGTAATAATTACTGAAAAGATCACAGTTGAACTGAATATTGTTCCAACCACACTATTCGCCTTGCGTATGTTATTTTCTCCTAAACTACGTGATACTACTGAAGCACCACCTATTCCAAAGAGATGTCCAAATGCCATCACCATCATCTGGATGGGAAAAACAATAGAAAGCCCGGCAATTCCCAAAGCTCCTACTCCTCTACCTACGAAGATTGTATCTACTACATTGTAAAGTGCCATCACTATCATACCGGCAGTGGCAGGAAGTGATAATTTAAATAGCAATTTTTTTATGTTATTATCAGCTAATATATTATTGTTCTGCATTAATTTTTCCCTTTATTTTCAAAATAATTTTGAGCATTTTCGCTCATTAAGATCAGAGTTTCTATCAACTGATCTTTTTCTCTTTTATTCAAACCTATTGTCATTAGATCATTCCAGCTGCGGAAAATTGCATCAAAATCCGCCTTAAAATCCCTGGTTTTTTTCGTAAGGAATATTCTGTTAGCCCTGCTGTCGAGTTCATCTTGTTCCCTGCAAACATAACCCATTTCTAAAAGTTTCGCTATAGTTCTGGTAATATTTGCTTTATCTAAATGCAGAAAATTACATAGATCATTTTGATGAAGTCCATCTTTTTTGTATAACTTTCGTAAAATATATGTAGAGCCACGCGGTAAACCAAAAGGGTGAAATTTTTGCTCGAAATAGCGATGTGCCTGCCTGCCCATAAAGTTCAGGTAAAAACCAATCGATCTTTTCTCTTTTAAATCCATTTCAATCTCCTTTTTAGTTGATGACGCAACTATTTTTTTGATAGTTGCGCAGTCAACTAATTTTTTCCGCAGTATTTCATTAACTACATTGTCTTAATGGATAAAGAAGGAAAAATAAGGAGAAAAATTATGAAAAAAATCAGCAAATTATTAGTCGTGTTTGCACTCATGTTGATTATAGCAGCTTGCAGTGAGACCACATCCAGTAATTCGGAAGATAACCTGCCGGATATTAGCGATTATCCAATTGTTAGTACCAATCAAACAAGTTTTTACAATAACAGCATCGAAATTTCTGCACCATCCAGTGGAGAAGACTTTTACGGTCAGGATGCGCAATACAGTGGAAACGAAGCACAGTATGTGGACAATGGGGATGACACAATCACAGATATGGTTACAGGTTTAATGTGGTCAAAAAGTCCCGATATGGATGATGATGGAGATATTGATGCAGATGACAAAATGTCTTATGATGAAGCAGTTGCCGGAGCTTCTTCTTACGATCTGGGTGGCTATGATGACTGGAGACTTCCCACAATTAAAGAACA
This sequence comes from Candidatus Tenebribacter davisii, assembly GCA_030765535.1. GTDB lineage: Bacteria > Cloacimonadota > Cloacimonadia > Cloacimonadales > TCS61 > Tenebribacter > Tenebribacter davisii. Next base: position 3,079 of record JAVCCH010000041.1, read on the forward strand.
ATATTCTCTGATTCAGTTCAGCGGTGTTGATCCCAGCGGATATGAGGGTACAGATACTTCAGGTCTGATCCCTTTTATCGATACCGATTATTTTGATTTTGCCTACGGTGACACAGATGCGGGGGAACGCATCATTGATTCACAGTATGCAAGTTCGAACATGTATGTGGATGATGAATTGTTGTTTGGCGTAAATTTTGCCGATGGCCGAATCAAAGGTTATGGATTGACTATGCCATTTGGACCGGGAGATAAGAAATTCTTTGTAACTTATGTACGTGGTAATGAAACTTATGGAATCAACGATTTTATAGATAATAATGATGGTACTATCACGGATATTGCCACAGGTCTGATGTGGATAACTACTGATAACGGGCAGAGCATGAATTGGGAAGACGCTCTGGAATACTCAGAAAATCTGGAATATAACGGATACTCCGACTGGCGTTTACCAGATGTAAAAGAACTGCAAAGCATAGTAGATTATTCTCGTTCTCCTGGTACAACTAATTCTGCAGCAATTGATCCACTTTTCAATTGTACTGAGATCACCAATGAAGCAGGTGAAGCTGATTACGCTTACTACTGGAGCAGTACAACCCATTTTAATTGGTCTGATACGGGTGCAAATTATGCCTCTTATGTATCTTTTGGGCGTGCCATGGGTTTTATGGATTTTTGGCAAGATGTTCACGGGGCAGGAGCTCAACGCAGTGATCCTAAGGATGGTGACCCAAGTTTATATCCGAATGGAAATGGACCTCAGGGTGATGCGATAAGAATCAATAATTATGTGCGTTGTGTTAGAATTGTAGATTAAATTTATTGTGTAAATATTATTTCAAATCCCGGGAATAGTTTATGGCTGATCTCGGGATTTTTTTTACTTTTTCCGCAGTGTTTTATTTACTGCATTGTCTTAATGGATAAAGAAGGAAAAATAAGGAGAAAAAATGAAAAAAATTATCGTATTATTAACCGCACTTTCACTGCTGTTTACAATAGTATCTTGCAGTGAAACTACATCTAATAACAACAATGGAAATGATCCAGGAACAAGTTATGATTATACCCTGGTTGAAACTGGACAGGTAGAATGCTACAATAGCGATGGAGAAGTTATTGATGTTCCCATTGAGGGAGAACCCTTCTTCGGTCAGGATGCAAACTATCTATCAGGAGCAAATTTTTTGTATGTTGATAATGATGACGAAACTGTTACAGATACCAATACTGGTTTAATGTGGCAGAAAATTCCAGATTCAGACGGATTCAGTTATCAAGATGCAGTTGAATATTGTGAAAACCTAGAACTTGCCGGATATAATGATTGGCGTGTACCTTCCTTAAAAGAAC
>JAVCCH010000127.1 GCA_030765535.1 Candidatus Tenebribacter davisii
ATGAATTCTCAGCAGTTTTCTGGCCTAATGATATAGGAAATTCCAATGCTGACGGAATGGAAATTCTAGGCATTCAATTTAACCGTCCACTCATCCTGGAAACTTCCAGTGGAAATTATCCTAGTCAGCCCATCTTTGTTGATGATAGCGCACTTGGTGCAAGTTTTGCTGATTACAACGATGATGGCATTGATGAAATAATCCTGATAAAAGATATTACAATTGATGAGATTACATATCGAGTCCTTAAATTTAAATACAGGGATGGAGAAAATTTTGAAGATGAATACCTAATCTACAATGATACGCCAACATCACTGAAGAATAATTTCTCAACAAAAATTGTTTGCGATAAACTGGATGCAGATGATTATCCGGATATTTTGGCAGCAGATACTGATGGTGATATTATGATCTTTGAAAAAGAAGCTAATGAATTTGAGCTGGTCTGGAGCTATAGATTACCGGTAAAAAATGTATATAATCTTTGTTCAGGAGATTTCACCGGAGATAATGAATTAGAATTCTGTGTCGGTGGTTATAATCAAAACAATGATGATCCGACAAGATCTTTTTCTTATTACAAATTTTTTAAAAACTTTGGAATAAATAATGAATATCAATCAATAGGATACCTTGCTTTTTCAGAAATAGACACAAAAAATTCAATCGCTTCCGAAGATATTGATGGTGATGGAGATGATGAAATCGTGATTTCCGTACCACCAAATATTTACGTAGTTGATTATATCGACGGACAGTTCCAGCCTATCTGGCAGGGATATTCCTCCAGAACCAGTATAAATTCAATTGCATTTTCCGGCAAGACTGCATCGCAAGATGCCTTCATTGTTACAAATATTGAAAATGAGGGAGAAATTCAAAGTTCCTTAATTATAGAGATGGGGGAATTTACAGGTCCGGCGTCACCACAATTCTTTAATGCTGCTCCTCTAGATTCAGTATCTGTATATTTATCCTGGCAGCACGATGGAGCTGATCATTTTAATATCTACCGCAAATATCAAAATGATGTAACATTAATTGCTGATGATGTAGAGAACCTTTATTTCACAGATAGTGATCTAAATCCCGGAGATACTCTTAATTACCAGGTTACGGCTGTAGACGCTGCCTATGATCCGGAGGAAAGTCTTCCAACAGCCTGGAAAGATGTCATTCCTTATCCGGCTCCTGAACTGGAAGTTATCAAAATGATTTCATCTTATGAACTTAAACTTAAATTTGACCGGGAAGTTGATAACATTAATACAACTCTATTTTCTGTGGAATTTGGACGAGAAACGATCTATCCAGGTTCTGTAAATTTGATTGAACAGGATAAAGCTTTGATCTTGAGCTTTAGTCGGCAATTTGAAGATTACGATGATTATTTCCTGACAATATCAGGTCTAACAGGCAAAACCGGCACACCAGCTTTTCCGGGCCCCTACTGGTTCCAATACGAAGAAGATACTTCTCCACCTGTTCTTATGTCTGTTAATGTCTCTGAACTAAATACGGTGAACATTATTTTTAGTGAAGCTTTAGATGAAACTTCAGCTGAAGATATTGGTAATTATCTGCTTCTATTACCAGCAATTGATAAAGATAATCAGATTGTAAGTTTAGAATATTTTGAAACTGATTCTTGTTATGTGGCAATGCAAATGAGAGATGAACTTAAATATACAAATCAACCATATTTTTTAAGAGTGAATAACATTGAAGATTTGGTGGGTAATGTAATTTCCAATTACGGTAATAAATGTCATTTCAGCTTGACATCTATGTTGGGTGTAAGAAACTTAAAACAGATGATAGTTTATCCAAATCCGCTTGATATCAGTGAAAGTTTGATTGATAAGTTTAATTTTATCAATCTGCCTACTGAAATTTCAGGTAAGATCTGGATCTATAATCTAGATGGAGAATTGGTCTTTAAGAGTTCTGTGGGTCCATATAATTTTGATGACCTGAATCCCTATTTCAATTGGAACTGTAAGAATAATTCCGGTAATAACGTTGCATCCGGTATATATTTTTATATCCTGAGAATGGGCAAAGATTCACGAAAGGGAAAGATCATAATAATAAATTAATTATTACAGAGGAGACGAACATGATTTCATTAGATTGGCAAGAAAGACTAAAAATGGATACACAGGATTTTGTTGAGAGAAAACTACCGAAAGGTAATTATGATATTGATATAGTATACAATGCTTATCCGCAAAGAATTGATGGGAATATTCCACATGCAGTGATAACACTGGTGGGAAAAACATTAGCTGCTAAATTGTATAAAGTCGCTGACAAGTATTTTGATTTTTATGAATATATTTTGAATAAGAAGGGAGAACAAGGCGGAATTATTTTTGCTTATATTATGGCTCGAGCCGTAAAGAAACAGCCGGTATTGTTCCTTAATTATATGGAAGATTTTTTCTTTAAAACTCATAATCAAAAGACATGCAATCTGGTTATGGATAAGGCTATTTATCCACTTTTAAAGAAAGATGCTTTGAAGCATTTTGATCTGATAATTAACTGGATAAAAACAGATAATAAATTACTTGAAGAGAGCATTTTTAAATTACTTAATAAATTAATTGGAGGCAATACAGATCTTATTGAGCCAATTTACAAAAAATTGGAAAATTCCTGGCTGTACGCAACTCCTAATATCATAAAACTTAATTCAAGATTTCTAAAAGCAATTTATAAAAAAGATAAGAAATTCTATCTTTCTGTTTATAAGAATTATCAATCGACTAGAAATCCCGTTTTTGCTGAAATCCTTTGTGATGCTATCTGCTGCTATGATGCAAGCATTCAAACAATTTGTGATACTTGGGCACATAGTGGAAATATTCGTGTAAAGAAGATCGGTTTACACGGACAAAAATTATTAAAAAGCAAGAAAGGTAAAAAATAATGGCAAACTACATAACAAAAGAGGGTATGCAGTACCTCAGAAGACGTGTACAAAAACTCATCAAGGAAAGACCAACTGTGATCAAGCAGGTTGTAACTGCTCGGGAAATGGGTGATTTGAGCGAGAATGCTGAATATCATGCAGCAAGAGAACGCCAAAGATTTCTGGAAAACGAATATAATCATCTCAAAAAGAGACTTGATCATTTACAGGTAATAGATACCACTAATATCCCGAAAGACGCTGTAAGATTCGGCGCTAGAGTATTGATAAAAGAGCTGAATAGTGACTCTACCAGAAAAGTAAGACTAGTTGGTGTTGATGAAATATTTGAAACGGAAGATGAGTATAAAAGAACTTCAATTCTATCTCCTGTTGGTAAGCCTATGATCGGGAAGAAAATTGGTGATAAATTTACAGTTAATGCACCTATTGGCAAAAGAGAATTTGAAATATTAGAGATAAAATAGAATAGAGAGGAAAAAAATGAAAAAAACTGACGAATTAAGAAAGAAGCTTTCTTATGAAAGAAAAAATTTCTGGAATGAAGCTACTGCTGCTGAACAAAAAAAAGCTTTTAAATTTTCTGAAGGGTACAAAAACTTTCTGAATGCGTGCAAAACAGAACGTGAATCTATTGATTTTTACGTTAAAGAATTATCAAAACAAGGCTACAGAGAAATCGAGAATGGCAAAAAATCGAAAAAGGTTTTCAGGATCTCCAGGCATAAAAATGCCGGTATTGCTCTTATTGGCAAAAAACCCATCTCAGAAGGTGTAAACATTATTGTATCACATATTGATGCACCCAGAGTTGATCTTAAACAAAATCCACTTTATGAGGATGGAACTACAGCTCTTGGTATGATGAAAACTCACTACTACGGCGGAATAAAAAAATATCAGTGGATGTCTACGCCACTTGCTTTACATGGAACTATTGTAAAAAAGAATGGTGAAACAATAAAGATATGCATAGGTGAAGATGAGAAAGATCCTGTTTTTGTTATGCCCGATCTTCTTCCCCACTTAGCCAGAAAAGTTCAATATACAAAAAAACTCGGGGAAGCTGTTGATGCAGGTATGATGAATGTAGTTTTTAGCTCGATCCCATATCCAAAAGATAAAGAAACTAAAGAAGCTGTAAAATTGAATACACTGGTACTGTTAAATGAAAAATACGGGATCACCGAAGCAGATTTTTTAAGTGCTGAGATCGAGATCGTACCAGCCGGGAAAGCTCGTGATGCCGGATTTGACAGAAGTTTAGTTCTTGGTTATGGTCAAGATGACAGGATCTGCGCTTATACTTCTGCCAGTGCGATCTTTACTGCAAAAGAAGATTTGGAAAGAACTGCAATAGTATATTTAGCAGATAAGGAAGAGATCGGCAGTGATGGAAACACAGGTGCAAAATCAATTTTTATTATCGATTTTATTGCTGACCTACTCAAACATAACGGTGAATCTAATGACAGCTCAAATTTGCGTAAAACACTCATAAACAGCCAGGTATTATCTGCAGATGTAAATGCGGGAATTAATCCAAACTTCCCATCCGTTCATGAAAAAGAAAATGCCGTACATATAGGTTATGGTGTAAGTGTAACTAAATTTACAGGAAGCGGTGGTAAGAGTGGATCAAACGATGCAAATGCTGAATTTAATTCTAAAATTATTGATGTTTATAATGCAGAAAAAGTGAATTGGCAAATTGGAGCACTTGGTAAAGTTGATGAAGGCGGCGGTGGAACTATTGCTAAATTCATGGCTGAACATGGCTCAGAAGTAATTGATTGCGGACCTGGAGTTTTAGGTATGCATTCACTTTATGAACTTACTAGCAAAGCTGATATCTACTCATCATACAAAGCTTATAAAGCATTTTTCGAGAATGCCTAAACTGGAGTAAATTGTGAAAAAAACATTAAGCCTGATCATTATTCTATTAATCCTGTTTGGATGCAGCAGTAATAAAATATCAAAAACTATGCCAGTGGAAAAAAAGATGGAAATTGCAGATAATCTTTTTGAAAAAGAAAAATACAATAAGGCAATTCCATATTATACTGAAGTAGTTTTTGAACGTAATTCTGTGTATACACCTGCAGCACAAATGAAATTAGCAGATTGTTATTTTAAACAAAATAAGTTCACCGAAGCAAGATTTGAATATGAAGAATTGATTCGCCTTTTTGCTGACTATAAAGATATTGGAAGAGCCTATTTCCAACTTGGTGTATGCTATTACAATGAATCATTAAATCCGCATTACACACAGAATGAGACCCGAAAAGCAATTGCTGCTTTTGAAACATTCATTGAAAAATTTCCCTTCGATAATCTTAAAACAGAAGCAATTGACTATATACAGAAATGCAGATATAAACTGCTGATGAAAAAATATTATAATGGTTATGCTTATTATAAATTATTTGATTATAGTGGCGCTATGATGTATTTTAATGAGATCATCGAACTGGGAAATATTAATGAACCTGACCGGATGTCTCTCTATTATGCTGCTAAAATATATCTAGAGAGAATGGACTTTAATAATGCACAACTCACGGGACAACGACTTATCAATCGTTATCCTCAAACAGAAGAAGCGGAACAAATAACAGCAGAATTAGAAAAGATCAAATAATGAAAGTTGGATTATTGGGCGGCTCTTTCAATCCGGTGCATAATGGTCACATCGAATTGGCAAAAGCCGCCCTTGATTTTTTCCATTTAGATAAAGTATTATTTCTTCCTTCCGGCAATCATCCGTTTAAAGATCATAGTGACGTTCCACCGATAGAGATGAGATACGAACTAACAAAAAAAGCGATCTCGCCCTATCCATCTTTTGAGATATCCCATCTTGATATGGAATCTGAAGCACCAAGTTACACTAAGCTTCTGGTACTGCGATTAAACAAAATGTTCCCGCATGATAAATTTTATTTTATTACCGGTAGTGACATTATTTATGAATTAAAGAAATGGTACGATTATAAATGGCTTCTGGATAACATTGAATTTATCGTCGCTCATCGTCCGGGTTTCGATAAATTAAATACGCATGAATTGGGATATATCGACAAATTCCATTTTATGAAAATGAAACCGATTGACATCTCTTCTACAATGATAAGAAAAATGATCGGTGAACATAAAAATATTACTGGTCTGGTCCCAGCTGATATTGAAAAAGACCTGATCTCAATTTATTCTCCTTATCATTCTAAATTTACGTAAGCTTACTAAACTTCTTATAAATAAAAACATTAGCTCAATCTATGACTTGACAATAGAAAGTGCCAAAAGATTTCTTACCGAAAATAAAAATAGATGCCGGGAAATCAGATGATTCTAGAAATAAGCGAAGAAAGAGCAATTGAACTCATAGATAGATTATCGAAATTCATCGCAAAAAAAAGGATGGCAGCACCAGCGATAATGACTATTGAATCTTTACGCCCTCTTGCTCGTATCGGCAGTCAGTTAATGCACTTTTTAGCACCTTTTGCAGAAATTATTTTCAATGCAAAAGAGTATCAGGAATTTGCTGTTCTTTTGGAAAATGAAAATTATGTTGGACTTCTAATAAAACGTATTGACGAAATTGATGTTGAAATGTATCGTGAAGAACGTAAAGAGAAAAGACTTAAACGTAAAAGAAGAAATAATAAGATAAAACAGTTCTTTAAATTTAAGAAAAAAAATTAGAATAAATTTTATAATGGAGGAAAATATGGGCAATACTCAGAAGCTTAAGAGGATAATCGCTACTGACTGCGGAAGCACAACAACAAAATCAATCCTTATTGAGTATGTCGATGGTGAATACCGGCAAACAGTTCGTGGTGAAGCTCCCACAACAGTGGAAAAACCATTAAACGATGTAACAAGAGGTGTCGTGAATGCCGTTACAGAATTAGAAGAACTTGCACGTTTGAAATATAACGACGACAGCATCAAGTTTATCAAAGATGAGGCAATCTGGCTTACAGAAAAAGAGGGTGAAGGCGTGGATGCTTATGTCTCTACCAGTAGTGCCGGTGGAGGACTGCAAATGATGGTTACAGGCGTTGTTGCCAAGATGACCGGAGAGAGTGCAGAACGTGCTGCCTTAGGTGCAGGTGCAATTGTAATGGACTTGATCGCCAGTAACGATAAGCGTGCTAATTATGAAAAGATCGAAAGGATACGACAATTAAGACCCGATATGATACTTATGGCTGGTGGTGTGGATGGTGGAACTACCAAACACGTGGCCGAACTGGCAGAACTTGTTGGCGCTGCAGATCCCAAACCCCGTCTTGGTTCAAGCTACAAACTTCCGGTTATCTATGCTGGAAATACTTCAGCTCAAGATATTATCAAAGAGACACTTGGAAATAAAACTGACCTTATAATTACCGAAAATCTACGTCCCACTCTAGACAGAGAAAATCTGGGTCCTGCCAGAGATAAGATCCATGATCTTTTTATGGAACACGTGATGGCACAAGCTCATGGATATAATAAACTTATGGGCTGGACAAAAGGTCCTATCGATGGCAAACTTGTGAATATTCCTATTATGCCGACTCCGGCTGCAGTGGGAAATATTATGCAGACTATTGCTAAGATCAATGATATTGAAGTTCTGGGTGTTGATATTGGTGGAGCAACTACCGATGTTTTTTCAGTATTCACTGAACATAAGGTATTTAACAGAACGGTGAGTGCTAACCTGGGAATGAGTTATAGTATTTCTAATGTGCTGGCAACTGCCGGATTACAAAACATCCTGCGCTGGGTTCCATTTGATATTGATGAATCTGAATTGCTGAATATGATAAAAAATAAAATGATCCGTCCAACTACTATCCCGCAAAAACTGGAAGAACTTATCCTGGAGCAGGCAATTGCCAAAGAAGCTCTGAGATACGCTTTTATCCAGCATAAAGAATTTGCTGCGGGACTAAAAGGTGGACAAAAGAAACGTGAGATCGCTGATGCTTTTGCTCAGACTGCATCCGGAGCGAGTATTGTAAACCTGATGACTCTTGATCTTCTGGTCGGTTCCGGTGGTGTAATGTCACATGCTCCTCGCAGAAATCAGTCAGTAATGATGTTGATCGATTCCTTCCTGCCGGAAGGAATTACCAGGCTTGCTGTTGACAGTATCTTCATGATGCCCCAACTTGGTGTATTAGCAGAGATCAGTGAAAAAGCAGCTACAGAAGTATTTGAAAAAGACTGTCTTATTTATCTGGGAAGTTGTGTGGCTCCAGTAGGTGCAATGAAACAAGGCAAAATTGCTCTTCATGCCAAGATCAAACTACCAAATGGAAAAACATTTGAAGAGAATATTCCCTTTGGTGAAGTAAGGCTCCTACCCTGCGGTGTAGGTGAAGTGGCAAAAGCTACGTTAAAACCAGGTAGAGGATTGAATATTGGTGAAGGTAAAGGTCAGGAAATGGATTGTGATCTGCACGGTGGTGTAGTTGGAATAGTTCTTGATACACGAGGAAGACAGCCCTTTAACTTACCGGTTGAAGCTGCTAAACGTGTACCATTACTTAAGAAGTGGATGAAAGAATTTAAAGTTTATCCCGAAGAAAGAGAATAGGAGGTTAGAATGGCTCAAGCATATTCCCCAGGATTAACAGTAACAAAAAGTATAGTTCTCAAGAAAGATAGAATTCTTCCTCTTAAAGGAAAGGTTCTAGTTAAAAAAGGTGATAAAGTTAAAGCGGAAGATATAGTTGCAGAAACTCTACTTCCGGGAAAAGTGCTTCCCTTCAATTTATCAAATAAACTTGGTGTAACAGCAGATCTTATAGGACAGTATCTCAAGGTTAAAGCCGGTGACAAGATAAAGAAAGGGCAGGTAATGGCTGTTACAAATGGATTTTTAGGATTTTTCAAAACTTCTGTAAAATCTCCTATTGATGGTGAAATTGAAAGCATTTCCAAAATAACCGGACAAATGCTGCTGCGTGAACCAAGAATCCCCATCCAGGTAAAAGCCTTTATTGACGGCATAGTTGTTGATGTGATCAAAGAAGAAGGTGTTGTTATTGAAAACAAATCTGCCTATATCCAAGGGATCTTTGGACTCAGTGGAGAACGCTCCGGTGAAATAAAAATGCTGGCTGACTCTCCGGATGAAGTTATTAAACCGGACAAAATTGATGATTCCTGCAAAGATAAGGTTATTGTGTGCGGCGCATTGGTTAGTTATGACGTGATCAAGAAAGCACAGAAGGTTGGTGTTTCCGGTATTATTTCCGGTGGAATTGACGACCAGGATCTCAAGAAACTTCTCGGTTACAATATTGGTGTGGCAATAACAGGACATGAAAATATCGGTCTTACGATAGTGGTTACGGAAGGCTTCGGTATAATCAAGATGGCAAATAACACCTTTAGCCTGCTTAAAAGTTTTGAGGGGCATAAAGCATCCATTCATGGTATTACTCAAATTAGAGCCGGTGTTATGCGCCCTGAAATCATCATTCCGATTGAATTCAAGGAAGATGAACTCAAAGCAGAAGAACCTAAAATGGCAACTTTGGAAATCGGAACAACAATTCGTGTGATCCGCCAGCCGAATTTCGGACTTATCGGTAAAGTTACAGGCTTACCTGAAAAACTTACTAAAGTAGAAAGTGAGACTATGGTTCGTATCCTGGAAGCTGAACTTGAAACCGGTGAAAAAGTTACTATCCCGCGTGCTAATGTGGAAGTAATAGAAGACTAATTAATAGTTAATAAGTTATAAATAATAATTGGAGCAGAGTAATCTGCTCCTTTTTTTTATTTATAATGGCCTTTCTATTTTAAAGGTGAAATTAGATACCTTCTTTATATTGAGTATTGATTGATGGATGAATAATGTGTTCTAGTTGCTGTGTTGAATCAGAATCTCCACTAAGATGATTCTTAAAAAGTTTAATTATACCTGCTTTGTTCAGCTCAATTATTGTTTCAGTCTTTATATCCCTTAAATCAATGAAAAAACTGGAAAAACGACCGGGCATATCTTCAATAATATCTGTATTCAGTAAATTAACTGCATTATAGATGCTATGATAATTTCCTTTTGTTTTCTTCAGTAAGAAAGTCTCCTTTTTCAAATTTGTTATTGATGAAGATTTCTCACAATGTTGAATACAGCTATCATCCATTATACTTTTTTCACATCCGGTTACTTGATGAAACAAACATTGTCTACTTGTCATCATCATAATTGGATGATAGATACTATAGTACAAGTCGAAATCATCGGGTTTCTTAATATCTTTTATTTGAGTGTATTTAAGTTCGTTCGATATAAATGAGCCCGAACAATTAAAGTTTTCTTTCAAGGCTAAAAGACTATAAGAATTGGTTATATTAAGATACGGCCCAGCTATCCAAGCCATGCCCATTTTATAGGCTTCGTAAGCTATTCCTGTATTATTTGTTACAATACCCTTTGCTTGTAAGTGATAAAGAAAATCTACTGCAGCAGTATAATCTTCACCTATCAAAACAGAAGGAAACCAAGGGATTAGTTTCTCATTATTTATAAAAAGATCGATAAATTCGGCGGTCTTTGTTTTAAAAGAATTGGGTAATTGAAAATAGATATCTACTGAGCTGTCCTTACAAAGCAATACATCTTTTGGTGAAGAGATTAATACAGAAAGCCTTGGCTTAATCTTAATTGTGCTTGGTTTCTTTAAGACAGGAAGAGCTATGGGTAAGATTGCTTCCTTAGAATCATTTAAGACAAATAATATTTTTCTTTTTAATGCCGTTAGTTCACTAAATGGAATACAAAGTTTTGCACCAAGTTGTTCGGTATTTAATTCTTTTAGGTAATATCCTGTATCCCGTAAGGCTCGTAGTTTTTTTAATAATATCTTATGATTTAAAAACCGTATCCCTTCATCAACAAGCCTATATTCCGATTGCACTAAAAACGATCTGTCCGGTGTTCTTACTGTTGCTTTTAAAAAGGTTCCGCATGCCCCGGAAATTTCGATCATTAAAGGAATCTTATCTGTATTTAATTGATCAATTATATCTTTTATATGCTTTCTGGTTTTTTCTTTTTCTTCATACAGTTCTTTCGCACCTTGTTTTCGTTTATCATCGGAAGAATATTGATTGATTTCGGACAAGTGAAGCGTCGAATTACTCATGGGATTATCAATAAACATATCTTTATTAATATCTCCCCTTAAATAGGAATTTGAAAATTCACGATTAAACACTTTATGCAAATCGCTATTATCATCAAGAAGAACGTCATGGTCGTAAAAACTCCGGAGTTGCTTTCTCCAGGAATTCACCACCGTATATACGTATTCAAATTCCTTTATCCTACCTTCAATCTTTAATGAATTCACTCCAACATCCCACAGTTCTCTTAGATCGAAATAGGCTGAATTATCTTTAAGATTAAGCGGATAATCTTTTCCTTCGGGTGTAGTGACATACCTTCCTCTACAAGGTTGGCTGCATCTACCACGATTTCCTGATTTTCCTGATAGTACAGAACTCATATAGCAAATACCCGAAAAAGAGATGCAATAAGAACCGTGAACAAAAACCTCAGTTAAAACCCCATTTTCATGTGCTACTGAAGTTAAGTGACTTATTTCATCAATATTCAGCTCACGGGATAGATTTACTCTGTTGGCGTCGAATTGACTTAGAAACTTTATTTGTCCCTCATTATGTGTTGTAAGCTGTGTGGAGGCATGAATTTTAAAGCCTTGAAAATATTTTGATAATAGATAAAAGATACCAAAATCCTGAACAATCACACCATCGATGCTGGTATTTACTAATTTGTTCAACACACTTAATAAAATTGGCATCTCACGTTCTAGAATAAGTATATTAAGAGTTAGGAAAACTTCACAGTTATTTTTATGCGCCAATCTTAAAATTCCTTGTAAATCTTCGAAGCTTATATTTGCTGCCTTGTTTCTGGCATTAAACTTATCTAAACCACAATATACAGCATCGGCTCCGGCAAGAATTGCAGCTTTCAGAGAATCAATATCTCCACCAGGTGCCAGTAATTCAATTTTTCTTTTCATTATTCTTTAGGTTGAAGTAATTGGCTATAACTTGTGTGTAAAACCTATTTTTGTTATTCCTCTTATTTGGTAGGATAATAACAATAGTATATATTTTTCTTTTATCATTTTCATATGCTGATGTAATATTATAATCAAAAAGCATAATACCCTTTCCTGAGTTATCTTGGATAAAAGCATTCAACAGATTGTTATTTAAGACACCTGTTCCTATTGTAATTATACCTTCTACTGTAACATCTTGTCCATTATATACGCCGATACTATCTTGTATATTTGCAATTTGTATACTATACAGTGCATCATCAAGAGTTGTAAATTCCCAAATATCACCCATTGAAGCATTACCCACTGGATTTGGATCTGATGGTAGGTTAATTAGGTTGTCCTGTCGGTGTTACTCCCTCTCCATCACTAAGGGTTCCTGTCCAAGTACCGCTACCTGATTCCCAACCAACCTGAGTATATTCAATTTCATATTCACCACTTCCAACACCATTATACATTGAACCGAAAATTATAATTGTAAAATCAGAATCCTGATTTAGTTCTGAATGATGTGCTGTACCATCTGCAGTAAAATAGAATTCTAGACCATTGAAGACTATTGGTGAACTAACAAAATTACAACTAATTTCAACTCTCTCGTAATAATCAACAACCCAAGAACCACTACTTATAATAGTTGAATCGGGCATTAATTCTAATTCCCAAGAACCACTGCCAGCACCATCATCAATATTAATATCCCAATTTTCTTTGGGATTATTATCATCCGGTCCTGTGCTATCTTTACTGCAAGATAAGAATACAATCGACATTGTAATTACAAAAAAAATCAATACTTTAGCTTTCATTTTTTCGTCTCCTTCTATTTCTTTTCTTTCACTAAATCAAATTGCACTTAATGTCCCGCGTGTGCTGTGAAGCTTAACCAACACGTTTGTTATGCTTATTTCTTCGAGAATTAATAATCATTTCAAAACTATATTTAAAATTAAGTAAATCACTTTTCAACGGTGTTGTATGCTGGTCTTTATTCATTATCAAATGAGAGTAATTCTCACCTTCTTTTTTTTAAGTTTGGTATTATTGGTTTTTTCTATAAGTATTTCAGCTATTTCAGCATGTACACCAGCATACGTACAATTCTGTTTAAGTTCAATAACACCTAGCTGATCTTTTTGAACCTGACCCTGCTTAAGAAATAAACCG
>JAVCCH010000134.1 GCA_030765535.1 Candidatus Tenebribacter davisii
TATTGAAGATTAATGTAAGTTCTTAAGTCAATTCTCCGGTAAATACCGGATTATTAACTCAAGTCCTGTTAACAAAGGTATCTTCAGATTTAATTTGTGCATGCTAATTCTCATGATGAATCGATGCAAGGTAATCTTCATCTTGTTTAATAATCTCCCAAGAAACTTTGTTACATTCTGTGCATGGAAGAAATTCTTTGCCTTGAATGTGGGATACAACATTATGACAAATTGTGCATTTGTACATACCAGACGGAATATTAGCATCCATAATTTACCTACCTTTTTGCATTAAAGATTTGCAATTTTTTAAATTTTTTATTTATTAATTAGAATTTGCTTCTGTAAGCGTACAAATGAATAATATTTGAGAAATTAGTGTCAAGAAGATTAGAAAAAAAGTGAAAAGAAGAAAAAAATAATTATATCTCAAATATTACTATTCTTTAAACTATTTAGCTCTTCTATGCTATTCTGCAGCTGCATGTTTAATTCTACTTTTATATTGTACTGCTTACAATTTTTTATGGATATTTTTAATTTATGTATGTTTTTTTGCAATACATCTATTTTCCGTTCTTTGTTTACCAACTCTAGAATAGACATCTTGGAAATGGTACTTTTACCAGAAAGCTGAAAACAAAGATCGGAGAAAACAAAGTCGAGACTTGATCGTAAATTAAGAACATATTTAAAATTATTTTCTTTGAACCAAATTGAGTTAAATCTCCAGTCTATAATAGAGAGATTTTCATTGGCAGGATGAGTGTGCTTTTGTGCTGCAGAAACTAAAAGCTCTTTATTATAACTAGCAATAAGGATAATATGATATGGTATAAATTTATCAAACAGATCAAACAGAATTACTGGATAATCTTTCTTTTTCAATTGGATCTCGAATATGTGTATCTCTTTTACTTCATCTCCAGACAAGTTAATTGAACTGGAAGATAGAGTGTTCAACAGCTTTATCCTGCTAATAAAATCAGAAAACAACCTCTTTTGTTTTGAATTTAGAAAGCTAGCGAAATTCTTTTTTGGAACTAGCTTATTGACTTGTGTGTTAGCAGGTAGATTAAACATTTAACCTACAGAATAATTAGAAAAGAAACTAATTTAAAGTCATCAATCCCTTTTAAGCTATCGTTAAAGATTGTAGTTCCACCAGATTTAAAAAGAGACAGCATATCCTTTTCTTCGTCAACTTGGAGAATGTTTGCAATACAATTTCTCAATAAGACGGAATATTTCTCCATGTTTTGATAATTATCAGTCTGTTTACTAAACAACTGGCATAGATCAGGATCAGGTGATTGCTTTCCATTACACAACAATCTTAATGAATCCAATATATTTTTGGCATCAACGTGATTATATTTAAGATTTCCATTATCTTCTAGATATACAAGATAGTATGGGTGGAGCCGATTTGACTTATTAATTTTTAACTCTTCATTAATATTTTTTAAAATGAATATTACTCCTGGTTCCAAATCGTATCTAGCTGAAGAAATGGCGTGAAGACCATCTGGAATATTTTTTGGTTTACCATATTGCTTCAATAGATTTGTTAAGTCTATACGGAAATCATTTAAGCCTAAATCTGTAATACTGACACCTTCTTTCAGGTCTTCCAGATCCATAATCTCTTCTTTTAATTTCTTAAGTTGAATTGATCTATACTCCAAATCTTTTTCTTCTGTATTCAGAATATTATCATCCCCGGTACTTGCCATATTTGAAATCATCATTCTATTTTCTACACGTTGTTTTAAGTTAATGTAAGTATCTAGCGTAATATCTGGCCAAAAATTAACTAAAGTTATGCTTTCATTTTGAGAACCGATCCTATCTATCCTACCAAATCTTTGAACAATCCTGACAGGATTCCAATGAATATCATAATTAACAAGAAAGTCACAGTCTTGTAGATTTTGACCTTCCGAAATACAATCCGTAGCAATTAGAACATCGATACTATCTTTGATATCAGGATAGAGCAAATCTTTTCTTTTGGATTTGGGAGAAAAGCATGTTAGCATAGTATTTATTTCAGAAGGAATCGAACGTGTAGTACATTGCTTTTTTGTACCAGTTATCAAAGCAGTATTTAAACCGACATCATGTTTCAAATCTTTTTTCAAAGCACCATAAAGATAGTTTGCCGTATCAGCAAAAGCAGTAAAAACGAGCACCTTAACATTATCTTTATTTATGGGGTGCTGAATCTTTTCATTTATTATTCGTTTGAGATGCTGAAGTTTTGTGTCCGCCAAATCCTTAATGGGATTAATTAATTCCAGCAAATCTTGAATGATATATAAATCTGCAGAGAGATCCTCTTTCCATCTAGTAAGATCAATATCTGATATATGCACTTTTACCTTTCGACCTATAATGCTTTCTTCATCTCCCCAATCAGGATCCCAATCTATGTCTTCAATCATTGAAGTTGCTTGCATATCAGAAATGGTCTTCCCTTTCTTTATCGTTTTTAGTGCATCTTCTATCTGCACTAAAATATTTCTTAATGTAATACCGAAAGAATGAACTGAACTTTCTAAACGCTTAAGCAGGTTAATTCTCATAAGAATCTGTAAACTTCTCTCACGATCTACTTGTGAAAAAGTTGAACTTTTAACTTTAATGTCGTAAAGATCAGCATAATGTTTTACCTTGCTAGGTAAGATATAGCCAAGCGGTGAATAGACAGATAGATTAAGAAGTGAAAGGCGTTCAGCAATAGAAGTATATTCAATATTTGAACTGTCTGTGAGAGCACTTTGAATTGAAATCGGCTTATTCCTGGTTGGGAATTTACCAATTTCTGAAGTATCATAATAGGATGTGATATGTTTACGGGATCGAGCTATAGTAAGGCTATCCAGAATCTCAAAGAAATCAAAATCAAGAAGCTCTAAAAGCTTTTGAGTGGTTCTTTCTTTTGTGCGAAGCCTTGACCAAGTATTGAATGATTGTTGAGCTCGTTTGAATATTTGATCAATGCCTTTTGTAGTATTCAACTTCCCATCAATATTGCCACTATAACCTTCATAAGCAAGAGCTAACTGATTCTTAAGATCGTTAAAACGATTATTTACTGGGGTAGCTGAGAGCATGAGAACCTTGGTTTCAATACCTTCCTGAATGATCATTCTCATTAATCTCTGGTAACGGTTTTCATTTTTAGAATAGGTGTTGTTATTTCTGAAGTTATGAGATTCATCAATTACAATAAGACCATAGTTACCCCAATTAACATGAGCCAAATTCCGACCATTGCTCATACCTTTTTCCCTAGTGAGATCTGTATGGAAAAGAACATCATAACGAAATCTATCTTTTGCTAACATGTTATTCTTATCATTATGACGGAATGTGTTCCAATTAGCTTCTAACTTTTTGGGACATAAAACGAGAACATCTTTATTTCGTTTTTCGTAATACTTTATAACCCCAAGTGCTGAAAAAGTTTTACCTAAACCAACACTGTCGGCTATGATACAACCATTATATTTTTCTAGTTTATTAATGGCACCGATCACTGCATCTTTCTGAAAATTGTAGAGCATCTGCCAAATCTGAGTTTGTTTAAAACCAATCTCATCATCTGGAATACTATCTAATGATATATCGCTAAGGAAATCGTTGAAAATATTATAGAGTGTAATAAAATATATGAATTCAGGGCTATTATCTTGATAAGCAGATTCGAAATATTCTTGGACAGAAGCAGTAACATCAACTAGACTATCATGATCATGCCAGACCTGATTGAACCAATCGAGATAAGCTTTGCTTTGTGGAAATCCTGACTTTGTGATAAGCGTGGGGAAACCTTTGCGATGAGAAAGACCCAGATCAATAGTTGTGAAACCATCCATACCGTTATAAGCATAATCTTCTTTACCACCTTTATCTAAATGTATAACATTTTGTAGAGGTAGGTTGCTATATTTATTACTTTTGAAAGTAACCTTTTCTTTCACCCAATTTGAACATTCCTGTGCAATAGCACGTTGATTAAGATTATTCTTAAAGCGAAGCTCAAACTCACTACCACTTAACAGCTGGTGATTTAAAGAATCTTTTGACTCGTTATGTTTTTTTTCTTTGATAAAAGTTGGTGTCGTAAAAATAAATTTGAGATCATCGATAGAAGATAATTCTTTTTTGAGAGCTTGGAATGCATAGATAGAGAATGAAGAAGCTGCAATTGAAAGCTTACTTCCTTTCTTTATCTCATTCTTCAAATCTTCTATCAAACGATTATTTATATTATCAATTGTTTTCATAGTTATTTTACCTGCACGATATTTAAAAGGTCTTCGTAAGTAACAACCTTATGGAAAAGGACTTGATCACCAGCAATTTCTTTAAAATGCTCTGTTGCACAATGAATCTTTAGCTTTTCAATATCACGTAATTCCATATTTGATTCACTACCTTTAGTTTCTGCTACAAAATAAATATGACGTACTTTATCCTGATCGAAAACAATTGCCCAGTCTGGACTATAATTGGCTACGGGAGTTGTGATATGAAAACTGCGTGGAAGCTTTGCGTAGACTGTAACTTCCTCACTGTTTTCCAAAGCCTCGGCAAACCTGGCTTCTGTTTTGGAATCACTAATCAGGAAATCATAGATATGCTTTTTAAGTTGTTCCGATTGACGTAGCGCTTGTTGATCGTTGGTGAAAACTGTTTTGGCATCATGACGATCTTCTGTTTTATGATATATGATGTTATTAATGATGAGACTCGCTTTAACTTCTTTGATCAATTTGCTACATTTTGCTATGAATTCTTCCGGATTTTTTTGAATGAGATAGAATTGTTGGGGGCGTATCTTCTTGAGAATTGCAACAACAGTACGTCGAGTAAGGTTTGTCTGCTCAACAATTTCGCCAACAATATCATATACAGTGTTTGTATAAATATTTGATTCCAGCTTTTTTGTTTCTCTTTTCGTTTGCTTAAAGCCTTCTTTATGCTGCAGATCTTCTTTGGTACTCTCCCCTAGCTCACCGGCCTTAACTTCATAACGACGATCTGCAATGTGCAGATCTACATTCAAACGATTAACACTGTCTTCAATAAGCTTTTCAGTATTCAATTTTACTTCGTAGATAGTTTTCAAATTTATTTTTTGCCACAACTCTTGAAATTCTTTTTTGAAGAAATTTTTATTAACACCTATACGAACATCTTTGCGTTCATCTTCTGGTTTAAATTCTTCCCCAGTATATACGGATTTAAGAAGTAAAGTAATATCTTCACGATACTGTTCTAAACTCTCTGGTAGAGGGA
>JAVCCH010000205.1 GCA_030765535.1 Candidatus Tenebribacter davisii
AGCTGCAGAAAGTGCAGAACAGACTGCAAATAAAGCACTTGGCTCATCAGAAACAATTGCATTTTCAGGATCAGCGATCAATTTTTCTATATCAGGCAGATCTCGATAGACTTTTAAGAACCCCAGGTACTCAGCTGCGAATCCTTCTCCAGCCGCACCAGAGATCATTTCGTATTCAGTGTCTTTAGGTAGCCCTGCATTCATAATCATACCAACAGCTGCTACCGTACGTGGATTCGGTGTATTAATGATGTCTGCTGTTGGTTTAAAATCATGGAGTAAATTCGGTCTAAAACGTACAAAGGCAATTAGTTCTACCGGCATATTATGTTCAATTGCCCAGTCCACCCAGTCATCAACATTAACTTCCAATTCCAGGATGGAAGCAAATCGACTCTTTACCGGTTCCAAAATTCCCTGCACAGCTGCCCGGTCCTGTCTTCTATTGGTAGCAGCCATGAAAATAACCTTATCAGACACCATGTGTCCATTAATTCTACGTGCCAATAATAAATTCATACACGCGGCCTGTACTGAAAAACTCGCCTGTCCCAAATCGTCTAAGAAGTAGACTGTGGGCTTGTCTGCAGCGATCAACCTGAGCAGATCTCCAAATGGTAAAAATTTTGCTGCTGTTCCTTCCTTGTTCGGGAAAGGCAATCCTTTATAGTCAGTCGGATCACTTACTACCGGATGTGATACTATAATTTCTGTGCCTGTCTCCATGCAGGCTTGCTGGACCAGAGATGTCTTGCCCGTGCCTGGTGGACCTTTGATTAGCAGTGGAAATTTATTTTTAATGGCAAATTTAATTGCCTGGTTTAGTTGTTTTGGACGCATATTTTTCTCCTTTTTGTTTGTTTTTGGACACAAAAAAAACCGGAATTTTCCGGTCGTTAATACTTGCAAATTTTTGCCCCTAGGCTGCTTCTTTCATCTTATTGGAAATAACCTGAATTTTCAGTAGATTTAGTATCTCTTCATCCAGATCATCTATTGACAGTACTTTCTGCCAGGAGTTAAATTAGGCAATTCAGTCATTGGAACAGATTCATCTTCTTTATTTTCACGATAGAAGAGAATTATGTTCATAAATTCTTCAAATGAAAAATATTTTGAATCAACCTCAACTCTTATCCTACCTGAAGTAAGCCTAAAGATCGTATAATCACGATTGTAGATATAATTACTGTATTCTTTTCTGAAGTTACTAATCGTTAAAGATGAGTTTCTATGTGAGGATGTGTATATCGCTCAACATTGGCATTGATTCTTTCTTTTTCATACTATCTCCTATAAAAATATCACCAGCACAACTAAAGGACCTGGTTATTTTTTAGAACTTCATTGTAAAAGTTACCGTCATTAACAATCATTCTCATCAGGATACTTATCACCGGTTTTTCTTCTCAGCAGTTTACAGAGACAACTTCCAATTACAATTAGCACTTCAATAACAAGTGATTTCCAGTTTACGCAAATTCGCATAATTTCCTCCTTACATAATATTTTTGAGCAAAAAAAATAGCCCCACCGGGCTTCTTTCTTTTTTTACGATCTTAATGATGATTTGCTTTTCTCAAGCCATCTCTTTCCTCCTCTTCTTTCCATACTTGAATAATTCTACAACATCTGATCCGACCTCCTCATGGATATACATACTAAGCGTAATGGCAGGATCAGAGTGCCCCAGGAACTCTGCTACATATTTAGGAGATTTCCCGCACTCTTTAAGTAAAAAGTTAGCTGTAGAATGACGCAGCAGGTGAATATTGATATCATCCCTTCCCAGAATCTGTTTTCCGCATTTCTTGATCTCCCTGAACAGGTTAGATCGATCATACCGGTGCTGCCGGTTGTTCTCAAAGAGATAAAATAGACCATTAAACTGCTGGCGTATCCGCTTGTACAATCCGAGATCAATAAATACTGTCCTCTGCTTCGAGCCTTTGCCAATGATCTTGATCCTGACCTCCTGATCTACTTTGCAATCCTGCAGGCGGATATTGATCATCTCAGTTATCCTACAGCCTGTTTTGAATAAAAATTCGATCATCAAAGCAAGTCGTTTTTCACTTCCCAGGATAAGCTGCAGCACTTGAGACTGGCTGAGATAATCGACAATCCTTTTATCCTGTCTCAAGGGCTTGATGTCAGAAAAGATCTCATTTACAAGCACACGTTTTGTATAATCATCTTTAGCAGTTTGATGTTTGAGCAATTTCTTGAGGTGAGCCCGGGAAAGATTGAAAGTGGCAGCTGATCGTTGCATCTTTATTTGCTTTAGAAACCCAATTATCGAGGACCTATCAACCTGCAACTTATTATCATGCAAGAAGCCATTATACTTCTTGCCGATACTTAAGAGGCTGAGGCGGGTATGATCTGCCACTCGGTTGCCATTGTTCTCATATTTGATCCGCTTGATAAGCTTAAGATCAAGTGATTTTCTCTTTAACAGATCAGGCATGGTTTAACCTCCTTATTTGTTTTAGTGGTAATGATTATAAACACAACATAACATATCTTTTGTTGTATTTGTATAATTAACGATAGTTCATGAAACAATGATTAACAATAGTCTTCAGCAGCAACTGAGCATCTATATATTTATCTTCATAGCGGTCTACTTTGAACCAGGCGACATTACAGTTGTCAATAAATGTATTGACATAATATCACCATTTGTCAACTTATGTATTGTCATTACTTGATTATTTGTCAATTTATGTATTGACAAATGGGAGATTGAAATGAAAAATAATACCTGGCTTATCAGAGAACAGGTCCAAAGACAGTTAGAAAAATATCAAATTTTACTTGATATTTCAGTTCCACCTAGGGGTTGGATAAAAGCTATCAAGGATGCTTTAGGAATGAATGGAAGACAGCTTGCCAAACGTATGGGTGTAACAAGACAACGCATATCGCTACTTGAGAAACAAGAGTGTGATGGAACTGTTACTCTCAATACCATGAAAAAAAGTGCTGAGGCTCTTGATAGTGTTTTTGTTTACTGTCTGGTACCACGAAAAAAGCTGGAAGAAACCGTGAAGGATCAAGCAAGAAAAGTTGCGATTAAAAGGTTAAACAGAGCTTCTCATACTATGAACCTGGAGAATCAGGAACTTACTAAAGAGGAGAATGAGAATATCTTAAATCGAATGATCGAAGATATCATACATCAGCAACCATCCGACCTGTGGGATTATTATGCTTAGTATACGATATCCAGAAGGTGCAACACCTATAGATCAGAATGAAGCTCAAGGCTTACTACCATCTAATATTACAACACAAGGAGAATTGGATCGCTGGGAACAGGAAAATATTATTGAAGCAATAACCTGGTTGGATAAAGCCAAACCTAAAGATATTTTAAACGAACAATTTATAAAGAAACTTCATAAACGTATGTTCTGTAATGTCTGGGAGTGGGCAGGTACCTTCCGAAGAAGCGATAAAAATATTGGTGGGTCATGGTACCAGATCCCTATGCGTCTAAGAAATCTATTGAATGATTTAGAATTATGGATCGATCTTAAGGATGAATCCGATGATGAAATCGCTGTAAGGTTTCATCATAGGCTTGTAGAGATCCATCCTTTTCCTAATGGCAATGGTCGTCATGCACGCTTAATGACTGACTTACTACTTGAAAATATCCTAAATTGTACAAGGTTCTCCTGGGGCAGTGAGAATCTATCCAAAACCAGTAATATTCGACAAAAATATATTGACGCTCTTAAGGAAGCAGACGAATTAAACTATAAACCTCTACAAAAATTTGTGCGAACTTAATAAATTTCAAACAATTTACAGAAATAACTGAGAGGACATACTGTTATCCTGATATCTGGTAGAAGCCAGCTTGAAGAGATCAAGACTGGATGCCGTGATCAGTGCTTTGGATCTATTCATATATCCTCCTTATGGGATTATTATAATTACCATACTATTTAACAAGTATGGTAGTTTGTTATATGCGAATATCAGTAGTCTTCAGGCAGCAAGAGTGTGCCAACATACCTATCTTGGTAATCATCGACCTTGAACCAGATAACCTTCTCCCCCGCCATTTCCGTCCGGGAAATTATCGTCCCTTCATCCAATTCATTAGTAATAAAACTGTATCCGGCTATCCTGATCTGCAGTCTGCCTTTCTCATCAGGTTCGATCACGTACATATCGTAGAGATATTTTCTGAATAACGGAATTAACTGAACCAGTATACTGCAGATCAATTCAGGATCGATCTGATCCTTTAGATTTGACGTCATAACTACATCCAATTTTTTCATGAAACCTCCTTGTTTAATTTTGATTAGTGATAGATAGAAAAGAGTAAAAAATAACTACTCGGTCTAAGCCGAATAGTTATTATCCTACAGTATATATATGACATATAATCTCTAAAACGCTACTATACAAAGAGTTGTGATATTTCAAATGTTATATGGTATTACTTCTAAAATTTTACTAAATCTTGATATGACAAAATGCTTTTAGCGGATATATTTTGTTTTACTTATTTAATTTCAGTAGGTTAACTCATGAAAATATCGGTTCCGATGAAATGACAAACTTAATTTGTTTTTACCATGTAGAAGATCATTCTTGCAACATCACCTTTGACTGCATCGCGAGGTTCCCATGTAAGTGAAGTGGTGTAACAACCGGTTGGACCATCGCCATCAATATATTCTGTACCACCATTATAAAAATCATCGTTTCCTCTGGCAGAATTTACCGAGATATCGCAAGGTCTGAGGTGATGAGCATCTGTACCTACACCTCTTGATGTACCGAAATCACCATGAGATTGCGGCCATACGTGTTCCCTACTCCAACCTTGACCATTATTGTATTCCTGAGCAGCATTATAGTTAATGTGAAAGAAGATGAGATCGTTTGTTAGAAAGAAATTCAAGAGGTAGAAACAAGCCGACTCTTGACCAACCAGTGTAGAGTAGAATAACATTATCTGCATTATCCGGATCTCGATCGGTTTCTTTGAGAATATCCCAAGTATCTGTA
>JAVCCH010000067.1 GCA_030765535.1 Candidatus Tenebribacter davisii
TCATAGTGATCTGAATACCACCATGATAATACTGACAACGGTACTTTCAAATGTAACATTCTTTCCTCCTTATTTGTTTTAGTAGTAATGATTATAAAACACAACATAACATTTCTGTTGTTGTATTAATATATTAACGATAGTGGGTTAATGGTTATTATCAGTAGTCTTCCGGCAGCAAACTTCCTGTCAGATCAGGATCGATCTGCCCCTGCAGGTTAGAAGTCATTAAAACTTCCAGTTTTTTCATTTTTACCTCCTCATAATTAAAAAGAGGAAGCCTTTTCAAGGATATTCCTGAAAAAGCTTCTTTCTTTACATTATATATATGCCCGATTTTATCTAAAATCGCACTATCTTTAATAACTTATAAACGTCTAAGATTGTATATTTAAGAGCACTACCCTACAGCGAATTACGAATTGAACCCACATCCCCTTGTCAGATAAGAAGATGTGGGTTCGCAGGGCTAGCGAATTGTTACGAACTTAATTTGAAGACCTGAGTATTCCTCGAATCTGTAGAATTACCGGAGACTATCAGATCTGCTTTAAGAAGGGAACCTAATGCTGAATTCAACTTCTGCGCTGATAGCTTATTATGAAAATACCTGTAGAGATCCGTCCTGGTAACCTCTTTCTTAGCTTTAATGAACTTTAATATCTTGGTTTCAAGCTCCATCTGCTGATCAGGAGTGATACTTTTAATCGTAGCAATTGCCTGAGCCATGTAGAAAGCTACCAAATACTTCGCCCTTAAGGCTTCATCTCCGGAGGCAGTTGTTTTATCTGCCAGCACACACTCCAGGATAGTGAATTTCAGGAAGTAATCTGTCTGCAGGCGGCTGAAAATAGATTTCAAACCATTATCTACAGCCAATTCATCGATAAATTCGTCACATTCATGATAAAACTCTGAATAGACTGCTTTAAATTCCTCATCAAGTTTGATCTCTTCCGGCTTCAATTCATATAGCTTCTTAAAGATATCATTGAGCATTTCGATCCTCTTTGCATCCGGTTGAAGTGGAATAGGGATGGATTTTGTCTTCTTATTCTGGAAGGCAAAGAGAAAACGAGCCAGAAACCCGGAAGTTGCATCACCCTTATGAAGATTATTTTTCAGCCAGACCGGAGTAGATGCTGTAGCAATACTGAAGATCGGATATTCTAGATTCGTGTCTTCCTTTGTAATAAAATTTACTTTATAAGAAGGTGGAACATCAAAGAAACTGGTAAGAAGGGATTTCATATCGCAATTAAAGCCTTTCTTAAGAAGTTCTAAAAATGTAGCCAGCTCAGAGTGTTCAATAACACCATTTTGCTCTTTCAAAAGAATTTCCATTAAGGATGACATTGATGAACGTGATGGAAGTAAATAATTTCTGTCCGGAAATTCTTTGTTACGCTTCTTCACCATCATTAGACCAATATCAAGTGAAGTTGTTTTACGGCTCCGTGTACTCTCTCCCAATATAATCGCCCATAGATTAGGAAAGATCTTTTTAGTCCCCCACACGATCCAACGTGAAAGGGATATAGCTGATCCTAAAGCTGTGAATAAAACTGTTTGAATAAATTTTGCAGGAGCTTCTGAACTTTTGCTGAATGTATCAATATAATGCCGATAGAAATCATTCAACTCTTCATGATCTAGCTTCAGATCATCTTCATAAATCTTATTTATCATATCTACTAATTTCATTTTGCCTCCAAAAATGGCGGGGCACCGTAGTGCCCCGTAGTTATTATATTTTTTCCAGAAGTGAGCTTATACTCTGATTAGTTTCTTTAGCCTTCAATTCAGTTTTAGGTTGATTTTTCTCTAAAACCTTATTCAGCTTCTTCAATTTACGACATTCAAATTTCAAATGGTTTATGATATCCATAGTTATATCACGATCGTATACAGCTAGTACTTTATCGATGATATCTTGTGTAAAATTGCGCATATGATGACTGTATTGATGCTTATTGGGATAGCCCAATTTCACTGAGAATTGAGCCTGGCTGATACGTTCAGTCAGGCGGATAGCTTCCAACGGATTTTGCTCGATTATTTTGTAATTCATAATCACTTCTCCTTCTGGTGAATGTCTAAAAGAAACATATTAGCCATTGCTCTAACAGCTTTAATTGCTGTATTAAATCCATTTAGTATATCTTGATTCTCAATTTTTCCCGCAGTTTTCATAAAGAAATCACATCCATCTATCAGTAAATTCAAAGTAGCTTCTGATCCCTTCTTGCGAAGTATTCCACGATTTCCTTCCCGAAGTTGACGATTAAGCAGCATTGCTTTTGTAAGCACTATCAGTCTGATAGTATTATTATCTAAAGAATTCACTGCGTTGATAACAAACATTTGATTTTTATTAGCAGTGAAAACTGGATCAAAACCGGATATCTTTTTACTTGTATTATTCTTTTTATTTTGTTCTTTCATTTTTATTTCCTTATTTATTTTTTCTTTAAATTATTATTTTCATAATTTTGTACTATTTTTTTTAACTCTTTCAAGAGCTTAGGGTCGTAACTATCCAGAATCTCATCAGGTTTTTTCGAAAAGTTTTCCAAGATGATCTGATGCTGTTCTTCCCTACTCATCGATCCGTAGTGGAAGGTGCTGAGATTTATTGATTTGTGACCCATATTTTTCATAAGAGCAACCATAAGATCATTGTCAGGCATTCTCTTTTTCATTTCTCGAGAGTAAGAATGTCTAAACTTATGAACGCTATATCCAGGGAATCCGGCTTCTTTACAAATTTCCTTCACAATCCTAGATACGTTGTGTTTAGACATGAAATCTTGAGTCAGCTCAGTTGATTCAACAAAACAGAGATCATTTCCTTCCTTTCTAGGCTTAGCTTTGGGGAAGATAGGGTTGAAATCTTTATAACCTAATGAGACAAGTTCTGCGTAATAGTCAGTGAAGATCTTAAACAGTTTCTCGCTTAACGGGACTACAGTGGTTTCAATGTAATTACCATTTTTGGGATCATTAGGACCAAGCTCCATAGTGAGTCTAGAATTCTGAGAATCCCAGTCGAACATCCTCAATTTTGCACAGGAAGCTCTTCTAACACCGGATAACGCGACCAAAGCAACCATGGCCTGTCTAGATCTCTTTACAATTGAAGATGAACCAATCGAATTAACAATCTCAAGAATTTCATCATAGGTAGGATACTTTACGGAATGATCTTTACCCGATCTGAGTGAATTTCTTTCCTTTAGGGATAGATTGAAACACTCAATAATCTCAAAGTTAATCCGTTGCCGAAACCCCGGTCTATCCATTAAATAGATGAACAATAACTGAACATAATGGAGATATTCATTAACTGAGGATAAAGATATTATTCTGCCCCTGTAAGTAATACCTTTCAAAAATGCCTTGAATTCGATCACAGTATCAAGCGTGACAGATTTAAAATCACAGTTATTTGAACTTGTTGTAAAGTGAGAAACTGCCTTTTCAATTTTCGCCAGAGTTGCGGTTGAATATCCTTTTATATGAAGACAGTATTTGTAATAAAAGCGATACAGGATCTTTGCGTTTTCACCAGCAGGTCGAATAACCACTTTCTTGATGTTCCGTTTCTTTGATATTTTGGTCTCTATCGTAGTAGTTGTAGTTATTTCCTTTTTCTCTATACTCTCCGGCTTTTTTGTGTATAATTTCACCAACTTTCTACCACACTTGGGGCATTTTGCTGTTAATACTAACTGTTCATTACCACGGTGTGTTTTACCAGTCTTCACCTCTTTGATGTTATTCTTATCAATTATAATTGGTTTCTTAGAACAAATACATTTAAAGGCATTATATTCCTTACAATCTTGCTTAGAATTTTTCTTGAGTTCTTTATCGAATTGCTTTATGTCAAATCCAAGCATATAAGCAGGGCTATCCAATAATAAAGTTAACCCATCATGAATTACCTTCCGGATATTCTTTTCATTATTTCCCGATTTCACTACATCGGCCACAGTTAAAATTTGGTTATCTCTAATATTAAGTGTATTAAGCATCATGATGACCCCCATTGATAAGGCTGTTGACCGCCTTAGCGTGGATCTCAGAAGCGCTAGCAATCCGATGTTTCTCAATATATGCTATAACATCTACTCGCTTAAAAAGTACCCGTTTACCAAAACGATATTTTGGGATCAAATTTTTACAACTTATTTGATAGCCAGAACTTAGCGGTATTCCAGCGAACGTTGAAAATTCCGGTATTGTCAGATATTCTTTCTGACCTATTTCACTGTTCTTTTGCATATCATCCAGTTGAATCTGGACGCTTTCTAACTGTTGGGAGATTTTTGTTAACATCTCCTTAATTGAATCGTTGTTCATTCTTTGCTCCTTTCGGAGCGGCACCGTCCGAATTAATAATCGGAATTGCGTCAAATTTTCCGATCTTTCGTATTCATTCGGAAGAGTACCATTCTATTAATTGTTGAAATCAATTTCTTATTATCAAACTATTTTGGATTTGAAAAATAGCTTAAACCATACGAAACGGGTAAGTTAATGAAAATATTTTTTTTCCTTAGTCAGAGATTGATCAAGATATAATGGTGCAATCAACGATTATGTCTTGGTTATTTAAGCTAATAAGAGTGGATTTTTGACTTGTAAACATTATTTCAGGATAATTATATATGGATAGAATAAAAACGGAACGCTCTATATAGATTTAGAATTTGCTGTATTATGAATGGAATTGTGCTAAAAATAATTTCTTTATAATCAATTGTTGTAGGATAACAAATCAGATTGAATTATGGTAAAGAAGAATTTTATTTTTTGAGCTTTCTAACATTATCAATCCATTCTTCTAAATAATCACCTTTGCATTCATAAAAGAACCAATGTATTTTATTATAATATTTATAATTAGTAAATTCTCGGTCTTCTAAATTTTTAAATTCTTCATATTTTGGATGATATTTTAATTTTTCATGAATTGCCATGTTAGTTGCTTTATATTTGAAATCCAAATTTTTACAGGCTTGCACCATAGTAATAGAATCTTCTTCAAAATCATCTGATATCATCTCATCACGTAGTTTTATCAAATTATCTTTTTTGAATATATCTGGTAGTTTATTTGTGAAGCGAGTGCGCTTTATTGACTCTAAAAGACTTACTAATTTAACTAGAATTATGTATTCCAAATATTTCAGATCTATTTGTTCATTTCTATAAGCTGATTTATCTGTAAATTTAACCTTAGTTGAACTAATTTTACCCGCATTATTAAGTTTATTAATAAAATTCTTATACTTTTTAGGCAATTTACTAAGTGTAACATTTTCTAATACTGGATAATTATAGATCAATTTGATTTTATTAATTAGTAGAAGAATCTGCTCTTTATCCAACTCTATATAACGTTTAGGATCATTAAATCTTAAATTAATTATTTGATCCTCATTTACATTATTCTCAAGGATTTTGTTTATCCCAGCAGGTTCATAATTATTTCTTTTTAAAACATATGCTGCAATAACATTACTGCTTTCATTATCATGATCTATAAATGTACCTTCTTCATACTCAGGTGAATTGTAAAAGATCGTTTTATTTAATACATCATATAATAATAAATAATGTAGCACAATTATCTTAAAGGCAATTTCATACACTTTCCTTTTTGACATGTCCTCTGGAAGAGCTATCCAGCCTGAAATAAAATCCTTAAGCTCTTTAAAGAAAGCATTTTTTTGGAATATTATCTTTCCCGTTGTATTCCCTTCAGGAAACTTTAATGTGATATTAAATAAATTGAAATTAAAATACTTCCTATTTTTTAATTCATCAGGATCAAAATGGCAGAAAACTGAAAAAGACATTGAAGCTTTTAAATCAAGATGTCGATTACTATCTTTCTTCAGTGTTTTCTCAAATAAATCCAGCACCTCTTTTGTACAATTAAGATTTTTATCTTTTTGTACACAGTTATCACAAAAATTTTGAATAAAGCTTTTATACTTCTGCAGACATACTGAACAGGGTGTTTTACTATTAGATAGATCACGTTCATTATTAAATTCTTTACAGTGCTTACAGTGTTCATCTACATTATTAAGAAGATCATTAACCCAATAATCACAAGGCAATTCCGGATGATTATTTGATCCTAATAATCTCACCGAAAATTGAGGAAAGACTTCCAAATATCGCGTCATCCATAAATCTAATTTCTTCTTTTTATATTTTAACTTAACTATGATCTTCTTTTCATTTAATTCTAGAAACTCGAATATTTTCTTGTTATGTACATTGTTGGTAGTGGGATTTATCACTAATATAATCCTCCACAATTTACGATTATTGATATCTTTTCAAAAACATCTCTTTGTAATTAAGTATTACTAATAAAAATATTTAAGTAATACTTGGGACTTCCTCCTGCTACAAGCGAAGGAAGATTTCAGCTAATAATTAACAAATTAATAACTAATAATTTATAAATTAAGGATTATTTGAAAATCAAATTTAACTCTAAATCCGGTAAGGCATCCTTAAGTTTATCCATAGTAGATAATGAAGGGTTTGCTGTTGAAGATTTTTCTAGACGCTGGTAACTATAGATATTTTTTAAACCAAGCATTTCTGCTACTTGGCTTTGAGAAAGATCTTTGAGTATACGATGTCTACGAAGAATAAATGATAGAGCAACTTTTGAATCAACTTTAACCTGATGGATGTTTGATATACTTGTTGTTTTAAATGGTAAAGGGGAAAGTACTTGAGAATATTCCGGTTCTGAAAGATACAAATTAAGAGCCTGGTGCATATTAACTTTTAACTGATCAATATCATCAGCTTGAGTATTGCAACCCTCTAATTCCAGGCATTCTGCCCACAAACCATTATCTTCATGATGGACTTTGAAATGATAGAACATTATTTACCTTCCTTTAGATTCTTTAACAATTTACTTTCTAAACCTTTTTTGAGTTCTTTATGAATGGGAATGATCTGACGTTGAGTACTCTTACCCACTTTTACATGACTACCTTTTGTACTAATTTTCTGCCAGCCAGCTTTAATATACAGAGCTAACATTTTTTTTCCACTCAGCGGCACTTAACCATCCTTTACCAAATATAATTGGTAATATTAAAATGTCAAATTTAATTTAATTTAGAATTAAGAATTTAGGAAAATCCTTAAACCCCTCTTTCAGTCTCCCGACTGACATCTCTCCTTACGAATGGGAGAGTTTGTTTTTTAATCTGGTTAGAATTGAGCCATTATGATGAATTGATGCAAAATAATCTTTGTCTTTATTGATAATCACCCAAGAAACTTTGTTACATTCTGGACATGGGATAAATTCGTTACCTTGAATATGAGTTACTACAATAAGACATGTCGTACATTTGTACATACCAGAAGGAGAATTAGAATCCATAATTTACCTACCTTTTGCATAAAAGATTTGCGATTTTTAAAATTATAATTAATAATTTGCTTTGATAAGCATGTAAAAATTAGAAAATTGATAAGTTTATGTCAAGAAGATTGAAAAGAAAAGTGCTGGTGATAAGTACGGGTTGCGGATTACGGGGTGAGAAATAAAGTGAAATTATAATGAGGAAAGAAGAGAATAATTTAATATGACATTTTATTAGGGATTACACCCCTGACCCCACCTTTAGGATTTTGAGTGTCATTCTTTCTTCTTGGAATTAAATGCACATGAAGATGAAATATAGTCTGGCCTGCAACTCCCCCTACATTTATTCCAATATTAAAACCCTCGATGGATGGATCTTTGACCATTAATTGTTCTTTTCTAAGTTTTATAAGTTCATGTATGGCTATCAATTCTTTATTTTCTATATCAAAGTAATCACTAAAATGTCTCTTAGGAATAATCAATGTGTGACCATTAGTAACTGGAAATCCATCTAACATTGCATAGGCATTTTCATTTTCTAATATTATTCCATTCTCTGGGTTACAAAAAATACAGGGTTTGTTATCCATTCTATCCATCCTTTCTAATAATGATTTTCCCATACCTGAAAGCCTTGATTCATTGCTAATTGATGTAAAGGTTTTATTATTTCATGCAGGGATTTTACAAATATTTCTTTAGGAAAATCTTTTTTAAGTTCCACTGCACTGAGAAATAAATAATCCTCAATGTTTTTTTTTGATAGTCCAATGTTTAATGCAGTATTAAATGCTGAATACTGAATATCACAAAAGTTTTCTAAATATTTACTCAATTTGGGAATGCGATCACTCTTCATACTATTAATCGATCTTGATACTGGGATTAAATTCCATAAACTATCATGCATTACAAAGCTCCAAGGAATGAAGTGGTCTAAAGAGTAATCATTATCTTTTATGTTATCACCAGTATAAATATTATATATTCCAATTTCCTTTTGGACAACAGCCCAAAACCTTGTAGCGTTTTTAAGGTTTCTACGCCGGGGAGGATATAGTTTTGCTGATATGGCAGGGACATGAGGATTTCTTCTCTGTAGAAAAGTAATCAGTCTGAGGTTCAACCACCCTTCAATTATTGTTTGATTAGTATAAAGATAATCAAACCATTCTTCTATTAACTCAATGCGTTCATCTTCAATACAATAGAACTTTGTCTTTGATTTGCTTAATTGCCCTAGTAATACATTTTTATCTTTTTCTTGTATTCCTTTTATTTCATCATAGTAAAATGGTGATATGAATCTATACGGAACAAATGTATAGAAATGACGAATATATCTATCTAACATACGATCATTTGAGTTTTCGATAAATTGTAGAATAGCTGATTCGGAAGTAGTATCCTCCAAACAACTTATTTGTTGGACATATTGTACTAGTACGTATAGTCTATCTTGAAAACCGAAATGTAATTTATACTTCAGTAGTGAATACCAACTTCTTGCTACCATTCTAGATACAATTCTCTTGAAGCTGATTTTATTATTACCTGATTTTACTTCTTCTAATATACCAGCAAACCAGTATAGCTTGTAGCTATTCATTAAGTATCTATTACTTATAGTTTGAGAAAAAGTATTTACATCTACATGATAAGATACTGGGAGCATTTTAACCTCAGATTACCTTTCTAGTGCTTTAAATTCTTTCATTTTGATTAATGTATTTCTAACAGTAGTAATATCTAGTTTAAATTTATCACCGGTGAGTTTAAAGGATCTTACTTTTTTGTAATATCCCAGCATTTCTAGATTTCTCTTTTTATAATTAAAACCAGAAATCCTACGTGAATCATTTAATCTTTTCATTCGTCTTAGTTTCATTTACTTTATTCAAACTCCACTTTAGGCAAATTGTTTACAATATCCACTAATGCCTTCACCCTATACACCCCTCAACTTCGCATAATCTGCTACCAGCTTCTTAGTTTCTCTTCTGAATGAGGACCTATTTATTGATAGTTATGGAAAGAATAATTGATTGCGATGTCAAGAATAATACCTGCTAACGATAAATATTTAATGCTTACTTGAACGACAATAGTTAAGATGTAGATTCACACTAATAAATACTTATCGACTGTTACAGAGCATTTAAATTGAGCTTAACGGTTGTTTTTAACAGAATAAAGGTAGTACCCAACCTCGGGGAGTTCCTATCTGTTAATATGATATTATATCCACACAAACATTAGATGATTCATCAGCTTATCTTAATGGTTGGCTTAATGTTCTCAGGAAGAAGCCCCAATATCTGTTTACCTGGTCAAGTAACTCTAAGAAAGCATCAGATTTTATTCTGAATGATGTATAATGAGATTACCGCATCTTTACTTACTAGAGATGCGGTAGTTATTTTTTTTTGTTTACTTTTTGAATATTTACGTCACTTTTTTGTAATCTCAATTATAATCAAGTTTATCTAATAATTGCAAAACCTGAATTAGTGCCTTATGTTGTTTATCATTAATTTGACCTGTTAATGATTCATAAACTTTGATTTTCATCAATGCAGAATTTAAACCTAAGTCTTTCATAATAATTTTAAATCTATTTATAGGATTAGGATCTTTTAATAAATGCAATAACCAAATACCTTTAAATAATTCCTTCTTAATTTTTCTATCAAAAAGAAAATAATCATAAAATGGTACTGAGCGTTCTATATAACTGAAATTTTCTTTGAATAAGTTGTGGTGTTTATGATTAAGATTCATTTTAAGTTTATATAAAAAATCAAGTATAAATTCAATATCGTTTGATTGATCACCTTTCTGAGATTGAGAGATAATTGATTTCTTACAATATTCAAACCAGTTTGGTAATAAGCTCAATAACGTTGATTTATTATATACCTGATAATCAACAATTTTTTCAAATAGAATAACAACATAAAGATTGTAATCTTCCTCTAATAAAATCTGATTGATGTTGCTTAAAACTTTTCTAAACTGAATACGTAATCCCTTACCAAAAATGTTGTAACCATCAATTAGATTATACAATATTACTGCCATTTCTTTATCATCTTGATTACTATCTATATGTTCTAATAACTTACTTAAAGATTTGTACTTCCTCGAATGATAAACAGGAGCAATTTCATGTACAAGTTCAAAGAATTTACGCATATCTTTTTTGCATCTTTTGAAGTGAATAAAATTGAATTTTAATAAAATGCTATTGATCAATAAGTCGAAATCCAACATCTTATTATGATTAACCTTAACTATAGTTTCCATAAATGGGATTAAATAGTTTCGAATATGTAGCAAGGATATTTTTTTATTAAGTTTAATTATATTATTAAAAAATCTTCTATAATCCTCAGAAGTAAGATCACAATTAGACAATAAGATGATGAAATTATTGCATCTTTTTAATAAATTTTCAATTAAAACTGATTTATCCCAATTCGTTTTTTCAAATCTATTTGTATAAAGAAATTCAATGAGATTTGAAAATTTATTAATGAGTTCAATTGGCTTAATATTTTCAAGAATAATTGGAAAATCAGGTTTATATTTTTTTAGAAGATCAACTAAATCAGATGTTTTTATATAATATATTGCAATAAAGATAGGATTATAATCTAAAGAATAAATCTTTGATGCCTTTTGATTTAACTGATTTTCAGTAGCTTTATTTACTTTGGTTGTATAACTCAGCATTACTGAATCAAAATAATAGTAGAAAACTGATTTTATTTCAGAATAAAAATCAAAAGGTAAATGATTTTTAAAAACATATAAAATAAGTTCATCTGCAATTCTCTGGATTGAAGAATGGTGATCATTGTTAGTCCAACCACCTCTTTCTAATAGAATTTTATCACCTTCTAACTCATTTCTAATTTTCAATAATCTTGAGTAGTATTTATGAAAAATATTATTGATTATTTTATAAAACCTTAGAGCATTTGATCTTTCACGTAATGGTAAATTGTTTATATATTTTTCAACATTAATATTTCTTGCTTCCTCCCAATACTTTTTTTCATTAAAACAGTAAAATTGCAAGATCTGGTTTACTATTTTTCTACTCATCTCATTTAGAATAAATTGCGAGAAATCAGCACTATTACTTAGTTTTTTTGAAATCATATTATATGTTGTTAAAGCCTTTTTATTTTTCTCTAATTTAAGTAAATAAAAAGCTTTTTTTCTAAGAACTGATATTGATTTAGGATTTAGTTCTTTAATTTTTTTCAATACTTCTGTATATTTAAAATCAGTATACAGATCAAAAAGTTCGTCTTTTTTAACTTGATCATCGAATTTTACTATAATTTTATTATTTTTGTCTTCCATCGAGTAAAAACCATCATAACCAGCTTTAGATAAGGTTTTAGTTACTAATTCAAATTTCTTTTTATCATATTCAGATTTCGAAATTTTATTAATAATAGAATCGTCATTAATAATAAAATTATTGAAATAATTAGGATTTATGTTAAACGGGAAATCTGCTAAAATTTCTATAATATCTGATTGGAACAATATATTGAAATCTTTAAAGACATATAATCTTTCATAGAGTTCATCAATAAAATCATTTTTAAGAAGACTAATCATTTGATATGTCCTTTCACCGTAATTTAAACTTTTCGAAGCCTTACCAAGTAAATCTTTATGAGTTACAATTTGAATATGTTTAGTTGAAAAGTACTTCAATTGGTAATCCTCTATCTCATCTAAATTAATTTGAAAAAAATATGCTTTCCTTGAATCCTTACCCAGAATGTTTTGCACTCAATGGAATATCTTCTTAAAATTTGGATCTGCAAAACTGAATCCAATAAATAATAATGTATGTGTTGCACATAATGATTTTACAAAATTATCAATAAGTTTAAATTTATTTGAGTAGTTTAAATAATCCTCTTCATTCAAGACAAAATTACCTTTCTTTAAATCACCATGCATCTTAACTATATAATTATTGTTCTTTGCTTTTGCCAAATCCTTATCACACTTAATCACATCATATCTATCGATTAATTTATCGTTTTCTTTTTCAAGTAAATCATCAAAATTTGTTGTAATTATGTGTTGTGGTTTTATTTCAAATAAGGGATTATAAACTTCTATTTTTTTTATAGTTGTGTCGATTTTAGTTAGTTCATTTCTAACTAGTTGTTTATATTTCCTTGTTCCAAATTTGTTTTTGTAATGTAATGGAATAATGATATAGTCATCAGATGAAAAACTAGTTTTGGGTGAAGTTTTTCCATGTTCATCTTTAACTGTCATATTCAATTCAGAAGCAAAAGTTTTTGTTAAAGAATACCAGTCTGGTAAGCCATAATTACATGATGCACCTGCTCCAACAAAAGCTACTAATTTGTTATTATTGAGTTCATCTTTTAAATTATCTAAGATTAATTTTTCCATAGTACCTCTAGTTTACTAGCGTTAATGTTTATTTGAACAATGGATTAGGGACTATTTTACAATATTTAGTAACAAAATCTTAACTATCACGATTCATGACAAAAGCACTGCGAGACTGAGCCACAGGCACTTTTGATAGACTTACTTTGTTTGTAAGATTAGTTAACATTTTTAAACTCTTAATTAATATGAAACTAAATTAACTTAACCGGTTCGTGTTTAAAATTTTTGCAAAATTCAATTTTATTAATAAAGTCATCCCATTCTTTTTTCGTTATCTCTTTTTTTAAAATACTTTTCATATCCATAAAATCATTTCTACTGTTGGAGAATAAATCATTTTCTAATTCATGAATTTCTATGCAAAATTGGTATTTATCTACTCCCAACAAACTCTGTTCTTTTTGTTTTAAATCAAAATATTCTTTATTAAGTTCTAAATATTTTTTAATCAGCTCATCAACTTTGGAAACAATAACAATCTCTTGTTTTTGTTTGTATTTATTTAGTAATAGACCTAGAAATATTAGTTTTACAATTATTCTTGGATGATTAAATCCATGACCAAATGTTGCTTTTTCAAAATGTTGTTCAACTAATCTAATGTATGAGTTTGTTAAGAAATTAACATGCATAAAGCCATCTTTTGAGTTATCTCGAATTTCTCTTAATAAAATATTCAATACTTCTCCTAAGTTAAATAAATGACTACCTTCTACTTTGGTTGTATTTTTAAAGTACCAACTAAAAGTATTAAATTGGGTTCTGTAAATTTTTTCAAAATCGTTATAACTAAAGATGTTATTGATCCCGTGAATTATTTTTAGATTATTATCAATAGATTGAATTATTGCTAGTCCAAATCTCTGATTATCTAAGCCCATATCTCTTGCAAAATCGAGAAGAAAATCGCTCCACCTTTTCATTAATTTGATAAATTTATTCAGATTATCTTGTTGCTGCTTTTTTTCTTCTAGATCAAAAATCCATTTTGCTATATCCACTTGCCATGTTTGAAAATTAATAAATAGTTCACCTATAGACAAACCAGGGTCGTTTGTTGTAGATAATAATAGTAGATTTACTTTGAATTCTTTAAATAAATTTTTCCAAAAAGTTGTATTGTGCTCATGCTTATTCCAAGAAATGTTGATTTGATTGAAATAAATACGTACAATTTCTTGTAAATAAGCTACTTGGTTATTAGAATAGCAATATTGAGAAATCTTACTTATAGATTGATTTATCTGATTACACATCAAATGATTATCTGTTTTTTGCAATGTAATATTAGAAACCTTGGAAATCGATTCAATAGATTTCCAAATCCAATCATTTTCTTTAGACTGTGTAATCTGATCAACAAAGTTCTTATAATATGCTAAGACTAAATTTAATAGGGGATTATCTTTAACTCTATCATGAGTTTTATCTTCGTATTTAATACTCAATGTATAATTTATTAAATTCTCATATATCATAAGTAAGTAATATATGTTTTCTCTTCTTTTTTCTTGAACAATTCTGTTCTCAAATGATTGAAAATAATCAAGAACTTGGATAGTAAATCCTTCATCATCAAATGAGAATGTACCCCATAAAGACGAAGGCATTCTAATAAATGATCCATTTCTTAATTGTAAATGCGTCAGATGGATATCATAGATAAACTTTAGAACTAGATTTGAAGCAATTATCTCATTTTTAGCTAATAATCTTAATCCAATTTCATACAGACATTTAATGTTTTCAATTACGTTTAAATGCCAATTTCGATTAGCTTTATAATATAAATCCAAAAAAAGTTTATTGTTTTCTTTTTCATGTTTCAAAATTTTATTTTGAATATTAGATTGTTTTTTTAGTTCTTTATTTATTCTCTCTAGTTGCTTTATTGAATCACTTCTAATTTTAATTAATGTTGATTCTGGATTTATTCTTTTTCTCAACTCCCTGAATAAAGAATAAATCAAGTAGAATGCCAAAAGAAAAATTGAAATTAAAAAATCGAATCTGTAATATTGTGGAGAATGTTTTGGTAACAGATTAACTAAATAATTAGGGAGCGATATTACTGGAGTTAAGAATGCACAAATTGATAGTATTACCAATAACCAAAAGATTATTTTTTCCTTAGTATTTTCTATGAATTTGTTAAGATATTGAGTAGAGAATAGATCTGAAGTGCTTTGCAATATGAAAGTTGAAAAAGAAAATATTATAGCGTTTGATGCTCCGATAATGCTAGCTGTTGCAAACGCAAAACTGCTCAAAACATTGGGTGTAATCTTTAGGTCTGAATACAATAAAATCATGTGAATTAATACTATAAATGAAATATAAATTAGAACAATGAAGTAAAATGAATTAATAAATTTTATTGTATTTTTCTTAATAGTTATCCATTTAGTTCTAAGGATTTGCTGTGTTTTGTATTTATACAAAAGTATATTCTTTTTGGTAGGTCTATTTCTCAATTTAAACATTCTATTAATCCTTACTTTAAATAGGCATAACTAACCTATAGTTATACTAATAATGTACACAATAACTTTTTTTTGTGGCTAGAATATACATCTAATCTTCTCCCTGTTCTCATTGACATGTTGCAACGTTAAAGCAAAGTTATATTGTGAATTAGAATTTGAGTGTCAAGAATAATACTATTTGACAGTGTGTAATAAATTAGAAGATAAGAGATTGGAATGGAGATTTAGGAACATGGTAAGAGTTACATTCATAAATGGTTCATCTAGTTGCGAAACTGGAATTACTAAGTTGAAGTTGAAACGTGATAGTTTCGACCGTACAATCGGTGTTACCAGGAAAACAAATAGAAGAAGATTGAGAGCAAGTGAAATTGTTACCTTTGTGAATATTTATGAAGATGTGTATGGCAAATGGGTAAAAGTTAAAACAAAAAATAATAAATTGTATGATGTACGAACTGAAAATCTGATTTATCAGAAGGAACATTTAAGGAGATAGAGAATAGTACGAAGTGCAAGGTGCGAAGTACGGAATAAGATTTCATATCTATGAAAACTTAATATTTTAAAAACAAACTTTTCTAATAGTATTTCCAATGTGATAAATTATTTTTCTAAAAAAGTGTACACATTTTGGTCACATAAAGATATTTTACAATTTATAGAATATTCGTAATTATTTGTATACTAATAAGTTAACTACAATAATGGCGGAGAGTCAGGGATTCGAACCCTGGGTAGGCATAAACCCACAACGGTTTTCGAGACCGCCCCGTTCAACCGCTCCGGCAACTCTCCGAAAATATATTTATTGATTCTGGGTTGATAAGTTGAACTTATCAACCCAATTGTATCTGCAAGTTCAACTTGCAAACAAGAAATTTATCTGAGTTCCTCAGTGTTAGTCTGTAACTACTCTACTATCTTTTACCTTTAAAGAAATCTTTCATTAATTTTGCACACTCATCCTCACAAACACCAGAAACCAGATCAGGATTATGATTCAAATTCTTATCAAGTAGTACATTGTAAATTGACCCTGCAGCGCCTGCCTTTTCGTCATAACAACCGAAAACAACTTTCCCGACTCTTGACCAAATGATGATGCCTGAACACATCAAACAAGGCTCAACAGTTACGTATAGAGAATAATCATAAAGGTATTTTTCACCGGTTGCAATTACTTCTTCTATTACAATCTTTTCAGCATGCATCAATCCGTTATTGGCAGCATTTGTTCGATTATGTGCTGAGGTTATTAACTTGTTATTTTTTACTAATATAGCACCAATCGGCACTTCATTTTCCTGAAGTGCCGATCTAGCTTCATCTATTGCAATCTTCATCCAGTATTCATCTGGATATATCTTGTTCATTTATTGCATTTTTTTCAGGAACTTATAATAATCGCTGTCTGTTGTCATTATGATCGTATTCTTGTTATCAATTGTTTTTTCATAAGTTTCTAAAGTTTTGAGGAATTCATAAAATTCTGGGTCTTTATTGTAAGCATTTGCATAAATATTGATAGCCTTGGCATCTGCTTTACCTTTGATTTCTTGAGCCGTTTGATATGCTTCAGACTGAATTTGATCAAGTTCTCTCTGCATTTTACCTAAGATTTCGGAAGAGTCTCCTTCACCTTCTGAAAGGTATTTCGCAGCTATCTTA
The DNA here is from genome assembly GCA_030765535.1 of Candidatus Tenebribacter davisii. Classification (GTDB taxonomy): domain Bacteria; phylum Cloacimonadota; class Cloacimonadia; order Cloacimonadales; family TCS61; genus Tenebribacter; species Tenebribacter davisii. Next base: position 17,041 of record JAVCCH010000067.1, read on the forward strand.
TTTCTTTCTGAGATCATTCTTTCAAATACTTTTGCTTGAACTTCCTGATTATAATTAAGTCTTTTTATTCGAACATCAATCAATTTGATACCATATTCAGCAACTTTTACTTTTGAGAGTGCAAAGATAGAATCGGCAATCACCTGACGACCATTTATTATCTTTTCTTTAACCTCATCTATTAATTTACTGTCAGAATATTCAGAGGTAAATGTCATTTCTCTATTCGAACTTTTTACAATCTCCAATAGCCTATTTGAACTAATAACATCACGTGTAATACCGCTGATAATATCATCTAATCTACTATGAGCACTTGCTTCATAACGGGTAGTCTCATAGAATTTTAGTGGATCATTGATCTGCCAGCGAGAGAATGTATCTATCCAAATATAACGTTTATCTGAGGTTGGGATCTGCTTTGCATCTCCATCCCATTCCATTATTCTTTTATCAAAAAAATGAACTTTCTGGATAAA
>JAVCCH010000120.1 GCA_030765535.1 Candidatus Tenebribacter davisii
AGAACCACTGGTGTTAACTTTTAAAACAGTGTTTTCTATCTCACTTACAGAGTTGTATTCTCCCATACTACGCAGTGTGAGTTCTTCATTATCATAATAAACACTTCCACCCGGAACGTTTGCATTTCTGCCAACTACAGCACTTTGCATATCCTTGAATGTGATGCCATAATTTTCTAGTTTCTGAGTATCCACATCAATCACGATTTCCCGATCACGGGTTCCGGCAATCTCAACCTTAGAAACATTTTCCACTTGCAATACTTTGGTTTCCAGATCTTCAGCGATTTCTCGTAAACCGTTTTCACTGTAACTACCGGAAAACACGATACTGCAAATTGAATCCATTTCTTTGGTGTTTATTCTTTTGATGATTATATCCGAAGCATTATCTGGCAGGTTTGTGATCTTATTCATTTCTCTACTGATCTCATCTTCGGTTTTATCCAGGTCGGCGTTTTCATCCATGCTAACACTAACTATCGCCATCCCTTCCGAAGCAGTTGCTTCAATCGATTCCACATCATCCAGATCGGAAAGTTCTTCTTCAATTCTATTAATTATTTCTGTTTCAATATCTTCTGGAGATACACCAGGATAAGATACCATGATCACAAATTTTCCGAAATCTACTTCAGGCATCGCCTCTTTGGGAATGTTTATCACTGTATAAATCCCCACCACAAATACAATCACCATGATTATATTTATTAAAACAGGATTTTTAACACTAAAATTTGTAATAGACATATTAATTCTCCAACTGTGATAATTCACTTTTTGAAGAAGATTTTTTAGTTGTTACCAAGCTGCCTTCTTTCACCAAATCCATACCTTGAATAATAACTTCATCACCAATTTCCAGACCATTCTGAACAATACAAGTTTCGGAAACTTCAATAAGAATATCGATCTCTCTTTTCTCTACTTTATTTTCTGTATCCACCACATAAACAAATTTTGTGTCATAGTAACTTATAACTGAAGATGGATTTACAGTAATTACATCATTGTAGTAGGTTGTTGCAATTTTACCGCTAACCAGTTGACCAGAGAGAAGATTTTGGGTGTTCTCTGCTTGAATAACTATGGGATAATTAAAATTATCTCTTCCTGGTTTAAGGCCAACTCCGGTGATTATTCCTGTAAAAGTTTTATTGGATAATTTTGTAGTTAACTCCACCTCTTCATTTTTTTCAATTTTTTGGATAATTGAGGGGCCGGCTCCTGTTCGAATCACCATTTTCGAATCATCTACAATAGTCGCTACTTCTGTGCCCAAAGGAATATACTCCCCGAACTTTATTGGTAATGTAGCAATTTTGCCTGATATTGGAGCCTTGAACAGTGAGTTGTCAAATGCCCTTTCGGCTAATAATTGATTTGCCATAGCACCGTCATAAGCAGCTTTTGCGCTTTCGAATGAACTCTTAGCTAAAATGTATTCTACTTCTGAAATGGATTGTTTTTTATATAACTCTTCATTTATTTGGAATTTTATCTCTTCCGATTCATAGTTAGCTTTGGCTGCTAAAGTAGAAGCTTTGGTTTGGGTAAGTTGAAGTTCGATTTCTTCATTATCGATTTTGGCAATCTCATCTCCAGCTTCTACAATATCACCCAGATTTTTAGAGATAGATACGATTCTACCATGTACTTCTGAGATAATTGCAATATCATTGATACCTTCTAACGTACCAGAAATACTAACATATTCAACTACATCTGTGAGCTTAATTGCTTGTGTTACAACAGAGATTTCGTTGGTATTCATATTGGGTTTACCACCGAAGTCAGGATTTCTATTCTCTCTATTTTCAGTTCCAGGTTGCCTTGCTCCATTCTGCTCTGTTTCTTCATTTTTGCCACAGGCAGAAAGCATGAGGACTAAGGCTAAGATTGAGATTAAGAGTGGGTGTTTTTTGAGATTTTTCATTAGTTTACTCCTTCAAAAATTATTGAATTAAGGACCGAATAATCTACTTCACAAAGAAGTTGATTCAGATTTGTTTTATCTCTTAAATAATCATATATTGCGCTATAATATTGAGTTTCTGTGCTATAAAGTGAAATTGATGAAGCGAGGTAATCTGAAGATGAAAGTTCACCCATCTGAAATTCTAAAGTAGATTGCTCAAATAGTGCTGTAGCGTGATTTAGAGATATTTGGGAAGCGGTTAAGCTCTTAGAAGAGGTAACCAGTTCCAACCAATAAGATTCAGTTTGAAGTTGTAAATCATTCTTAGTTGAGCTAACAACATTCTCACTGCTTTTATATTCATATTTTTTTGTTTGATATGCCAATCCCTTATTCACAAGAGGAAAAATTGGGACACTAAAATTCAGGCTATAAGTTTCAGAATCTTTCAATCCATCAGTTAAAACATTGTTGTGCCAACTTTTAGAAACAGAGAAATCGACAGAAGGTAGGAATGATGTTTGCGATAATCTGAGATAAGATTTTGCCGTATCTTTACGTTCTTCAGCATTTTTAAGTTCAAGATTTTGCCCTAAAGCCAACTCAACCAGTTTCGTAGTTATCATCTCAATTTTAGCAATCTCAATTTCTGCAATTTGCTTTGCCTCATCTAGTGGAAGCTCGGTTGAAATATCTTCAGGAATAAGATTGTTGCTGCTAATATAGTTATTGAAATCTTTTAAAGCTGTTTTGTGTTGTTTCTCTGCTGAGAAAAGAGATACATCACTCTGAGATTTTTCCAATTGAAATTGCATGAAATCTGATGAGGAAATTGCCCCTAAAAGATGTTTTGTTTCTGCTGAGTCGTGTTGCATTTCTGCACGTTGCTGTGTATTTTTTGCCACAGCAAGCAGTGCTTTTGCTTCCAGAACTGAATAGTATTTATTCTCTATATTAGAAAGCAGGGTTATCATAGCCTTTGAGAGATTGTTTTTTGCCACATCTTCCTGAGATTTGGCTATCTTCATTCCATAAA
>JAVCCH010000199.1 GCA_030765535.1 Candidatus Tenebribacter davisii
TCCCGGGTCGTAAACCAGGGAAGAAAACATCGGATTACATTAATAATGTACTTACAAGAATTACACTACCGGGCGCAGTATTTTTCGCATTTGTAGCTGTAATGCCTGAATTTATGTCTAAATGGGCAAATCTTCCATTCTATTTTGGAGGAACTGGACTTATCATTATTGTTGGTGTTGCACTCGATACGCTTCAGCAGATCGAATCTCACCTTGTAATGAGACACTACGAAGGATTCATGAAAAAAGGAAAACTTCGTGGAAGAAGACGTTAGATCTTTATTATTGAATGAAGTGTGTTGAAGTAGAATGATATCGGTAAAAAATAGTTCTGAAATCTCCAAAATGCGTGAGAGTAACCGCATTGTTGGACTTCTACTTCACAAATTAGATGATATCATCAAACCGGGTATTAGCACTTATACAATAAATAAATTCGCTGATGAATTGATTCGGAATGAGGGTGGTGAACCTGCTTTTAAGGGATATACTATTCCCGGCTTACCTCCTTTTCCCGCGGCTATTTGTTCATCACCAAATTCATGTATTGTACATGGTATTCCTTCTAAGAAGCAATTACTTCAAGAAGGTGACATCATAGGAATAGATGTGGGTGTTTATAAAAACGGGTTTTATGGTGATGCAGCAAAAACGTTCCAGGTCGGTGAAATCTCAGATAAGGCTGTTGCCTTGATGGCAATAACTAAAGAAGCCCTCAGAAGAGGGATTGCTCAAGCAAGAGATGGAGCCAGAGTTGGAGATATATCGCATGCAATAGGGTCATATGTAACGTCACAAGGATATTTCATAGCCGATGATCTCACTGGTCACGGTATTGGAACATCACTGCATGAAGATCCTGTCGTTCCTAATATTGGCAGAAAAGGAAAAGGTCCAAGATTAAAAAAAGGTATGACAATTGCGATAGAACCAATGGTTAATATCGGGACTAATCGAGTGATCGAGAATGGTTGGGAATTCTATGTTGCAGATGGAACATTATCTGCTCATTTTGAACACACTATTCTTATTACTGAGAATGAAGCTGAACTGTTAACTGAGTATTAGAGAGTAAGAGGAATATGGCTAAAGAAGGTGTAATAGAAGTTGAGGGTGTTGTAAAGGAAGCACTTCCAAATACAACATTTAAAGTTGAACTAGAAAATGGGCATGTAATCCTTGCTCACAGCTCCGGTAGAATGCGAATGCACTATATTAAGATATTACCGGGGGATAAGGTTAAAGTTGAATTATCTCCCTACGATTTAAATCGTGGGCGTATAGTTTATCGTTATAAATAGGAGAATAAGATGAAAGTTAGAGCATCTGTAAAAAAAATGTGTAAAGATTGTAAAATAATCAAACGTAATGGCGTTATTAGAGTTATCTGCTCTAGTAATCCAAAGCATAAACAACGTCAAGGTTAGATAAGGAGGAAGCTTGGCACATATATCAGGGATAGAATTACCAAGAGAAAAAAGAATCGTTATCGGGCTTACCTATATCTATGGAATAGGGAAATCCACTGCTGAACGAATTCTTGCTAAAGTAGGTATTGATGTAAATATCAAAGTTAAAGATCTTTCAGTTGAGCAGGAAAAGAATTTACGTGAAGTCATTCTTGATGATTATGTTGTTGAGGGTGATTTGAGAACACAAAAGGCAATGGATATTCAACGCCTTATGGAAATTAATTGCTATCGTGGCATTCGCCATAAACAAAACCTGCCGGTTCGTGGACAGCGTACTCATACAAATGCCAGAACCCGTAAAGGTAGAAAGAGATAGTAAGGGAGTGAATGATGGCAAATGTAAATACAAAAGTTAGAAAGAAGAAAAAAGTAAGACTTTCCTATAGTGAAGGTGTAGCTCATATTCATTCCAGTTTCAATAATACCATAATATCATTAACAGATAAAGCTGGAAATATTCTTACCTGGTCAAGCGGTGGTAAGATAGGATATAAAGGATCAAAGAAAAGTACCCCATTTGCAGCACAGTTAGCAGCCGAAGAAGTTGCAAAAGCAGCAATAGAAATGGGTGTTAATAAAGTTAAAGTTGTTGTACGAGGTCCTGGTGGCGGCAGAGAGTCTGCAATTCGTGCACTTAACGGAAATGGTCTGGAGATCACCTTGATCGAAGATAGAACACCTATCCCGCATAACGGGTGCAGACCTAGAAAAACAAGAAGAGTATAAGGATATTATTATGGCTAGATATACAGGATCATCTTGTAAATTATGTAGAAGAGAAGGAACCAAATTATTTCTCAAGGGTGCACGTTGTAATTCTGAAAAATGTGCTTTTGAAAAAAGACCATTTATTCCTGGAGAACATGGTAATGCCCGAGGTTTCAGAAAAAGAATGAGCGATTATGGTGTACATCTGAGAGAAAAGCAAAAGGTACGCCGAACTTATGGTGTATTAGAAAAGCAATTTAGAAAATATTTTAAAATGGCTGCTAAGAAATCAGGTGTTACCGGAGAGAACCTGCTCCAGATCTTGGAAACACGTTTAGATAACATTGTTTACCGTATGGGTTTTGCTCCTTCCAGAAAATCAGCAAGACAAATTATTCGTCACGGTCATGTTATAGTAAATGATAGAAAGGTAGATATTCCTTCTTTCAATGTTAAAATCGAAGATGAGATTGAAATTAAAGAAAAAAGCAGACAAATGCTTTTGATTCAGGAAGCAATGGAAGCTTCAACAGAAGTTGATAGCATTGATTGGTTCAAAGTTGATAAAGATAAATTTAAAGGGCAAATTATCAGTATCCCAACTCGTGAACAGATCCAGATTGATACTGATGAACGTTTGATCGTTGAATATTATTCCAAATAGTAGATAGGAGATCATAAATGAAATTCCTTGAACCGTTACAATTGCCGGAATCAGTAGTAGTCGATGAAAAAACATTCAGTTCGACCTACGGAAAATTTGAAATTGGACCATTAGAATCTGGTTTTGCTACAACAATCGGGAATACCCTGAGAAGAGTATTGCTCTCTTCTATTCAGGGCGCTGCAGTACGCTATGTAAAGATAGAAGGATTACACCATGAATTCTCAGCGATCCCAGGCTCAACCTCAGATTTTATTGATCTGATCCTTAAACTGAAAAAATTAGTACTTCAAACCGAATCCATCAACGAAGAAGAACTCGTTTTAGAACATAAAGGTGTTGGTATTATCACTGCTGGTGATATTAAAGGATCAGCTGAAATAAAGATCCTGAATCCTGACCTGATACTTCTGGAAATGACTGAAGATGTAGATTTCAAAATGGAATTATGGGTTGGTATAGGCAGAGGATATGTGTCTGCAGATAAGCATGATATGGAAGAAAAATCAGTTGGTGTTATTCCAATCGATTCAATATATTCTCCTATTACCAAAGTTAATTTTGAAGTTGGAACCCAACGTGTTGGTGAGCGCATAGATTTTGATAAACTTTCAATGGAAATTACTACAGATGGTAGTATTGATCCTAAAGATTCTCTTTATCTAGCAGCAAAAATACTTAGAGATCTATATGATTCACTTGTTCTTTTTGAAAACGAACCAGAATACATTGAAGAGATCGAAATGGATCCTGAACTGGAAAGAATGGAGAAGATATTAGCTACTAATGTGAATGAACTGGAACTTTCTGTTCGCTGCAGCAACTGTCTTTCAGCAGCTAAGATCGAAAAGATCGGTGAACTTGTAGAAAAAAATGAAAATGAAATGTTGAAATATAGAAACTTTGGTAAAAAATCTCTTGAAGAGATCCATGCTTTACTTACTCAATACGAACTATCTCTCGGTATGGATGTTACTGGGATGAGACAAAGGATCGAAGACGCAAAAAATAAAGTTACTACCAAAAAATAAGGATTGAACTATGAGACATAGAGTTAGAGGAAGAAAATTTGGCAGAGAAAAAGGGCATCGTAATTTGATGCTGAAAAATCTCGTTGCTTCCCTTGTAAAACACGAAAGAATTAATACTACTCAAGCTAAAGCAAAAGAGATGAGAAGCCTGACAGAAAAAGTTATCACTTTTGGTAAAAAAGGCTCTGTTCATCATCGTAGATTAGCATTTAAGATACTTAAGAATAGAGACCTTGTAAAAAAAGTCTTTGAAGAAATCGCACCTAGATTTAAAACAATAGAAGGTGGATATACCAGAGTACTGAAAAATGGTACCCGTAAAGGTGATTGTGCTCCCATGGCAATTATTGAATTTACACAAAGAGAAGAAAAAGAAGTAGAAAAAAAATCAAAAAAGAAAAAAGATTAATTTAATTCAAAATTGATCAATAATATTTAAGCCCCGTTATTCGGGGCTTTTTTTCATTGAGAATATAAAAATTATAGACAGAAATATTCATAATTTTACAGAATCTTTTTCAACAAGGAGTTGATTATGTTGAAAATAACTTTAGATCATATAATTGAATTATTAGAACATGAAAAATATGAAGAATTAAAAGAAAAGATCAATCAACTTCATCCGGGTGATGCTGCCCAGATCATCAATGAACTTCCGGCTGAATACCAGGTTAAAGTTTTCTCATATCTCTCACCGGAAATTGCCTCAGATGTTATTAATGATCTGCATGATGAGTTAAGAGAAGATGTGCTGGAAAGTATTCAGCAGAACCGACTGGTTGAGATCATAGATGAAATGGATTCTGATGAAGCAACTGATATTGCTGCTGAGCTGGCTGATCATCAACTTAAGGATGTTTTGCAGAAAATAGATAAAGAAGATTCCGATGAGATAAAGCAGCTTCTTGTTTATGATGAAGATACCGCCGGCGGTATCATGCAGAAAGAGATTATTGCAGTAAATAAGGAGATGAATCGGGCTGAAATGATTGATCATATTCGAGCTATTTACGATGATGTGGAAAAATTGTACTATATTTTTGTTACTGATAAAGAAAATAAATTAATTGGAATCCTGGAAGTTTCAAAATTACTTCTATGCCATGATGAAATGAAAGCTGTTGATATCATGGATGAAGATGTGATCTCGGCTCCTGTAGGAATGGATCAGGAGGAGGTGGCCAGGATCTTCCGTAAATATGATATTTACATTCTGCCGGTGGTTGATAAGGAAAACCATTTACTCGGAAGGATCACAGTTGATGATATCATTGATGTAATTGATGATGAAGCATCGGAAGACGTCTATAAAATGGTGGGTTTGGAGAATGAAGATAAAGTATTTACTTCTCCCTTAAGTTCTGTAAAAAAGAGACTTCCCTGGCTTACTCTAAATCTTTTTACCGCACTGCTTGTTTCCAGTGTAGTGGGTATTTTTGAAGGTACGATCGCTCGTTTATCTTTCCTGGCAGTTCTTATGCCCATTGTTGCCGGGCTGGGAGGGAATTCTGGTACTCAAACCCTTACAGTTATTACCCGCGGGATTGCACTGGGTGAACTAACTCTTCACAACACCTACAGAGCCATTGTGAAAGAGATTACAGTTGGGATTATTAACGGACTCTTGATTGGCTCTGTTGCAATGTTAATTGCGTATCTACTTAAGGGGAACATTATTCTGGGTGCAGTTCTGGGGATATCAATGGTTTGCAATATGTTCATTGCCGGGCTGGTAGGATCATCGATTCCAGTAGTTATGAAAACTTTGAAAATTGATCCTGCGTTAGCTTCCAGTGTGATAATTACAATGCTTACTGATATAGGTGGGTTTGCTACTTTCTTAGGTTTGGCAACATTAATGCTTTAATCAGGCTGAATAAATTTCTTATAATCTTCAAAAAGCTCTTTTGATATTCTGAAGGGTTTTCCTGCCTTGATGAAAACTCCTTTAACAATTACTATGTTACAAAGATCACCAGCACTATTGAAAATTTCCTGTTTCCAGATCGATGTTGCCCTGGTAGTTTTTATCATTCTTGTGTCTATTACAACCTTTTCTCCCACCGGCAGCCCGATCTTAAAAGTGAGATTGATCTCAGTAAGATAGATGTGAATTCCTTCTTCACTCAATTTGCCAATAGACATACCCATATTTTCCAAAGCTTCTGAACGTGCTTCCTCGTAAAGATGAAGATAATTTGCATTATTTAAATGACCATAAACATCACATTCATATCCATATATTTTTCTATTAAACTTCATAAAACCTCCAAAATCTTATTAAATTCAGATTAACATTATAACTATGTCAAGCTGAAATAAAACACAACAAGAATTTAATAACAATAAAACAAAATTATTGACATATAAATTCGCTGAGAAAGATATCAAGCAAATAAAAATCTCAGGAGGAAAAATGAAAAAAGTAATAATTATGATGGTGATGTTAAGCTTGGTATTGTGTCTTAGTGCACAACAAGGTCAGAAAATCAAACAAAGCAAAAAGACTGAACCTATCAAGGTAAAAACGAATTATGAGCATGAGTATAATAACCTTGATAAGTCTTATAAAACATTGCAGGTTAAGCAGAAAAATCTCAAGGGTCAAGTGGTAGAATTACAAAAAAAGAATGATGCATTAGCAATAAGTTCGGGGAAAAACAGAACTAATGTTGAAGCAATGAAAAAGGCAAATCTTGCCTTACAGACAAGTCAGCAGGATTACAAACACAAATGGGAAAAAAGTTTGCAGAAACAGAAAGAAAATCAAAAATTTAATTTGGAATTTAAAAACTTAAAAAATGACCATGCAAAACTGAAAGCTAATAATGAAAGATTAATACTGAAAAATAAAAAGCTGCAAGAAGAGGATAAAGGAGTAAAAACTCAACATAAAACACTAATTATGGAAAATAATGAGTTGAAACAGGAGAATGCAAAAATTAAAGCTGAACTGGAAAAATTCAAGCCAAAGAAAAACAATAAATTAATCAAAGAAATTAAATCTTAAAAGAAAAAAAATATTAGGGGAAGCATTACAGCTTCCTCTATTTTTTATGAAATTTACAAAAACTATTTTTAATGGTTTTAACCGGGAAAAACAAGGTAAAAAACTTGTTGAACTTATCACGATAATTGACCTTAACTGGCAGAATAGAACGCTACGTATAGAGTTATTATACGAATTACAAACTTACCTTAATTATATGAATTACGATATCGATAAGGATATTTCCAACCTGGTAAAAAGAAAATTTCTCAAACTTGCTGTTCCCATAGAACAGGAGTTCGGCAAAAATAGAATTGATAATGATTTTATGATCTTAGCGGATGATAAAGAACCTCAAAAAAAGAAAAATATCCCGCTTTACCTGATTCTTGCTGATCTGCGTTCTGCTTTTAATGTCGGTTCAATTTTTCGCTCTGCCGAATGTTTCGGAGTTACACATATTTATATCTGCGGTTACACTCCCAATCCCCTGAACATTAAAGTGCAGAAAACTGCAATGGGAACGGAAAAACATGTTGAATGGTCAAGTCATCCAGATATTGAGCAGGTTATCAAAGAACTAAAAAAGGATGATGTTGCTATCTATGCTCTGGAAACAACATCCAATGCAAAAGATCTTTCTCAAACTAGTTTCAAGAAAAAATGTGCGCTTATCTTGGGAAACGAAGCTTTGGGAATATCAGAAAAAACACTTAAACTAGCCGATGAAATTGTTCAAATTCCACTTTCGGGCTGGAAGAACTCTTTGAATGTGGGAGCATGTGCGGCGATCTGCTGTTACGAGATTTCCAGGCAGTGGAAGTAAAAAGATTACCAAACCACTTCAAACTTAAATTAGTAAAAAACAAATAATATTCATTTCCCCAAAATTACCTTAACACCAATTATAGTTACAATTAGCAGATATCATTAAAAGAAAATTATTGAGATTAGGTATACTGCTCATGTAAAAGATATTAGACATAATGACAAATAAACTTGACATTGAATATAGAAAATATTTATTTCGTATTGTAATTAAAAAGGGAGTAACTTAATAAAACTATGAAAACAAATCTTAGAAAATTTAGATTTCTACAGGGAGAATTAACTCAACAACAATTAGCTGATATGGTTATGATATCAAGGCAAACTATTGTATCTATAGAAGGAGGTGATTACGCACCTTCCGTAAAGCTGGCACTTTTACTGGCAGAGAAACTCGGAACAACAGTTGAAGAGCTGTTTATTCTGGAGGAGAAAGATCATGTTTAAAAAGAATCCGATTTTTTGGTGGGCAAGTATCATTTTCGTTCTTGGTTTAATTCTATTTGCAATTACGCAAAATCAAATTTTTATTTTGGCTTTTATCGTGGCAGCATATCTATTGCGATCAACTTTAGCTTCCCTTGGCATTGCAAAAAAATATGTTGATGAAAGACAGATGAACCTTAACTATCGCTCGAGTAACATCGCTTTTGTTGTGATGATGTTTGCCTGCGTCTTTTTAGCAGGGCATTTAATGGCCAAAGATGATCATACTTTCGAAATGTTTCTAATGGTTATAGTTATAGGAATTGCTACCAAGGCATTGTTCAATGTTCTGCTGAAAAAAAACTTTCGGGAAACAGCTCCAAAGATCATTATTTCCGTAGGACTATTGATGACTCTATTTGCGAGTATTAGCAATATAGATCATGGTATATTTTCAATGAGTTTTATTATGAATGTGCTGCCGTGTTTATTTGTTGTGGGTGTAGGAATTACCGCAAAGTTTTATCCCAGAGCAGCATCAATTGGAATGTTTATATATTCGGCATTGCTGGTTGCATTTATGTGTAGAAGAGGATTTTCCTGGGGAACTTTAGGTTCGTCCTTGATCTTTACTTTTCCACTTCTGGCTGCCTCGTTAGGGCTTTGGTGGGAACCCAAAAATACTTCTGAAGAAGTAGCAGGATAAGTTTATTTGAATAGGAGTTTTCAAAATGAAGAGTATAATAGATTTTAACATTTTAAATGTGATAATTTGGCATAATAATAATAAGTTAGACGCTCACTAAGGCGTCCTGAATCCGGTATTTTTAGTCTTATGGCTACCGATCCTGTTGTACTTGTTGTGCTGGGGACTCGAAAGGCGGGAGCGGGAACGGACAGTAAGCTAAATTGATAGATGGAAACGATGCTGAGCGTCGGAGATATGCATACCTCTACGGGGGAACGAGATGAATAAAATACCCGGCACACTATTTGAAAATAGTATTGAGGAGAGATTATCATGAAAAAATCACTTATACTTTTTACTGTAATTCTTCTAATGGGTGGATTCAATTTATTTGCCCAGGACACCTTATCGAATGGGAAAGCGCTGAATTTCCCCGCCAATAAATACGGGATTAGTATTGGCAATTCTTATGAGTTTACTGGCATTCGAATAAATTTTGCCGATAAAAATGTAAAAAAAATTAATGGTTTGAATGTCACTTCCTGGTTCAAGTTTGCCAAAAACCAAAATGCCGTTGTAAACGGTATTAGTATTGGTGTAATTCCTACGGCTGGTTCTATGCAATACATCAATTTAGGGCTGCTAGGTGTCGGAACTGCGCGTAATTTAAACGGAATTTCTATTAGCGGTTTTGTTGTTGGCTCCGGCGGTCATATTAATGGATTATCTATAAGCGGACTAATAACAAGGGCTGATGGTAGCCAAGAAGGGGAAGGGGTTATCTCGGGTATCGCCATATCTGGAATAGGCTTAGCTGCTAATGTTATCAATGGTTTAGCTATCGGGGGATTAGCTGTTGGCTCTGATGGCGATATCAACGCCGTTGCTACCAGTTTGGCATACATATATTGCGAAAAAGAGTTCCGGGGTATAGCAGTTACAGGCGGTTATCTGAAATCCGAAATTTTTAACGGGGTAGCCATTGCCGGTTATGCTAAAACCAATCAAATGAATGGAATATCTATTGCGTTATATAATAGAACGAAAGAATTGCATGGTGTTCAGTTTGGATTATTGAATTATACCGAAAATAACCCCAAAGGATTAAGAATTTTACCTTTTATTAATTTGCATTTTTGAAAACAGTTAACCCGCGAGGAATACAGTGAAGAAAAGAAGCACGGATGGCTTAAGATCGAGGATAGCTGACGCAGAGCGTCAAATCCGTTGTCGGTCGGTGCCGACTTCCCACGCAGGAGTATGGGAATAAGATGGAGAGAGAGTTTTTTAGAATTATGATTAAATCAAATTATTCAATTCCATGCGTAAAAAAAATTAAATCTATTAGTAGGAGGAAATGATGAAAACTCAAATGTTGTTTTGTATTTTGTTTATAGTTTCAACCTGTTTATACTCAACTATCATCAATATCCCAGGTGATCAACCAACTATACAAATTGGTATCAACGTTGCGGTTAATGGTGATACATTACTTGTACAGCCAGGAACGTATTTAGAGAACATTAACTACAATGGCAAGAACATTACTACCGCTTCATTGTTCTTAACAACACAAGATACTACTTATATTTCACAAACCATTATCGACGGAAACCAAAACGGAACTGTAGTCTCCTTTGAAAATGGAGAAACTACCGGTGCACTTTTAAGCGGATTCACGATCACGAATGGTAGTGGTGGAGGAATTAGTTGTGTTTATAATTCCTATCCACGTCTTGAAAATTTGGTCATAACAGAAAATGCTGCTGAATACAATGGTGGTGGGATTCTTTGTGGAGCATATGCCAGTCCAAGCTTAGAAAATGTGATCATTTCAAATAATTCTGCTGGAGGTAATGGTGGTGGCTTGTTTTGTTACAACTATTGCAGTCCGAGCTTAGAAAATGTAACAATTTCTAATAACACTTCTCAAAATGGTGGTGGGATCTTTTGTTTCGAGAATTGCTCTGCTAATTTCAATAATGTAATTATAACTAATAATTCTGCTAACTCAGATGGTGGAGGGATCCTCTGCGCTGAAAATTCTAATTTGAATTTACAAAATGTAATATTAACAGGGAATACTGCTGAAGGATACGGTGGTGGAATTTTGTGTTTTGATGCAAGCCCAAATTTAGTAAATGTTACAATTTCCGACAATACAGCTAATGAAGGTAGTGGAATTTACTGTAGGGAATATTCAAATCCTGTATTGATAGATTGCATTTTCTGGGATAATTCACCTGTAAACATCTTTTTTGATATAGATGGAGAACCTAATAATATCTCAATTTCATATTCTGATATTCAAGGTGGAGAAGCTGGAATTGTAACAAATAATAATGGTACTGTAATCTGGTTGGAAGGTAACATTGTTGAAATTCCTTTATTTACCGGAGCCGGTGATCATCCATTTATGTTGCAAGATCTATCTCTCTGTGTTAATACAGGTATTCCAGATACAACCGGTTTGAATCTGCCTGAATTTGATCTTGCAGGAAATCCGCGAGTGTACGGTGGAAGAATAGATATGGGTGCTTATGAAAATCAGAATGTTGTTGTAGGTTCTCAGGAAGTTTTTATTCCTAATATTACTACTCTATACCAGAATTACCCAAATCCTTTTAATCCTTCAACAACAATATCCTTTAACGTAACACAAACGTCCTCGTTTGTGACTCTTGAAATATATAATCTGAAAGGTCAGAAAGTGAAAGATCTTTCCCCGGGCTTGTGTCATGCTGAGCCTGTCGAAGTACGAGGGGAAACAAAATACAGTGTTATCTGGAATGGAAGGGATGACAATAACAAGCCAGTTTCATCAGGAATTTATTTCTATAAATTAAAAACCGGTAATTTCGAGAAAACTAAAAGGATGGTTTTATTGAAGTGATTTACTAAAAGAGGAATTATGAAAATATTATTGTTGATGGCTTTATTCTTAATACCTTTATATGCAAACTCTCAAGAAACAACAAACTCAACTGAAGTTGAACTGAAATATTGGTCTTTCTCTATCATTTTAGCAGGAAGGATTGGAGGACCTGGTGAGGATATTGAAGATGCAATGATAGAAGCGGAATTTAATAAGTTTAGTCCAGCAAGTTGGTTCGGAAGTGGAAATTCTCATCCTCATTCAAGAATGGGAAAAGCATCATTTATATTGGGTGTAAAACGTTATATTAAACCTCTATATTCTATAAGCATTATTTTTGGTAATATCTATCTTGGCACAACGCTTGGATATCATGATCAAGCAGGTTTTCTATTTATAGATTACTCATCCTCTTGTTTCGCTCCCATTATTTCAATAAATTTGTATGACATACTCCGAATCGGAACTGGACCAGCACTCTATTTTACAAAAGCTTGGAAAACCATTAGCTCTTTAAATGAAGAAGATGAAAGTTATAAGATCACTAAAGTAGGGTTAATGATTGATAGTGGAATAAGAATTCCTTGGAGGTCAGCTTTCTTTGCTGAATTCACTACTCAATATAGAAAAGTTGGACAAGTGGAAATTGGTCCATTCACAGCCGGAAATTCTAATAATATGGCAGAGTTACCAAAGACCGAAGTAAATTATGATCATTGGATTATCGGTCTTGGATTAGGATTTCGTTTTTAATATAATTAGAAAGTGACAGGTAAGATTGAAAGCTAAGTTTGTAAATTTCTTAGAATTTTAGGATTGTAATAATATTAATGAAATTAATCAAAATATAGGAGGAGAGAAATGAAAACAAAAAGTAATTCTAAAAGATACATTACAGTTTTGACTTTGAGTATTGTAATGATTTGTATTTTTGTTTCCTGTAACGGGCAGAAGTTAGATGAAACTGTTCAACAGGCATATGAACTAAGGATGAATGGTCAGGCAGATTCAGCAAAAGTACTTCTTGAACAGGTAATCTCAGATGATTCCAATAATGCTGCTGCCTGGTTCGAATTAGCAAGGACTAAACAGCATATCGGACTGGGAAATCCCAGGGAATTAGTTAGTGTGATGGAAGATGTTCAGCAGTTCGCACAAAATGCGGTTGATAATAAACCCAGTAATGTTATTTATCAATATTACAAGGCTAATGTTGATTTCTTCAATTTATATGTAGCTATGCGTAATGAAGACTTTAGTGCTGAATTTAAGAAAGCTTCCGATTCCTATAAGTCAGTGCTGAATCTCAAACCAGATTATCATGATGCAAAACTGGCTCTTATTGAACTCTATGCAATGGTCCCTCCAGAAATGGGTGGCGATGCATCAATAGCTGAAATATATGTTCAAGAACTTGAAGCTATAGATATTGTTTATGGAGCAAAGGCTCGTGAGATCATAATGCCGGAAGATGCAGACTACGTAGAGTTCTGGAAAGCAATAGCAGAGAAACAAAAGAACAATGCTGAAGTATATGAAGCTTTAGGGAAAATTTATCTTTATAACGAAAATATTGAAGAAGCAACCAAAGCTTTTGAAAAAGCAATAAGTTTGAACTCGGATAAAAATGTTCTTCATGTAGATTTAGGTAAATATCATCTAATGCAGGCAGGACGAGATAGTGAATTACTTATTTCATTAGCTCCTCAAGTTGAGAGTGAATTTGAAATATATCTTAAATCTCAACCCGAACCTATAAAACCATTGAAAGCTTTTGTGATAGGACAACTAGCTAATGTATACTTCCGTAAAGGAGATAAAGAAGCTGGAAGTAAACTCAAAGAGGAAGCGAAATTGTTGGATCCGAATTATTCAAAAGCATTTGGAACACCCAGTCAAATTTTATTCGCTCCACCAAATGAAATTTCCCGAGTTCATAATTTTTTCTTCAGACCGTTTTGATAGGAGATTAAACAGAAAAAAGGTGGAATTTCATAATTCATTATTACGTATAAATTTCTCAATCATTGATACTTCTTTCAGCTTAATACAGTGCTTTATCTGGAGGATAAAATGAATAAAATACTTATAGTTATTGTAATTGTATCACTATTCTTTATTGAGGGTTGTACTGTCATTGGTTATTCAATTGGAAAAGGAATTCAAACAAAAGAAGAGCTTGAAATTGAAGAAATCCAATCAATAGAAATAA
>JAVCCH010000130.1 GCA_030765535.1 Candidatus Tenebribacter davisii
CATAAGAACCAACAGATGAATAATCAGTTGTGAAATTGTAAGAATCAGTTGTGGAAACTTGTGTGCCATCTAATTGCCAGTTATAAACAAGAGTATTGCCATCGGGATCATACGCATCGATGGAGAAGGCGATTGATTCAAGTTCATTGATAGTTATACTTCCACCAGCAGACGGTAGAATCTCATTTACAACGATATTCTGATCTACATCAATTACTGTAATATTCCAGGTGTAATTTAAGGAATTATCAGAGTAATTATCTGTTACATCAAGAGTTACAACATAAGAACCTGCAGAGGAGTAATCCGTAGCAAAACTGTAAGAATCAGTTGTGGAAACTTGTGTGCCATCCATTTCCCAGTTATATATAAGAGGATTTCCATCGGGATCATACGCATCGATGGAGAAGGCGATTGATTCAAGCTCATTGATAGATATACTACCGCCAGCAGATGGCAGAATTTCATTTACTATAAGATTTTGGTCAATATCATTTACCGTGACATTCCAGTTATAACTTAATTCACTTCCATCATTATCATGAACATAGAGCAGAACATCATGTGATCCGGCAGAAGAATAGTCAGTTGTAAAATTGTAATTATTTGAGGTTGATACTTCTGTATCATCAAGTTTCCATGAGTAGGAAAGAGGGCTTCCTCCGGGATCGTATGCATCAATAGAGAAGGCAATGGATTTAAGTTCATCAATTGTAATATCTCCTCCAGCAGATGGCTGAATATCTGTGACTTGCAGATCGGTAACTGTTACCGTAACAGTAGAGAAAAGATTAAGCTCTGGATCACCTGGCATTCCTCCATATTCAACTACATACCCGTAAGGGGTAAAATTCCCTGAGGTTCCAGCATCCGGCAGGTCATTCCAGCTTCCAATAGGACCCACTGACGAATTATAAATCATATGACAATAATCTTCCCACATTTCAGGATCATTATCCCCAAAATAATGATTAGGTTCACCATTATTCCAATTACTATACATACCATTAACAGGAGAACCAGGTAATGTAGGATGTGAAGGATAGCGTCCTTCCCAGTATTCTGTCCCAGCATCTGGACCGGAAATCCATTTCCAATGGTCATGTTCCTCGTGGTCACTACCACCGATCCAGCCGACACCACCAAGTTCAGTTGTTATAAAGAAATTCTCTTCGGCAGATGTAACAGTGGCGAGATAGCCTTGTAAGCCATAATATGTAGCAATAGCTGCATTATCTTTTGACTCTGTCCATGAAATACCATAGTTATCAACAAATTCATAATAATGTCCTGTAGAAGGTATAAAAATGGCTGAGATCAAAGTAAAAGTAACATCACGTATTTCTTGAATAGGTGATCCACTCGTATTTCTATATTGAACCTGACGACATACATTTTGCCAGAAAGCTGCATCATGAGATCCTTCTAAAATCAAAATGCCGGTTGACTGATCATAATTTTCAGAGACTCCACCAAAATTTTGCGTAAGCTCCAGGATGTCTTGATTAGAATGAAAATTTTTCGTAAAATAAATTTTCATACCTTCAACATCAGTACTGAAATTAGATAATGTAATATTTGGCGCTACAATTTCAGGTGAACCACCAATAATGTAATTAACGTTACCTGTAGCAATTATTTCAGGAGCAACATCTCGTGATGTTCTACTTGGTTCAGACAACTCTTTAAGGTAACTTTTTCTTGGATAAGCATATTCAACTTTTTGTGAGAATAACGCGGTGGATAGAAAGATCAATATTAAAATCCAAAACAATTTTTTCATTTGTGCCTCCCAGCTACTTCTTTTAATACAACTGCAACAATTGTGCCATTACGAAAATTAACACAATTTATTATTTAATGACAATTTAACTATACACAGCATAATGAGATAGAACACATAAAAGTTGAGTTATTGAGTTAGATAAATATTAGAAACATAGTGACAAGAATGTCTCACAATGACAAATAAGACATTGGCTGAATTTTATAATTTATGAAGTATTCTGTTGACTGATCTTTCTGTGTAAGGATCTAATATTAATATCCAGCAATTTAGCAACCTTTGATTTATTCCCATTATGCATTTCAATTGCTCTTTGAATAATTTCAAATTCATATTGTTTCATCATAGTTTTTAAAGACAATATTTCAGTATCGTTTGGCAGTTTCATATTAACTGGAAGGTCTTTAAGTAATTTAATTGATAATTGGTTTGCTTGTATTATTTTATCGTTAGTTATTAATACAGCTTTGTTGATCACATTTTTCAACTCTCTAACATTACCCGGCCAGTGATATTCCAGTAATAATCTCATTGCATCAGAACTAAATCCAGATATTTTTTTCTTAAATTTTGAATTAGCATTTTGGAGAAATTCTTGTACGAAAAGCGGAATATCTTCTTTTCTTTCTGATAAGGATGGGAGAATTATCTGGAATTCGTTTAAGCGATGATAAAGGTCTTCTCGAAAATTTCCTAAGTTGATTTCAGTATGAAAATCTTTATTAGAAGTAGCGATAACCCTTACATTAACGTTTTTTGGTTTTAACCCGCCAATTCTTGTTGTTTGTTTTTCTTCTAATACACGTAATAATTTTGCCTGTCCTTGAATTGGCATATTAGTTATCTCATCTAAAAGAAGCGTTCCACCGTTTGCTTCTTCAAATTTTCCTGCTTTCGAAGATAAAGCTCCTGTAAAAGAACCTTTTTCATGACCAAATAGTTCACTTTCCACAAGAGTATCAGGGATCGCACCACAATCTACAGCAACAAAAGGACTTTTTTCATGAAGGCTTTTCTTATGTATTACATTGGCAAATACCTCTTTTCCGCTACCGCTATCTCCTTGAATGATAACACTCATATTAGTGGGAGCGATCAGCTCGATTTGATTTAATATCCGTTTTACTTGAGGACTGTTGCCAATGATTACATCTTGCTTTTTAAAATAGAGTTTTCGTTTAAGATCATGTACTTGTTGATTGAGCTCTTTTGTTTTTAGACCTCTTTTAATTGTTAGAAGCAAAACTTCTTCACTAAATGGTTTTCTAATGTAATCATAAGCACCTAACTTAATTGTCTCCACGATGCTCTTAATACCTCTGGTTCCTGAGATCATTATTACGATAACATCTTTATCAATTTTTTTTAAATTTTTTAAAATATTAATTCCATTTTCACCTGGTAATTGTATATCCAAAAGTACAATATCAGGATTGCATTCATTAAATTTATCGATTACTTTACTACCATCAGAAATGAGAAAAGTTTGATATCCATTTTCTTTTAGTATGCTTGAAATAAGAAGTTGTGTATCCCAATTATCTTCAACAATTAATATTGAACTCATTAGTTTCCTCCGGATATTTAAAAAGGAAACTGAAAAATAGTGACAAAATTGTCAATATTATTATTAAATTATATTTATTAATAATAAAACCGTAAAAAAGATATATAACCTTTCTCACGGTTTGCATTTTATAATTAATTAAAAATAATGGTTTAAATAATAGTCCTAATTAACTGAACTATTTAATATTATTGGATCTCTTTATCTGTCAGATCAATATTTCTGCTTCGGAATCCGTAACCCATAACATCATTTACGTCAGTTAGTAACACAAAAGCTTTTGGATCAATATCTTTAACTATATCACGAATCATTGCCACTTGTCTCCGGTTCATTGCACAGAATAAAATATTGAATTCATTCCCTGTATATCCGCCTTGTGCTTTAAAAAATGTTACACCTCTCCTGATTTTATCATATATTTTGTTCTTAATCTCATTATTCTTCTCCGATATGATGTAAACACCTTTAACATAAGGAAGACCTTCACTAGCTAAGTCAGTTAATTTAGTAGTAATAAATAGATTTACATATCCCCAAATTACAAGTTTAAGATCACTGAATACAATTCCAATCGTCAAAATTATGATTGATTCTACCACCCAATATCCCATTCCAATGGAAATCCCTGTTTTTTGTTTTAAAAAGGCAACTGGAATATCTGTACCTCCGGTAGAACCACGGAATCTGAAGATAATTCCCAATCCTAAACCCAATAATACAGAACCTGCTATAGCAGATAGATAAATATCTTTTGGTCCCAGCATGGCATATATCATTTTACCATGATCAGAATATGCATATGCTGAAAGATCTTTAATAATTCCAAATCTGTGAAGATTTTGAAAGCTAAGTAAGTCAGCTAGAATTGATGTAGAGAACATGCCAAAGAGAGATCTTAATCCAAAACGTTTACCAAGAAATATGAAACTTAATACAAATAATGGTATGTTGAACATTATCATAGATACACCTATGGGGATATTAAAAAAATGGAAAAGGATCTGGCCTAAACCACCAATTCCACCTGGTGCGATTTTGTATGGAACAAGGAACCAGGAATAGGCGATAGCGAATAGAACTGAACCCGCAATAATTCCTAAATGTTGGATTATATTTCTCTTTAATTTATAATTCATAACTAACCTCCGAATGGCGCAATTTATTTTCATAGTTTAAAAGTCAATATTTTAATGATATACAATAAATAAAAATAATATTATAAAATATAACATGTTACTTACATTGAAAATAGAGATACTTAAAAGAATATTTGCTTGACTAAGAATCCTTAATGAAAAATATAAATATTCACAACAGAGGAGGAGATTTTGTTTACAGTTGAAATTAGAATAGATGGTGAGTACAGAGAAAAGATCGCATTTGCAGAATCAGTGAAGATTAGATCAGTTCTGGATGAAAAGATCAAAGAAGATAATCAGATAATAGCTTACAAAATAGATAACAAATATGTGAATAATGAAACTGACATAAATACTGACACGATTTTGGAATGTTCTACTAGAACAAGTACAGCAGGAGATGCAATTTATAAAAACACATCAATTTTTATTTTATGTAAAGCTTTCAATTCAATTTTCAACAATGAGAAAAAGCTTGTTATTGAACATTCAATTGGTGATGGGGTATATGCAGAAGTTATTGATTATTCATTCTCCGAAAAAGAGATTAATCTGCTTATAAAAGAAATGCAGAACATTATTGATAATGGTACACCAATAATCAAAGTTGATAAAACGCCTTCTGAAGCAAGGGAAATCTTCCTGCAAAATGATCGTGAAGATGTGATCAAACATATAACACATAATTCTATAACACTTATTAAATGCGGCGACTTCTATGACTATCTTATCGGCCAGACTGCAGATAATACAAATTACATCCAAAGCTTTGAAATAATCTATCACTCTCCTGGTCTGATATTGAGATTTCCAGATAAATTATCTCATAGGATGAATGGAGAATTCATACTTTCTCGAAAACTTTTTGCAACTCATCAGGAACATGATAAATGGCTTAGTATTTTAGGTGCTCATAATGTAAACAGCATCAATGAAGCTGTAAAAAATTATAAAATAACAGATCTTATCCAAATTGAAGAAGCACTTCACGAAAAAAAGATAATGGATATAGCAAAAC
This sequence comes from Candidatus Tenebribacter davisii, assembly GCA_030765535.1. GTDB lineage: Bacteria > Cloacimonadota > Cloacimonadia > Cloacimonadales > TCS61 > Tenebribacter > Tenebribacter davisii. The sequence continues at coordinate 5,514 of JAVCCH010000130.1, forward strand.
ATATTACCCGAAAAGATGATACTAAACTTGTACTTATCGCAGGACCGTCTTCATCAGGGAAAACTTCTTTTGCAAAACGGCTCTCCATACATTTGATGGTGAATGGGATCAAACCGCATATACTTGGGATGGATGATTACTTCTTACCAAGGTGTCAAACTCCAAAAAAAGAAAACGGAGATTTTGATTTTGAAAATATCCACTCACTAGATCTCGAACTTTTAAATGATCATCTACAACAATTACTAAATGGAAAAGAATTAGAATTACCCAAATACAACTTTATCAAAGGGATTAGAGAAATAAATCACAAAAGACTACAGTTAAAAGACAATGAGATACTATTAATGGAAGGAATTCATGGACTAAATGATATGCTCTCATCATCTGTTCCATTCAATCAGAAATTACGAATTTATGTAAGTGCCTTGAATAATCTTAATATTGATTCTCATAATCGTATACCAACAACTGATTCAAGAAAGATAAGAAGATTAATTCGGGATAATAAATATAGAGGACATACTGGTGAACAAACTTTAGAAATGTGGGATGCTGTAAGAGAAGGTGAAGATAAAAATATTTTTCCTTATCAGGAAAATGCAGATTTTATGTTTAACAGTATTTTAACTTATGAACTTGGAGTTCTTAAAAAGTATATTAAACCTATCCTGTTTACGATCACCGAGTATTCACCATATTATACTGAAGCAAAAAGATTGTTGAAAATAGTTGAGCATATCTATAATATTCAAGATGATCTTGTACCTTCTAATTCTATTTTGAGAGAATTTATCGGTGGTAGTATTTTTAAATATTGATCTAACAAAGCTCAGTTTTCAGGATCATCTTCGTGTACTATTCTTTCCGGAGGGCTGAAAAATACTCTTTCCAGCTTGGAATTAACAAATTCCACAATGCTGAAACTAACTCCAAGAGTTATCATTATCTTTAATCCATTTAACAAATAAATTAAAATATACTGACTTTTAAATTCTCTTTTAATAATAAAATGCAAAATAAAATGCACTAATACATAGCAGATAGCTTCTAATATACTAAAAGTGATATTCCTGATATATTTGAATCTGAACCAAGTTAATCTAAAAACTAGGGTATAAACAGTGAAAAGCATTACTGCATAAATAAAAAGTTGAATTAACCCGCCCATCTGCACAATTAAATTTGTTTTCTTCATGAGAAAAACAAACAGGCTTGAGATAATAAGTACAATAATTATCGTATCTACTGATCTTAAATATTTTGTACTAAAAAATACAAAACTCCCCAGTAGCGAGAATATCAAAAACTGAAATCCAAAATCATTAATATCAAAAATATTTACATTAAAGAGTGAACCGATTATAAAACTTAATGATATAGTTACAACTAATAATAATATAAGAAAGATAATTTTCTGAAAATTCATTTTAATTCTCCTAATTTGCGAAGATCCAATTTACATTAAAATTAAAATGTGTTCCTGGATGAGGATAATTCGTGAACATCGTTTTGTTATTAGTTATATTAACAGCATCAACACTGATCTCAAATCTATCTGTTAATTGAATCTTCAAATAAGCGTCATAGTTATTTGTGTCAGTTGTTATAGGCGTTTCACTAGCATCATAATAATAGGAAAAATCAGAATGATAAATGTGTTTTAGCCCAAGTTTGATTGCATTATTGTATTTCAATAAAAAATTCAATTCCAGTAGATCAGATATCTGCCATTCCGGGTATGTTAAAATTTCCGGATTATTATCAAATAAATAGTCAAGTTGTTCATTTCTCAACCATAACTCATAATTAAGGTGAATATTTTTTATTATGTTTATATGCAGTGAATTATGGATATCGTAAAATTTACTTTGTAAGTTGTTTACGTAATGTTTTCCATAAGTAAATTTAGTGTCTATGATAGGATAGCTTATCATAATTCCACCATCAATACTTGATCTCGTTTGATTTAATAAATTAGTTGAGAAGAGTTCTCGATAATATTCAGTAGATAAATTATTATATTCAACACACAAACTAAATCCATGAAAAAGTTCTTTAATGAGCTCAGTATCTATTTGGAAATTGTTCTTATCCCTACAATAGCCGGTATTTCCTATATTGAAACCTAAGATATTTGCATCCTGATCTAATGAGAACATGTGATATGAACCGCTTCTGTCAATTGTTGCATAAATTTCATCACTTTTGGGTAAAATATCTTCTGAAATAAATTCATAAGACAAATTAATTTCAAAATTTTTGGAATGAAATCTTTTTTGTGCCAGAACCTGCATGAAATCACGTGTTTTAACAAAATAATCATCCAACTTGTAATCATTTCTCATAACTTTAAAACCAAGATCAATAATTTTATTTTCAATTGTAAAAGTATATTCATCTTCTTTATTTGAAGAAGAATATTTAGGCATTTCGTAGCCTAAGAATCCATTGATATCTTTTCCACTTGGAAGTGTTTGGTCAATTATACTATTATCAAAATGAATTTTAGCAAAGTTGAGATCATAGCTCAAGTGCAGATGAAAATTATTTGATGATTCGTTATTGTTTCCCTGCCAGATACCTTTTTCACCAAGAAAATCAAGTTGCATTGCAAATTTTGGTATCCCAAAAATACCACCTTTCATCAGGGAAACTGCAATATTGTTCATGTCGTTATCACCAAGTCCCATATAGGTTTCTGTGATTGCAGCAGGGAGAGAATATTCCCAGGAATTGTAAAATATATTTCCTCTTTTGTAATTTGTTTTGTATATGCTTCTGTTATTCTGAACAGTTTGTATATTGCTTGTTGCAAAAGGAATTTCAGAAAATCCATTTTTTGTAATTTGCATATTCAGATTAAAGGGTGAACTGAGATGGAAGTTTTCTTTATAAATTAGATGCGGTATGAAAAGATCATCTTCACTTTTTCTTTTTTCAGCAAGGAAGTCATTCATTTCAACAAGAAGTATTTTTGGATCTACTCTCTCTTCTAAAGTGTCTACAATTACAATTTCAGCTTTTAAAGTATCAAGAGGATTGTTTTCTGTAAGTTCAGTTTGCGCCCATGCGGATGTTAATGAAACAACGGTTGCCAAAATTAAGAGGATCCTTCTTATATCCATCCTTTATCCTTATACCATTTATAGGTTTTCTTAAAATTCAATAAATATTCATCTTTAAATTCAATTTTCAATTTCTTTTTTACTTTGTTTGTGTCAACTATCCAATAATCTTGCTTGAATACTTTTACTTTGTCCTTATTGAGAATTGGGAACCTAGTCTTAAATATCGAACTGACAAGTTCTAATATTATAGCAATAGGGTAGAGGATAAATTCTGGGATTTTTATAGTAATGGTTTTTTTATTCAGAGCTTCACCAATTAACTTATGCAATTCTGTATTTTCTAATTTTCTTGGATTTGCCGCAAAGAATATTTCATTATAGGCATCTTTATTATTTATTGTTCGTTCGATCAGTTCTGTAAGCTCATCGATATAGATAAGATTTAAATATTTTGATTTAAAACTATTTAAGAATACAATGTGATTTTTTACCATTTTGAATAAAATGAGAAAATCTTTATCACCAGTACCATAAACAGAGACAGGTCTGATAATCGTCCATGGCATCTTTGCACTTTTTTGAATTATTTGTTCTGCCTTTAATTTGCTTTTGCCATACATTGTTATGGGAGATGGAGTTTCCTTTTCTATTCTGCCCGAATTCTCATTTTCCGCCGGTCCTGATACAGCTTGACTGCTTAGAAAGATGAACTGTTTAACATTAGAAGTATTGCAGATCTCAAGAAGAGATTCAGTAAGATCAATATTTATTTTTTGAAATTTGCTCCAATTACGGGCACGGGTTAGAGCTGCAGTATGTATTAGCACATCTTTATCTTTTATTATTTCTTTAATTTCATTAACATTTTTGTAATTAATATATAAGATATTTTTTTTGTTTTCTAGTAATTTAGTATTAGAACCTGATCTAACTAGACAGGTAACTTCATTGCCTGACTTTAAAAGTTTATTTGCTAATGAACTGCCAACGAATCCGTTAGCTCCCGTAATAACTATTCTTTTCATAAATGTTATTCAAGGAATGAACTTAAATTGGTCAATTATTTTATATAATTCGCAAATAAGATTAGATATTACAAAAATGTAAAACTTGACGATTGATTATAGTAAAATAATTTTCCATATTATTATGAATTTAGGAGATATTATGAATATTTTATTAATAGGTATACAGGGATGTGGGAAAGGAACACAGGCAAAACTTCTTGAAGAAAGATTTGGCTGGAAACATATTACTACAGGTAATCTTTTACGCGAGAACTTTGAGAATAAAACAGAATTAGGAATTATCGCAAAAAAATTTATGGATGCAGGTGAACTAGTTCCTGATAAGTATGTTTTTCAAATAGTCGAGGATGCCTTAGCAAAAGTGGATGAGGGATCAATACTAGATGGATTCCCAAGAAATATGGAACAACTCAGGTTCCTGGAAAAAAACTTTACTATTGATAAAGTTATACTTTTAGACCTATCTGATGAAAAAGCTATAGAGCGAGTTTCATCTCGAAGAAATTGCATTGATTGTAAAAAAGATTATAACCTTCTTTATCATAAACCAAAGGTTGAAGGGATCTGTGATGTTTGTGGTGGAAAAATAGTTCAAAGAGATGATGATTATGAAGATGCGATTAAAAAAAGGATTGAAAAATTTTATAAAGAAACATCTGAAGTAATAACTTATTTTAATGAAGAGGGAAAACTGATCCGAGTTAATGCAGATGATCCTATTGATACTATTCAAGCAAATATTATCAAAGCACTTGATGTTTAAAAAAAATCGTTAAAAGAGAACATGATTGAATTAAAAAGGGACAAAATTCAGAAAATTGCAATTGTAATTCTCACACTTTTTGCAATTGCTAATATTGAATTTCTTTTATTAAGATTAACAAATCTTAATAAATCTGTTCTTCATTTATATACGCAGATATCTATTATATTCTTATCTATGTATATATGTTACAGGCTATTGAGAAACGGAATTACAATACAACGATTACTAAATCTTCTCCCTGATATTATATTCATTCTTATCGGATTGATCATCGAAGATTCAGACAGGGTTTTTCAGTTTTATCTTATTGGACGACAAACTTTTTCTCTGTTTAATTTAAAAACTGTAGCTAATTCAAAAAGTACTTTTATTGAAAATATCTCCGATAATCCACCAGTGCTTGTAATGCTGACATTTTTACTTACAATATTTATAGGTACATTATTACTTATGCTTCCTGACGCAACTACTGCTGGTGAGGAAACTTCGCTTCTGGGAGCTCTATTTACTTCCACTTCTGCTACTTGTGTAACAGGATTAATAGTATATGATACTGGATTGCATTTTACACTTTTCGGACAGGTAATAATCCTTACTCTAATCCAAATTGGCGGATTGGGAATTATGACAATTTCAAGTGCATTTGCAATAATATTAGGACAGAGATTAAGCTTGAAACGAGAATCAATTATGCAGAATGTTGTAGGTGAATCAAGTCAACTGGATATGGTAAGTTTGATTAAGAATGTTGTAATTGTTACCGTTACTTTAGAATTACTCGGTACACTGGTATTATATTTTACATATATTGCTAAGTCATTTTCGGTTAATCAGGCGATATATCATTCGCTCTTCCATTCTATTTCTGCCTTTTGTAATGCTGGTTTCTGTCTGTATACTGATAGCCTGATGCGCTATTATGACAATTTTACAATTAATTTTGTAATAACTGCATTGATAATTCTGGGAGGAATTGGATTCCCGGTACTTAAGGATATCCAAAGAATAATAAAAGAAAAATTTCGTTTTAAAAGATTAACACTGCATTCAAAGATCGTATTAACTGCAACTTTTATATTATTGTTAGTAGGAACTTTATCTTTTTTTATATCAGAATACAATAATGAGATGAAAGGTTTCAGCTTTTTTAACAGGATTTATGCCTCATACTTTCAATCTGTTACTACAAGAACGGCAGGATTCAATACGATTGACACAGCAAATTTGAGCAGGGGATCTTCCTTGATCTCAGATGTACTGATGTTTATTGGTGCTTCACCTGGTTCTACAGGCGGTGGAATTAAAACTACAGCTCTTGTTGTTGTATTTGTTGCTGTTATTGCCATGTTCCAGGGACATAAGGATGTGAATATATTCAAAAGAAAAGTATCAGAAGACATTATTAAGAAGGTGATGGCGTTAATAACTGCCTCAATTGTATTTCTTATATTTATGGTCTTTTTACTTTTTCTGCTTGAACCTTTTTCCTTTGAAAAAATCTTATTTGAAGCAATTTCTGCATTTGGAACTGTAGGGCTTTCCATGGGAATTACCTCAAGCTTGTCTAATGCAGGAAAGACTATAATAATTTTGTTGATGTATTTAGGTAGAGTAGGTCCGCTAACTTTAATGTTTGCAATTTCACAAACTAAAGATAAATCTTACTTTACATATACTCAAGAAAAAATTAATATTGGCTAAATTTCTGGTTCACACATGAATGTGTATTATATAATTAGTGTTTGCACAGATGAACGTATCTGTGTTGCATAAGGAGTATTTATGGCAAAATTTGCAGTAATCGGGCTTGGTAAATTTGGGATGAATGTTGCTACTACTCTCTTTGATAGAGGTGCTGAAGTAATTGCAATTGATAATGATAAAGCGGCAATTGATGAAATTACCGGACGTGTGAGTGTTGCTATTCATTTAAATAGTACAGATGAAAAAGCATTAAAGATGAATCGGATACAGGATGTTGATGCAGTTATTCTGGCGATAGGGAATAACATTGAAGTAAGTGTCTTAACAACTGTTCTCCTAAAAAAAATAGGAGTCAGCAATATACATGCAAAAGTAGATAGCAAAGTTCATGCCAGGATCTTGGAACTTCTGGGAGTTCATAATATTATTTTCCCGGAAGAACAAATCGGTAAGCAGCTTGCAAATTCTCTTATCTCAAGTAGTGTTATGGAGTATGTAGATCTTTCCAGCGGCCATAGTGTTGTGGAACTGCTTGTACCTGATGAATGGGTTGGAAAAACTTTACAGCAGCTTGCTCTTCCAACTGAAAAAAGTGTTAATATAATTGCAATTAAATATACAGTACAGAGCGTAACGGAAGAAGGAGAAAATGTCATTAGTAATGAAATTAACGATATGCCCGGTGCTAATGACGTGATCAATGATGACGACGTTCTAGTGCTTATCGGACCTAAAAGTAAAATTGATGAACTTATAGAAGAAACAAGTAAAAAAGGATAGAATTATGAAATTATCATTTATAGGTAAAATCAGGCTTTTGATCATCTTAATTTTCATCGTTACAATTCTTCAAGCTGGTATAATTCTTCATTTGATCAATAATGCAAACAGTTATATGCAGATGAAATTAGATCTTCAGAATACAATATTTATTAGTTTGTTCATACAATTTATTTTAGCACTTACAATAATTTTCTATACTCCTGTATTTCTTCATAAAGCTTTTACAGAGATCCACAATATAATCAAGGATATAACTCAAGGTATTTACACCATAGATATTGATCCTGACAATAACAAAACTACTATCGGAAAAGAATTCCTTATTGTGATATCACTTCTAAAAGATATGCTGAAATCAATTCTTAACTTCGATACTTTAAAAAAAGAGAAAATAGTGGAACATCATAATCGCATAGTCTCAATTTTGAATCTTACTGATGACGGATTTGCAATTGTTGATATTAAGGGTAATTTCGTGTATATGAATGAAAAAGTTACTGAGACATTTCCAGCTTTACATGATAAATCTAATATAATTGAAACTAATTTCCCGCCTGAAATAGAAAATAACATTAAAAAATATACATTAAATATTCTAAAATCACGGACAAAACAGGAACCACAACAATTTTTTGTTCCTTCTCTGAAACGTCATGTAATACTAAATAGTGCTTTGATACGTGATGCAAGCGGACAGCCGACTGGTGCAATAATTGCTATAAAAAATCTTGAAAAAAGGAAACAGACTAAAGAGGAAGAATTATAAATAAAATAATATGAAAATTGAATATAAAGAAAATGAAAAACAGAGAATTGATAAATATCTAGTGAGTCTTAATCTGGAAAAGTTATATTCACGTTCATTTATAGATAAACTTCTAAAAAATGAAGCAATTCTGGTAAATGGTAAGGTTGTTAAAAAAAATCATAAACTAACAAGTTCGGATATTATCGAAATCACAATTCCACCAAAGGATGAAGTAGAAATAAAGCCACAGAATATCCCTTTTGATATTATTTGGGAAGATGATGATATAGTAATTGTCAATAAACCTGCTGGACTTGTTGTACATCCGGGTGCCGGAATATCCGATGGTACTCTGGTAAATGCACTGATGTATCATTTTAAGGAAGTACTTTCTACGCGGCATGATCCACTCAGACCCGGGATTGTTCATCGCCTGGATAAAGAAACTAGCGGACTTTTGATAGTTGCTAAGAATGATAAGGTACATTCCCTTTTATCTCGCATGTTTCAGGATAGAATAATCAAAAAGACATATCTTGCTGTAACAGTTGGAATTCCACCCAAAACAGAAGATACAATTAATACCATGATTGGAAGAAGTAAAAGAGATAGAATAAAGATGACAGTAACTGATGATGGGCGAGATGCTATTACACATTACAAAATTATTAAATACTATGATTTTTTTTCAGTGTCTGAAATTATTTTGGAAACAGGAAGAACACATCAAATCAGGGTTCATTTCTCTCATATTAATTGCCCGATATTGGGAGATAATACGTATTCGACTTTGAAAAGAACTCTCAGTATTGTTCCATTTCATTATCAGAAAAAAGTGAAGTACTTATTGGCAAATCACCTAAAGAGACAAGCTCTGCACGCTTACAAATTAGAATTTGAACATCCAATAACAAAAGAAATTATCAAGGTAGAAGCACCCATTCCGGAAGATATTCAATACACTTTGGACTGGCTTGATAAATATTTTGTAACTGAATAAATAATCATACTCATCTATAAGTTAAAAGAAATGGCAAATTTCAAAGTGTCATGTAAATAATTATTATATGATAAAACCTTAAATATTGACAAAAATAGTTGTAAATTTTGATTAAACTATAGAAAGTAATGTGAGGAGTGCTGATGGAATGCAAAAATCAAAACAGAAATCAGGGGGACTGCAATTGTACTTATCCCTGCAGTAATAAAGGTATCTGTTGTGATTGTATAAAATTTCACCGTTCCATGAATGAGCTTCCAGCCTATTATTTCCCCGTAGATGCTGAAAAAACCTATAATCGTTCAATAGAGTATTTTGTTGAACTGTACGATCAGGGAAGAATATGATGATAGTTATAAAACCACTTATTTTCATAGTTGTGAATATGCTGGTTGGATTTCTGTATATTTTTGCAATCAAGTGCTTCCTCTTCATTCCTTCAAAAGAGAAAAAATTATTTAACAGAAGAATCCCGTTAACACCAGCTTATGCCTACAGGAAAAAGATCTGGTTGATAAGAAAGATAAAGAAATATGTTAATGATTATATTCGTGATACAAAAGATGACTCTGATGGATCGCGTATAACTGAATGGGAGCATAAGGTTTTTCATAATACCTGGGATAAAATCACATTTATGGAAGATCTCAAGTTTATCCCAAATTCTATAAAAATGAACATTCGACATTTTCTTACAACAATAGTATATGAAATTTCAAAACAATTCTTGCGGACTTTTGTTCCTTATTTAATGGGAAAATATGAGGTTAATAAATATATTGAATTGCTTGATAAAAAACTTGATGTTGAAATTTTAAAAGAATATTTTAATAAATATGTATACAAATATGTTTTATTGTTCGTATTAGCAATTCATTTTCTCATTGGAATTGGCAATATGCTGATATATTTATGTGTAAAATAGGAATCTAAAGTGAATAGAAATTTTGTAGTATTAATATTAGTTTTAATTGTTATAGCTTTACTCTTTTATCCGGTAATTTTCAAAAATAGAGAAACTGCAAGAAATTTAGACTCTAAAGGTTTATCTGTAGATACATTACAAGAAAGGCCAAATGATAAAGAACTTAGAACAGATAAGATTAGATCATCCAGAAGAAATGCCATTACAAATGCAGCGGAGATCATTGAACCTGCAGTTGTTAGTGTTAACGTGATCAAAACAAAAATGGTTAAACGCAGACGTGGTTTTTTCTTTGGTTTTTATGATGAAGTTCCCTATAATATTCAGGGAATTGGTTCAGGTGTAATTTTTTCTAAAGATGGATTTATTATTACCAATGCGCATGTTGTAGAAGGTGCTACGGAAATAAAAGTCATTCTAACTGATACCAGACAATTTGACGCAAAAGTGATTGGAATAGATAAAAGCCATGACATTTCAGTTTTAAAAATTAACGGAAACAATCTTCCTTATGCCAAATTTGGGGATTCAGATGATCTGATAATTGGTGAATGGGCAATTGCACTTGGTAATCCATATGGATTTTTAATTAAAGACAGTAAACCAAGTGTTTCGGTTGGTGTGATTTCTGCCTTAAACAGGGACTTTGCTGAAAATAATGATGGCAAGATATATCGTCATATGGTACAAACAGATGCAGCTATCAATTCGGGAAATAGCGGGGGGCCACTCGTAAATATTTATGGTGAAATAATAGGAATTAATACATTCATTTTCTCAGAATCCGGTGGTAATATAGGTATTGGTTTTGCCATTCCAATTAATACAGTAAAAAAATCTGCACGCGAATTAATTGAATATGGAAAAATACGACAGATATGGTTTGGCTTTAAAGTTCAAGAGCTGAATCAGCTCATTGCATCGCATTTAAAACTTAAAAGTCTTGACGGAGTTTTGGTAAATTATATTCAAAGAAAGAGTCCCGCTGCACTTACCGGACTAAAAGAAGGAGACATCGTTGTAGAGATAAATGGTAATACCATCAAAGACACTCGAGATGCTGAACTGGCTGTCTCTGATATCTCAGTAGGAGATAAAATTAGAATTGGTATATTACGTGATGGTAAACCTCTGGAAATTGTATTAAACGCTGTAGAAAATAGATAATTAAATAAATTTTAGGAGTATGGATGAAAAAATATATTAAAATTATATTTTTGTTGATAATGTTATTTGTAATTAGCTGTAATGTATCTATGAATAAAAAAGGAAAAGCCAATTCTAAAAATGTTAAGATGAAAAATCATGAAGTAGAATTAGGTACAATTGTGATCAAACTTGAAGAGACTGGAGAAATTCAACCGATAAGAGAGATAGAACAAAAATCACAAGTTAGTGGTAAGCTGGTAAAATTCTTTGTTGAAGAAGGGGATTTTGTAAACAAAGGAGATATTATTGCAGAGATTGAACCAGATTATAACCAGGCTGAAACTATTCTGCATATAAAAAACAATTTAGCACTAGCAGAGATAGAATTAGAAAATGCACAAGATAAGTATGATAAAAAGAAAGAACTATATTCAGAAAATTATATCTCAGAAACAGAACTGGATAATTATAAGGATGCTTTTACAACAGCACAGATAAATTTCAATTCTGCGTTGCAACAATATGAACTTATTAAAGAAATAGAGACCGAAAATAACATATCCAAACTGTATTCAACAGCTTCGGGTACTATAATTTTGAAACCAGTAGAAGAAGGAGAAATGATCGTTTCAAGTTCAGGATCTTATTCTGCCGGTACTGTAGTACTTACACTAGCCGACCTTAGCAGGATGATAGTTGATACTAAGATCAATGAAGTTGATATTTCTAAAATTGATATTGGGATGGATGTAAATATTCAAGTTGATGCTTATCCTTATGTTGATTTTAAAGGTAATATTACCAAGATTGCTGCCATGGCAATTAGTTATAATAATGTTAAGGTATTTTCGGTTGAGATCGAGCTTGTAGAAGTTGATAAAAGATTAAAACCAGGTATGACTGCAAATATAACGATTATTGGTGAAGAGAGAAAAGATATTGTTGTTATTCCAATTCGTTGTTTATTCTCTGATGATGAAGGTGATGATATAGTATATATAGTTTCAAATGACTCTATTGGTAAAGGAGTAAATGTAAAAACAGGAATTAATAATTTCCAGCAAGTTGAAATAATTGAAGGAATTGCGGTTGGTGATACGATCTCTACAAAAGAGCCTGAATCATTAAATAACAGTGATGTAAAAATTCAATTTGGTAATTAATCTAGAAAGAACTATTTTTCAAATTGTAATTTGCTGCATATTGAAAAATTAGATATCAGGAGGAAATTTATGCTGCGTTCTATTGCTATGTTAATAATTTCTTTTACAATTTTCTCTAATTTGCAGGCACAACATTTAATAAAAGATGTTGAACTTGTAAAAACTAAAGATAATATAATTAATATCTACCAAAACGAAAATACAGGTGAAATTTTTCGGCATTACTCAAATAAGGTTAATTTAGACCTGGGTTTGATTAGTGAATTATTAGATGAAAATACTCAGGAAGGCATTATTTGGGAAAATGGGAAAAAAATACCATTCGCCAAAGGTGAACATCTACTGGCAGCACGAAATGATATTATCTTAACTGCTAAACATATGTGGGATGTAGAAAAGGAAGAATCTATTTCAGAAGTTAGAAGATATACAATATTTCAAAGATCACTACTTGAGTCTGAAGGAGTCCTTCACATTGCCAAAAAACAAACAATAATTATGCTTGAAAACGGTAATTTCATCATTACTAATTTCACTGATAACTATGGCACTGAATTTATGATCTATTCTTCCAATATGAAATTATTGGAAACATATAAACCTTATATGCTTGGCTTTAAAAATATCCAGTTTGCAGAAAATAGAAATATAATAATGGCAGCAGTTTATCCCACAAAAACACATAGGGAAAATACGATAAAACTTTATTTTATAAATTCAAAAAGTGGGCGTATATTAAGAAAAAAAGAGATATACGATAATTTTTCTACTGAGAAGATGTTTGCGGTAAATGATCTGTTTATTCTTTATGGTGAAGGATGGATAAATACATTTACAAAAGATGGAAAATCTAAATGGGACAGAGAATTTAAAGAACCGGTATCTGTATTTGAGGGTGATCTGGGGACTTATCTTTATGTAGTTACTAATAAGAAAATTTATTGTTTAAAAAAGAAGAATGGTCACATAAAATGGTCTAAGAAGATCTCGCAATATTATGAATTGAATTTGAGTGAGAAGATGGAATCGGTTGTTGATATCACTGTTATACCACTAGGGATTTATAGTCTATTTCATGGTTCGGATATTGGTGTGATCATTGGACAAAAAAAAGGTACTCTTGGTAAGAGTAAATTAAGACATCAGATCATTCTTTTCAGATTGGATAAGAAGGGTGAATTAATAGATCAGACACACCTTGCAAAGAAAAGTGAAACCGTAACACTTATCTCAGAAAACAATGAATTCAAAGTCATTACTGATAATAGCGTAAAAACATATACAAAATAAATCTAATACTAAAAAAATCAGGGAGTTACATTTTAATTAAAGTAGTTTTTTTACTATCCCTGTTTTTATATCTACAATATTCATTTCAATTTCTGCTTCAGCAAGTAATTCCTGAGCCAGTTTATCTTCGTATGGTTCTGCTATATATATAGTTCTTATCTCAGCATTAATAAGTATCTTTGAACAGATCACGCAAGGTTGGTTAGTACAGTAAAGAGATGCTCCTCTTATTGGAGTACCATTTATTGCAGCTTGGATAACAGCATTTTGTTCAGCATGAACTCCACGGCATAATTCGTGTCTCTCACCTGAAGGGACATTCAATTGATCTCTTAAACATCCGGTTATAGCACAATGCCTGATATGTTTAGGTGCTCCATTATACCCGGAAGAGATAATTTGATTATCTTTAACTATGATAGCTCCAACATTCCTGCGTAAACAAGTAGACCTTGTACTTGCAAGATATGCCATCTCCATAAAATACTGATGCCAACTCGGTCTTTTTTTCATTAATTACCTCAATTTATTATTATTTAACTTTTCATCACGTACTAGTTCTGCCTGAGATTTTCGTAAATAATATGGTTCCAATTCGGATATGATATTAAAATCATAAATTGGTATTTCTTTCTTCAGAGCAATGCTTATCAGGGTAGATGCTAAAGGGATATTTTGATGTATTGGGCAAAAAACATAGTCCATTTTACTTTTTTTTATCTCTTTATTGAATTTATCTGCTCCATCACCAACAATGATCACCGGCTTTTTTATTTTCTGAAATAGATTAACGAGTTTTGCATTTTTTTCTGGAATAAGTGCAATTAGGTCAGGTGAATACAAACCAGCATAAACTTCTTCCATTCTTGCATCTATTAATGCAAGAATATTCCTATTCGTGGGAATAACATTATTAGCTAATAATTGAAGAGTATTTATGGGAAGTAAGGGAATTTCGTTTGCCATGCAGATTCCTTTGGCAGTTGCCAGGCCAATTCTAATTCCAGTAAAAGAACCTGGTCCATTTGCAATCACCACAAGATCTATATCAGAAATTTTAATTTTGGAATTCTTTAATCCAGCATCTATTTGAGGTAATAATCTTTCTGAATGAGTAACTTTAATATCAAGATAATTAATGTATGAAATATGATCTTTTTTATAAATTGCTATACTACCGGAAGTTGATGTTGTACTCAATGCAAGTATATTCAAAATTGCTCCTATCACTTTTTTCAAACTAACCTTTTATAAAAAATATTAGAGTCAAGAAAAACAAATTAAAACTTTACGTGCAAACTTGATTTAACAAATTAGCATTAAATTGTAATGCTGGAGAATGGATGAAAAAATCAAAACAGAGCAAGATAGAATTTTTCTTTTTTAAATTGTTTATAAACATATTTAGAATATTTCCATTTAAATTTACAAGGTCTTTTTTAGCAGGCTTTTTCGTTTTTGGTTCAAGCATTTTTGATGTTAGAAAGTCATTGGCTAAGAAGCAACTTAAAACAGTCTTTCCAGATAAAACAGATAAAGAAATTAATAAGATTATTAAAAAAATGTATTATAATATGGGATTAACAACAGCTGAAACATATTTTGGTAATAGCAAAAAGCTCATTGAAACTTGTGATGTAAAAGGTTGGGAACACTTAAACGGAGCTGTTGATAATGGAAAAGGTGTGATCCTGGCAACCGGGCATTTTGGGAATTGGGAGCTAGCCGGTAGCTATATTGCCTCACATTTTGATATGGCTGTTGTAGGTAAAAGGCAAAGAAATAAGTATTTTGATAATTACACAAATGAATTAAGATTAAAAGATAATATTATTGTAATCCAGAAAAAAAATGCTTTCAGACCCATTTTAAAGCTGTTGAGAGAAGGCTATATCATAAGTTTACTAATGGATCAAAATGCAGGTAAAAATGGTGTTCTAACTGATTTTTTAGGACATGAAGCATCTACATTTGTTGGCGCAGCAAAAATTGCTATAAAAACGGGATGTCCTATTGTGCCGGCTTATGCTATCAGGAAAGATGATGGAACACATCTTTTTATCTGTGAAGAAATGATCTCTCCAGATGGTTATGAAAATAATTTAGATGATATTACAAAATTAACTGAGATCATCTCAAAAGGGATTGAAAAATATATTTATCAATATCCTCATTTATGGTTTTGGGTACATAAGCGCTGGAAGGGTTTTAAAAAAGCCAGGAAGATATAAAAACTTTACAATAATAGATTATCGCAAACATTTGCCAATAGGGAGTTGGTTTTGAAAAAATATATTTTAATCGTTATATCACTTATTTTTTCGCTGCTTAACGCAGTGGATTACCATTCAGCAACTGGTATGAGCGTTAAGCGATCGGTACGGGACACACTCTTTTATTATCATACCAATAATGATGATCAACACTGGTTTGGAAGTAATAGCTGGGCAGTGAAGTTTGAATTCAATGAATATTATTCTGAAATTGATACGCTTTTCTTTGAAGCAGAAGGTGCAAATATATACATACCTGGCGAATCTGGTTCGGATCCGTTAACTATAAAACTTTGTGAAGATAGATATAATCAGCCTTTATTACATCCAGACAGTTTATTATTTTCACAAACGTTATTGGCTTCACAAATTCAATATCAAGCTTGGAATTACATTCCCTTTTCTAGTACGATAACAGATTCTACTTTATGGTTGGTAGTAGATTATCCAACCAATTCAAATGAACAGTTTATTTCAGCTTCAGCAGTAAACGGTTTACAGAGTTATTTCTTGTATGATGGCTATTATCATAGCATGTATGGAAATAGTTATGATTCAGAATTTCTCTTTAACCTTCAGGGAAATTTCTTATCTACTGGAACAGATTTGGATCTGGTTTCTATAGAATGGGTAGGTGATTTTATCATTGGGGGGACAATATCACCAAAATTTACCATAAAGAACAATTCTGATCTCATTGTATCAGGCAGCAGTATAATCCCAATATTAGAATCTCCATACGAAGAAATTGGACTTGTTTATGTTGCAGATAGTTCACATTGTAACCAGGTATATTTACCACCATTAACAGCAAATGAAACAAGTATAATAGATCTTAGTGACAGCTTGATGTATAGAATGCCTTATAACCCCTCGCAATATCAATTCAGTTCTAATCTTTTGTGTGTTTCCGATAGCATGCTGCAGAATAATTCAATTGGAGATGAATTTGAGATATTCATTCAACAAACTGATAATATCATGATCGAAAATGCAGTACAATTAAATAGTGATAATTCGAACTATATATGGTCAGCACAAGGAGCTGTTCTGGATACTCTGAATTGCGTATCAGTAAATTATTTTGCAGATTTCAATGATGAACCCTTCTTTAATTTTGATTCAAATATTAGGTATAATTATTATAATTTAATGGGATATCCTGCCACAATTGTGGGAGGAACTGAAAAATTATTAGGATATTATTCAGGATATTCCAGTCAGCTTACAGAACTGTATAATGCTGCATTGGCGAAGAATACATTTATCAATCATGGTACAATTCAGGCTTCATGTAATGAGCAAGGTAATGTCGCTATCTCATATCAACTGCGTTATTCAGAGATATATCTTTTTGATGATTTCATAAATGATCTTACAATAAGGACCGGAGTAGTAGAAAATGTAGAAAATGAAGTTGGTATACCAAGTGATACGATTATCCCTGTTTTTACATATATAGTTGCAGAAGAGAGTGCAGAGCAGTTTTTAGTAAGTTCTACATTAACTGATACAGTCTATTTCAATATGAATGAAGATTATACAACAATAACAGATAATTCCGATAACTGTGATGTTGTTTTATGGCTTCAGAATGATGAAACAAAAGATATCTATTATGTTAATAAGTTACCATTTACAGAATTCCAGCCAGGGCTGGTTAATGTAGATGAAGATGAAATTCCCTCTACTGGTCACAGTTTACTTATTTACCCTAATCCAAGTAAAATTACAGAATCAATAAATATTGCATTCTCCCTTCCCAATACTATCCATTCTGCCCAACTTAAAATATATAATATTAAAGGACAATTAGTAAAAACAATGGTTCAGGAGCCAGCTTCAAAACAAACCACATTTATCTGGGATAGAAAAAATAATGTAAATAAGACTGTCTCCAGTGGTATCTATCTAATGCAGATAAAAGCAGATGTAAATGGTAAGAAGTACAAATTTAACAAAAAGTGTTTGCTGATAAATTAGTAATGAAAAATAAAAATATTTTTAATACTAGATATTTCGAACTGACTGGATGTATTCATAATCATTCTGAACATTCTTTTGATTCTCATGTGAAATTAAGTAAAATTATTAGATCGGCAAAAAAGTGTGAATTAGATTATATTACGATAAATGATCATAAAACCTTTGAAGCAAAAAATGATGAAGCTGTTAAAAATGAAAAAGATCTTATCGTCATAGTTGGAGCTGAGATTAATGATCCTGAAAAAAATAATCATCTACTGGTTTTTAATACAGATAAAATATTAATTGGTAAGGAAGTAGAAGAATATACAAAGTTTTATTCTGAAACAAAGGCAATTAGTTTTGTCGCACACCCATTTGAGAAAAGATCTTCTAAGTTATTTAGAAAATATATTTGGACAGATAAAGAGAATGATAGTTTTGATGGAATTGAGATCTGGAATTACTTATCTGAATGGATCGGGAAACTTAATCCTAAACTAAATGGATTATTCTTAGTTCTGTTCCCTTCGCTGTTTATCAGGAAACCACATCGGGAAGCACTTGATTACTGGGATGAACTAAATAAAGCTGGCCGGCGAAAGTCTGCAATAGGCAGTGTGGATGCACATTCTCAGAGAATAAAAAAATTCAAGCTGAAATTAGAATTTCTCACACATAAAACAATGTTCAAAGTGATCCATACAAATGTCCTTATCCCGGAAAAAGATCATCTAGATGATAAGAATATTTTAAAAGCTTTAAAAAATGGTAATAGCTATATTGTTAATTATAAAGTTGGGAATCCTTATGATTTTTATGCTGGTATTGCTGCCTCAAAAGATAAAAGTGCTATATTTGGTCAGGAAATAAAATTAACAGAAAATATGAATTTTTATTTTAGACTTCCAAAAATTGCACGTGTAAAACTCTATAGGAATGGAAAGAAGTTAGCATCTAAACTTGATGAAAAGGGAAGTTTTGAAATCAAACAAAAAGGCAACTACAGATTAGAAATTTACAGGCTCGGGTATGGCTGGATCTTTACAAATAATATTTATGTAGTATAGGATGGAGTGTATGGATAAAATTTTTATTAATGATTTAAAAGATCATCTTAATAAAGAGATCATCAGTAACTTCCTGGTTACTGAAAAAGTATTGCGGGAAGGGGCAAAAGATTTTTACATAAGGCTAAAAATGGCAGATAATACCGGTTCAATTCCCGGCAATGTATGGAATAATGCAAAAGATATTTCAGAGAAATTTGAAGAGGGTGATGTTGTTCAAGTTAAAGGATTTATAATAACCTATAAAGCGCAACTTCAAATTACAGTAAATAAAATAAAAAAAATATCTCAAGAGGAGTATGATCTAAATGATTTCTTGGAAACTACATCAAAAGATATTAATAAACTTGCAGATAAATTATTTAGTTACATCGATAGTATAAATAACCAATATCTTAAAGAATTATTATTGAATATATTCAATGATAAGGAGTTCTTTACGAAATTCTGTCAGGCTCCTGCAGCTAAAAGCTGGCATCATAATTACATTGGCGGGCTTATTGAACATACGATCTCTGTAGCTGGACTTTGTGATTATGCATCTCACAATTATACCATTGATAGAGATTTATTAGTAACAGGAGCAATTCTGCACGATATAGGCAAGGTCTTTGAATATCAGGTTATTCCAAATATTGACTTTACTCCAGTGGGAAGATTAGTCGGGCATATACCACTTGGTGATAATTATGTAACTGATAAAACAAAAGCTATAAATAATTTTCCGGAAGTTCTTCTCATGAAACTGCGTCATCTAATTTTATCACATCATGGAGAATATGAAATGGCATCAGCCAGGCTTCCACAAACTCTGGAAGCTACTATCCTTCATCAAGCTGATAATTTTGATGCGCAAACAATAGGCGTACAACAACTCAGAGAAGCTGTTACAGACGATAATGCTGTTTGGACTGAATTTGATAGATTGAACAGCAGATATTATTACATAAAATAGAATTATGTTCCAGGCTTCAGTATTAGCGAGTGGCAGCAAAGGGAATTCTATTCTAATAAGAACTGAATCTACAAAGATTCTTATGGATGCCGGGCTTAGCGGTAGGAAAACAATAGATTTCATTAGAAGTATCAAATTAGATGAGAATAAATTGGATGCTGTTGTAATAAGTCATGAGCATAGCGATCACATCAGAGGTGCTGGTATTATCTGCCGCAAATTTAAGATCCCGCTTTATATTTCAAAACCAACTTATGAAGTTTGTAAAGAACGTCTGTGTACAATACCAGCCGGGGAAAAATATTTTAGTGATAGATCTACTTTTACAATTGGAAATATAGAAATTAAAGCCTTTCAGTCTTCACATGATGTTGTTGACGGGAATAATTTTACTTTAAAAAAAATTGGAGATGACACAAGAAAATTATCCATTGCCACAGATCTTGGATTCAGCTCTAAATTAATGATCATGCAATTGAAAAAATCAACCTCGATTATTCTGGAAAGTAATCATGATATAAAAATGTTGTTGGAAGGATCCTATCCACCACATTTGAAGCAGCGTATTAAAAGTAAACAAGGTCATCTTTCAAATGAGCAGGCGGTTGGAGTGATTTCTCAGGTTGTACATCCAGGATTAAAAAATATAATTCTTGCGCATCTGAGTGAGGAAAATAATTTACCAAAAATAGCAGAAAAGTTGATGAGAGATTATTTAAAAAGTATAAATCATGATCTTCAACTTATAGTTGCTTCGCAGTATAGATCAACAAAACTGATCGATGTATAATATAAAAATAAAAGGGAAAAAATGTTAATTTCAATATTATTTTTGTTAGTTGGATTTGTAATCCTAATTAAAGGTGCAGATTTTTTAATTGATGGTGCATCTTCTTTTGCCAAAAAAATGTCTATTTCAGAAATAGCTATTGGTCTTACCATAGTTGCTTTTGGAACGTCAGCTCCTGAGCTTATAGTAAACGTATTTGCAAGTATTGGTGGTCATCATGAGATCACATTTGGTAATATTCTTGGTAGTAATATTTTCAATATTCTTATGGTGCTGGGTATTTCAGGCATAATTTCAACAATAATGGTTCAAAGAAATACCATATTAAAGGAAATTCCATTTTTACTTGCTGCAACATTATTGGTTTTTGGACTCTCATTATGGAATTCTGACCTCTCATTTGTTGATGGTATAATACTGATCCTATTCCTGATTATTTTCTTTGTATATGTAATAGTCTTTTTAAAAGCAAAACCTTTATTGGGTTCTGATATTAAAGAAAGAACATATTTCATGATCATTGTCATGATAACAGCCGGGGTTACGGGTTTGTTCTTTGGTGGTAAATTCGTTGTTGATAATGCCGTTATTATGGCCCGGCATTTTAATGTAAGTGAAAAGTTCATTGGACTTACAATAGTTGCTTTAGGAACATCGTTGCCTGAATTGGTAACATCAGTAATGGCCATTTCAAAGGGCAGAAATGATCTGGCAATTGGGAATGTAATTGGTTCCAATTTATTTAATATCCTCTTGGTACTGGGTGTAAGTTCACTTATCTCTCCAGTACATTATGATGTAACACTGAATATCGATTTTATTTTTCTTTGCTTAATAACCTTAATGTTATTTTTAAGTATGTTCATTGGTAAAAAACATAGACTTACAAAAGGTGAAGCGATAACTTTTGTATTTCTATATTGCGCCTATTTGGTATTCCTGTTTATTCGTAAATAAAATGGATGCTGTTGAGCCGAAAATATTTTTTCTAAATTGCACATTAGCAGAAAAAGGTATAGATAGATTAAATAAATTATTTACATCTATCCTGACAGAATTAGATATAGATTTTGAAAATCATCATTTAACCGAAAATATTACTTTTCTAGATAAATTTTCTCATCTTATCATCAGCGGATCTGCTCTTCTTGTTTCAAATGAAAATGGTAATGATAACAAATTGAACGAAATAATTCAGCAATTTATTAATAAGAGAATTCTGGGAATATGCTATGGACACCAAATCCTGGCTAAAGTTTTGATGAAGAGAGATATTTGCCGTAAAAGTAAAATTCCTGAACTAGGCTGGAGAAATGTATCTTTAGTAAAGAATCCTTTGTTTAAGGGCATTCTCGATCCTGTGTTTTATGAATCTCATCTAGAAGAAATTATTGAACTAGATGATAATTTTACAATTATTGCCTCAAATACAAACTGTGATATTCAAAGTTACCAATTTGATAACAAACCAATCTGGGGTGTACAATTTCATCCGGAAGTTACTCATAGTTATGGTAAAATATCTATAAAAAATAAACTTGCAAATAACGAAGAATTAAAAAAATATTACTATAATGAATTAGTAGATCCGGATCAATTAAAACAGAATCATAAGATATTCAAAAATTTTATTGATTCATATTAGAATAGAAGGAGATGATTTATGAAAATACGTTATATAATATTACTATTTGTAATTACGATGATTATTGGCGGTTGTGATATATTCAATACAAAGTTTGATGATACTGAAGAGGCAAGGATGTATGAAGCAAAAAGCTTTATACCTGCTCCTGATGATCCGCCTTCATTGAAGATTATGACCTGGAATATCAAGTTTGGTGGTGCACGCATAGATTTTTTCTTCGATGGTTGGGGAGATGAAGTTTTAATGGATGAATCCGTTGTTATTGAAAACACCCAAAATATTGCTGATTATATAAATGAAGTAGAACCTGATATCATATTACTCCAGGAACTTGATATTGACAGTAAACGCAGTGCCTATGTGGATCAATTGCAGTATCTGCTGGATGTAACTGATCTTAATTATGGAGCGTATGCTTCACAGTGGAAAGCTGATTTTGTGCCAAGTGATGGACTGGGCAGAATGAATTCAGGTAATGCCATCATGAGTAAATGGGAGATCACAGATGCTGTGAGGATCGCACTTCCTCTCATTGATCAAGATGGATTAACTCAATATTTCTATCTTCGCAGGAATATCCTGAAAACAAAAATACAGATTGGAACTTCCGAAATCCAAGTTCTAAATATTCATGCCGCTGCATATTCCAAAGACGGAACAAAAAAAGAGCAGATAGATATTTACAAAAGTGAATTGGATGAGTTGGATTCAGAAGGTTTGATTTTTGTGGCGGGAGGTGATTTTAATGCCATTCCACCCAATGCTGTTAATATAGTGGGAGATGAATTTCCTGATAGACCTGAAGGGCTGAGCGATGATTTTGAAGTTGAAGATTATGAACTAACCGATATGATTGATCTATATGCTGATTATCATCCTGATCTTTCGCCAGTTGATTATATTCAATATGAAGAAACAGATGATTATTTCAGTCCGTATTATACGCACTCTATTTATATCAATCTTCCATATGAGGATGATTATGATCCCGAAATTGCTGATATTGACTGGAACCGTAAATTAGATTACTTGTTCACTAATGACCCTGCAGGCTGGATTACCGGCTCAAATGAAACTCACCAGGATACAAGACAACTATCTGATCACTGCCCTGTAACAGTAGAACTGGAGTGGTAAAATGAAGAAAATTATATTGCTTGTAATAGTTAGTTTTGTATTTGTATCACTATCTGCAGAAACTGCAATATGGTCCAAAGGGACAACAGACGTATTACCACAAGGCAGATGGGAAGTCGGGATCTTTCAACCGTTAAGTTATGGATTAAATGAATCTACAGAACTATCTACATTCGCCTTATCTGATCTCGTGATGCCAAATATAACAATAAAGAAATTTTGGAAGAACATGGAAGGCTGGAAATTTACCTCCAAACACAGTTTGATCTATCCCTCTCTTTTCTTGAATATAATTGCGAAAGAGGGTGCTTTCGGTATCTTACCTGATAATTCAGTTATTCCACAAATATTGGTTTCTAATAACCAGTTTATGCTTTCATATAAATATAATGATTATCTTAATATTATTCCAAAAATTGGATTTTCTGCAGCCTTAGTTAGTGGAGATAGTGATTTCCCAACGATTGATATGCTGATTGTTTATAATAGAACATCAATCTATCATGAAAATGTGATGTTCAATATTGGATTGGATGTAAGGGGAAATATCACACCTGCAATTTCTTATCTTGTTGATCTTGATAAGTTCATTATGGATAAAGAATATTGCGAATTTTCATATGAACATAAAATGTTGCTAATTTGGAAGATAAACCGTAAATTTGCACTTTCAGGTGGCTATAAAATTTGCTATTCAGATTATCCATCAAAATACCAGAGAAGCACAGACATTATCCCATTGCTAGATTTTCAGGTAGGGTTCAAGTAGTAAACATATTCTCTAGAGAATTATAAACGTGCAATAATTAACATTTTGGATAGCGGATATTCTTAATTAAGAATTAATAAATTATTGATTATATGGTTCAAAATTTGCATTATATTAATTAAAAATGATTAAGGATTAAAAAATGAAAAAAATACTTATTGCACTGTTTATTATATTAACTATCAGCCTGAATTCCAGTATAATTGAAAAAGCATATCACTTTGGAAACTACAATATATCTGACATTGATGGCTATCAGATAATTGATTTTGAAAACACAATGCAAGAAGCCAGAACAGGAGAACCAGTTCTTCCATATATTGCCATATCACTTCTTCTGCCGCAGGGAGAAATTGCAGAATCAATTGATATTATTGGAATGAATGAGACACCAATTAATGGACAGTATAATTTATATCCAAAACAACAAGTAAAACCCATTTCTAAACCCGGTAAGAAAGAATTTGTAAAAGACGATAATATATATAATTCTTCAGAGGTCTACCCAAATAAACAAAATGGCGAAATAATAACACAGTTTTTAAGTGGTTACTCCATTGCATTATCAACTGTAACACCTGTTAAATATATTCCTGCTGATGGTATGATCTCTTATTACAAACAAATAAAAGTAGTTATTCATACAAAATCTGACAATAAAGCTCAAAATGCTTTGAATAATTTACACTCTAGTTCTGACGTTCTGCAAAGAGTAGATCATTATACCCAAAATCCAGAAATGATTAATAGCTATCCGGTTGTAAGATCTCGTGAAGGTGAATACGAAATCCTAATTATTACTCCTAGCCAATTTGTATCTGAATTTGATGAAATGCGTGAAGTTTATCTTCAACAGGGAATGATCTCAGAAGTCATCACAGTTGAAGAAATTTATTCATCCATGACAGGACAGGATCAACCGGAAAAGATCAGAAATTATATAATTCAAGAATATCAAGATAACGAAATAGAACATGTATTACTTGCCGGTGATGTTGAACATGTACCATATAGAGGTCTATATTGCACTGTGGATTCAGGAGGCGGTTATGAAGATAACGACATTCCTTCCGACCTTTACTATTCAGCTCTGGATGGAACCTGGAATGATGACGGAGATAACAATTGGGGAGAGATTGGTGAAGAAGATCTTATCCCGGAGGTTTCCGTTGCCAGATTCTCTTTCAGCAATTTATCCGATCTTGCAAATATGTTAAATAAGACAATTATGTATCAAACTCAACCGGTGCTGGGTGAATTAAGAGATCCGCTTTTGGCAGGAGAAAATTTATATGATGATCCACTTACATGGGGAGCAGATTATCTGGATATGATCATCGGTTATCATGATGACAATGGATATGAGACTACTGGTATACCTGAAGAACATAACATTACAACTTTCTATGATAGAGATCTGGGAAGCTGGTCTGCATCAGAATTGATGGGTCAGATAAATGATGGTCATTCTTTTATTCATCATGTAGGACATGCAAATGCGGAATATGCAATGAGAATGTCAAATTCCGATATTACAAATGCAAATTTCAGCCTTATAAATGGAGTTGATCATAATTATACATTTGTCTACACTCATGGTTGTATTTGCGGTTCTTTCGATCATAATGACTGTATAGGTGAAAGAATGGTAAATATTGAGAATTTCCTTGTAGCCTTTATTGGAAACTCTCGCTATGGCTGGTTTAATGAAGGGCAAACAGAAGGTCCCTCAGCTCATTTACATCGTGAATTTACCGATGCTCTTTACACAGATAAACATCATCGTCTAGGTCGTGCACATATGGAATCTAAAACTGCAACAGTTCCATGGTTAACAGCTCCGGGACAATGGGAAGAAGGCGCAATTCGCTGGTGTTTTTATGATTGTAATGTGCTTGGAAGCAGTGCTCTTCCTATCTGGACGGATGAACCACTTGAGCTGGATGCTACTTTTTCACCAGTACTTTTATTAGGTTCCTCAGAGTATTCTGTCCAGTTACAAAATAATGGTACTCCAATAGAAAACATACAATGTACTTTAATACAGGATGATCAGTTGATAGGAACTGCAATAACAAACGTGGCAGGTAATGCAACAATCTCGTTTGATCCTGATGCAGTTTCCATTGGAGAGGCACAATTGTGTTTTAACGGATACAATCGACCTGTAGAAATTCATCCATTGCAGGTTGTTACTTCTGGCTATTATGTTACCGTATCAGACCATTCAATTTATGCAGGAAATGATAACATAATTGAATTTGGTGAAAATGCATTATTGAGCTTAACATTAGAAGAAATCAGTAATAGTGGAGATATCCATAATGTTGAAGTTGAAATAACATTAATAGATGACTATATCACAATAAATGATAATATAGAAACTTTCGGAACTATTCCGAGCGGAGGAACAGTTGAACTGATCGATGCCTTTGATTTTGATGTTGATAACGATATCCCGGATGAATACTCAGCTGAAATAAATATCATTATAATTTCGGATGAAGGGGATTGGGAATCACAGATAGACATAGTTGGTTATAACGCTGAATTGGAAATTCTCAGTGTTGAAGTAATTGATGGTGAAAATGGCGTTCTCGATCCGGGCGAAACTGCTCAGCTTTCCATAAATGTAAACAATTCTGGTGGAGCAGATTTGTATAACTTAATACCTTCCATTGTTTCTTCAAATCCAAATATTACGATAACAAATATACCTATGATCATTGATTCCGTGAATACTGATGAAACTGCTAATATAGTTGTATGCTCAGTGGAAGTGGATGACAATATACAATTAGGTGATGAAATTGATTTCAGTGTAGAAATTACTGCTGATAATGATTTTATCTTTAATGATGAATTTGCTCTAATCGTTGGAATTTCAATTGAAGATTTTGAGAGCGGAGATTTTACTATGTTTGCCTGGCAACAAGGTGGAGACTCAAACTGGGTGATTGATGGTGAAGCATATGAAGGAAATTATTCAGCAAAGACAGGTGTAATTGGTAACAACAGTACCACAAGCCTTTCAGTAGAAATTGATGTTGCATTGGATGATGAAATAAGTTTTTGGAAGAAAGTTTCAACAGAAGCAAATTACGATTATTTCAAATTCTTTATTGATGATATTCTACAAGAAGATTGGTCTGGCGAAGTTGAATGGAGTGAATCAAGTTATGCTGTAAATTCAGGTCTTCATTCATTCAAATGGGAATATGTTAAAGACGTTGGTGTTACAGGTGGAGATGATTGTGCCTGGTTGGATTATATAACTTTTCCACCAATAGCAGGTGAAGTTGCAAACGATGGTGAACTTGTACAGAATGTATCAAAACTTATCGGTAACTATCCAAATCCGTTCAATCCTGTAACAACAATAAGTTTTTCTGTAACACAAACGTACTCGTTTGTGAATATTGATATTTTTAACATCAAAGGACAAAAGATAAAGCAATTAGAAATTAGCAATTTGAAATCAGGAATTAACAATATTACCTGGGATGGAAAAAATAATAAAAATCAACCAGTTGCATCAGGAATTTATTTCTATCAATTGAATATAGATAAAAAGGTTATTGCTTCCAAGAAGTGCTTGTTGTTGAAATAACACGAGAACCTTGACCTTTACTCGTTTCTAAGTTTTACTTGGGAATGTAATTGAATGTAAAGCTCAGCTTTATAAATAAGAACAATACGTAATTTGATTTCGTAACGAGAAGAAAATTTGTTTCTGAATGTTAATCTTTTCACAATACAATGGAGGAAACCATGAAAAAGTTTTTTCTTACTACCCTCCTAATTCTAATTAGCACTTTCACTTTTGCACAAGTCCAATGGCAAGACAATGGAGTTGCTGTACGCCAAGGTGAAAATATTATTTGGACTCAAACATCTGTAGCTTGTGATGATGGAACTTTTGTATCAGTTTGGACAGATACTCGTAACGGGATCCGTGGAGTTTATGCTCAAAAAGTTGATGAAAACGGAAACTCATTATGGGTAGAAAATGGGATAGAAATTTACAATCCTGATAGAATTCAATCATATCCTATTGCAATTTCATCTAACAATAATTCTGTAATTGTCTGCTGGCAAGATTATGATGTTGAATACAATTATACTTATATTAGAGTTCAGAAAATTGATGCAAATGGTAATCTACTTTGGAGTGAAGAAGGATTTCTACTGGAAGAAAGCGGAATGAATGATTGGAATCTACAAATGGTCATACATAACGATGGCGGGGTATATATTATTTGGCATGAAACACAGAATTCTGATATTAAAGCAATACGATTATTAGCTGATGGTTCTATTGCTGATGGGTGGGGGCAGGGAATGGAACTTTTGCCAGCGCTCTACATTTATGAAGCACATTCTGACCAAATGGATGGTATTATCTTATCTTCTGCCTTATTTGATGATATTTACATACAAAGAGTAGATGAAAACGGAAATAAACTCTGGGGATATAATGGAACACTATTACATAATGGAGATGAATATATAGATGAAATTAATATCTGTTCCTCTATTTGTAATGAATTCTATTTTTCCTGGAGAACTGGTGTAGTTGCTGATCTAGATGAAATTATGATGCAGAAAACTGATATAAATGGAAATGCTATTTGGAATTCACCATTCATAATATCAGAAAATAACAATATTCGGAGATTGTTTACAGTATGTTCATCAGATTCACAGCCAATTGTAGTTTGGTCTGATGATGAAACTATATTTTCTCAAAAGATCGACTCAGATGGTAACTTACTATGGGGTGAAAACGGAATTACTGTTTTTGAAACTAATTGTAATGCAATTTGTAGCAATACAATTAAACTGAAAGAAGATACTGCTAGTGGATGTATATTGAGTTGGCAGTATTGTGGTTCTCAGGATTATCTTCTCATCCAACGATTAAATTCAGATGGTGATCTTCTTTTCGGTGAAGATGGATTAATCTTAAATGTAACTTCATACTCTGCACAATTTGCATCTTTAGCAAAAAAAGATCAAAAATATTATTTATGTTGGATGAAT
The DNA here is from genome assembly GCA_030765535.1 of Candidatus Tenebribacter davisii. Taxonomy (GTDB): domain Bacteria; phylum Cloacimonadota; class Cloacimonadia; order Cloacimonadales; family TCS61; genus Tenebribacter; species Tenebribacter davisii. The sequence continues at coordinate 34,791 of JAVCCH010000130.1, forward strand.
AATTCAAGCAACCCTGAGATATTAATTCAACAAATTATTGATGAGGATGGAAATATCTATTTGGAAGAAAATGGAGAGGAAATGTATACAGGGCTTTCAGGTTCGGTTGATGATATACAGCTTCTTTCAAATGATGATAATCCCATTATATTGTGGTCTGAGTGGAGAAGCGATTCAGAACAAATATTTCTCCAAATATTAGATAGTAATGGATCTAATGTTTTCACAGAAGATGGGATTCCAATAACTACAGATTCTCAGTATGATCAGGAAGATTTGGTTGCTGTTTTTGGTGAAAATTCAGAAACAATTGTTGCTGTCTGGACTGAGAACAGAGCAGGATACAAACAAATTTATGCTCAGGGTATAAACACATCAGGAAATTATCTTTGGTCAGACACTACCGGTTTGATAGTTGGAGAATCTGCATTTGAGCAAGAAAAACCAATGATCTCTATTATAGATAATTCAGGCACGGAAGAGTATTATATAGGATGGCAAGATTTTACAGATTTTATGGATCCGCATATCGCAGGTCAAAAAATTGTTGATGGTAATTTGCAATGGGGATCCAACGGTAAGGTTATCGTTGATAGAGACTGTAATGATAAACTAACTGATATTGTAGATAACTATTATATTTGGCAAAGCATGGGATATAATAATGAAAATATATTTTGCATAATGGTGGATGAAAATGGTGATCCTGCACCTGGATGGCCAGAAGATGGACTGGAAATTTGTATTGAAGATGGAAGACAATGGAAAGCACGTGGCCTAATGATTCCTCAAGGATTACTTATTTTATGGGAAGATTACCGTAATGGTGATGTTGATATTTATGGTCAGATCGTAACTCCTGATGGAAATGTTCTTTGGCAGGGAAATGGTCTGCCTTTGGTTTCTCAAGGAAACGATCAAATTGAATTCAAATTTATATATGATAATGGACTTTATGTTGTATGGCAGGATTATCGTTCAAGTTATTATTATGAAATTTATATTCAAAAATTTGATCAGGCTGGAACTGAGCTTTGGCAGGAAGGAGGTGTTCTTGTTGCAGAAGAATATGACAATGGATTTGAGAATCCTGATTTAGTAAAAGTTGGAAACAAAATTACTATTGTATGGGAAAATTGGAATGACTATGATGGTAGAAATATTTGCTCCCAACTTGTGAGTGATGATGGAGAATTACTATGGCAGCAACAGGGCGTAATGATTTGCGATGAGATCATGGATCAAATAAAACCAATAATTGTATCAAATGGTGCTGATGATGTCTATATAACATGGCAAGATGGTAGATCAACAGAATATGGGTCTATATGGGGTATCTACTCACAAAAATTACATTTAGAACCAACTTTTTCTGATGATGAATTAGTAGGACCAATTGAGATTCTTTCTAACTACCCAAATCCGTTTAATCCTGAAACAACGATCAGTTTTTCTATAATACAAACATCCTCGTTTGTGAATATTAATATTTTTAACATCAAAGGACAAAAAATAAAGCAATTAGAAATTAGTCCCGAAAGCATTCGGGAAGGAATTAATGAAATTATCTGGGATGGAAAAAATAGTGAAAATCAATCAGTTGCATCAGGAATTTATTTCTATCAATTGAATATTGATGATAAAGTTATAGCTTCCAAGAAGTGCTTGCTTTTAAAATAAAAAATATGAAAAAAAATAAAAACTCAAAAAAAATTAAAATCGCCAAATATTTTTTTTTCATTTGCTGCAGTATCATCATAGTATTTTACATAATACTATTTCAAGGAAGAATGCTTGTTTCTGTTAGTTGGCCAGAAGTTATGGCACAAAGGACATTCTTTCAAAGAGGTTCTAGACTTAACATACTTACAGGCAATGAGACAAATACATATATTGTATCCTTTATTTACTCATTTAATGATAAGAACTACGATGGTACTTTTATGACGAAATCAAAGTTATTTGATTCAGATATCAAATATTTCGCAGTTAGGGTCAATCCGGAAAAACCAGAAGAAGCATTATTTAATGAACCATCATGGATAGTGATTATTATCTTTTTTATTGTAGCAATCTCTTTGTATGGAATTGGTTTTGTCAATATCCTTGAAAAAAATAAAGAATATAAAAATTTTCCGTCATAGAAAATAAGATTGTATATATAGTTTAGATTGTAAGATTCTTGCTTCTAAGAAGTGCTTATTATTGAAATAATAAATTGAATTAAACTAATGAGATCAATAAATTTGATCAAATAGAGTAAAGACAATTTCCCTGGAGTTTGTTTTATAAATTGACAAAAAATGTGATTTTATGATCTTCCAAACTAAGGAGTTAACTGAAAGTGAAATTATTTAAGATAATTGTACTATTTATTATTGTTTATATTCCTTTATATTCCAATGAATTTGAAGATTATAAGCTTATTGAGACTCAGAAATTGGAAGGTGATAAAGTATTTGATGAAATGGTTCGGAGTATTGGTAATGTAGAAAATTTAAAAACAATCCGGACAGAAGGTATTGTCAATCAGCCGGTGGAAAATGGAATAATATCAGTTCCTGTTCAGGTAGATGTAGATTTTTCGGGGAAAATTCGGATCAAGTACGAAGATAAAGAATTCATCATTGATGAAGATAAAGGCTGGCTTAAATATCCTCAAGGATATTATGAAAATTTAAATGAAAATTATATCAAAACGTTGAGTGGAAACTTAACTAGAAATTTGATCTATATAGCTCAGAATAAAAAAGATTATGAAATTAAACTGATGGGTGAAATTACAATTCTAGATAAGGTATGCTATAAACTTGAATTGGTAGAAGAAGGCTCTACCACCATATTATTTGTGGATATAAAAGATCTTATGCCTGTTCAAATGATCTACACCTATGATTTTATGCAAATTATCAGAACTTATCTGGAATATAAGGTTATCAATGAAATAAACTATCCAATACACATTACTTCAACCGATATCAATGGAAATCTGATTAGTGAGGTAAAAATTTTAAAAATTGATTTTAATATTGAGATAGAGGGTTTTAAGTAATTTCATAATAAAAAAGCCATCAGATTTTCAGATGGCTTTTTTATTAAATTGAAACTCACAAAACATTTGCTGATTAATTCATTTAAGGTTTATAATATCATCTTTAATTTCCTTTTCTATTTTTTCTATCTCTTCTAGCGATATATCTAGCTTTGCAGAAATTTCTTTTATTGCTTTCTGTTCAGCTATGTCATAATCAAAATCGGCAAGAGCGATATAAAAACAGAGTCTTATAAGGTAATACCGTTTTTCGTGATTATTCTTATAGACCATCTTAATTATGCGGATTATTTCATCCAAGTTGATTAAGTTACTTTTGTAATCCTGTAATAATTTATCGTACATATTTGTGATGATCTCACGTTCGTATTTCCCAAACTTTTCTGCCAGTTCATTATATTCATACGGACGTTGTTCGAGTTGGAAGATCAGGCTTTCAATAATTCTTTCATGTTCTTCGCCTTTTAATACGCCATCTGCATTGGCAATATGAATGAGAATAGCCATACTACTTGTTACCAGTGAAAATTCATCAAATTCCTTTTTCTCTTGCTCGTTAACCGGGAGGTAATTTCTGATCTTATTAAATGATGCTAGGAATTGTTCATCTGATCTATCCGAAGAAAATTGAAAAACTTTATTAACTTGTTTTGACCATCTTGACATACTAATCTCCTTATATTTTATTTATACTTACTTCAATAATCAATATAACTTATTTGAACTCAAGGAGCTATAATTAAGTCTCTATTAATATATCTTTTATCCTCTTTACCATAGAATTCACATCCAATTTGCAAAGCTTGAAAACATCATCACTATTGCCGGAAAATGCGTAATCTTCTACACCGAATTTTACAAATTTACAAGGCAAGCTTATCTGCATCATTTTATCGGCAATACTGTTGCCAATACCTGTATTAACGTTGTGATCTTCATAAGTAAACACGGTTCCGGTTTTTGCAGCTTGTTTTAAAGCTTCTTCGTCCAGATCATTCGGGCAGGATACATTCCATACCTGCAATGAAATTCCCTGTTCTTTCAGCTTTTCTGCAATAGAAAGAGCTCTTACCGCTAGAGTACCCATGACAAAAAGGGCGGCGGAATTTCCATTACATAACAAGTCAGCCTTACCATATTCAAATTTGTAATCTTTTCCAAAGAATATATCACCATTTTGCTTTTTTATGATTTCCAATTTAGAACGTCCCATAGGAATGAGGAAGTTTCCATATTTTACCGAAATATATCTAATTACTCTATCTGTTTGATTTGGATCAGCCGGGATAATAATTTTAAAATGGTACAGATTCTTCATAACTCCAAAATAATCTATACACTGATGAGTTTTACCATCTTCGCCAACATCAAGTCCAACATGTGTAGTTATGATTTTTAAATTAGAATTATTAATATCACTCAATCTATGCTGGTTATAAGTTTCATCAACGCCGAAAACGCCGAAATCAGGGAAGAAAACCTGTAATCTCTCTTTAGACATAGCTGCACCGAGAACGGCCGTATTATGCTCCATTATACCACCTTGAATAAAGTTTTGCGGCAAAACAGCTTCAAATTCTTTGGTTTTAACGCTTCCTTGCAGATCACAATCTAAAACAACAATTGGAGCATTACTATTTTTTGATGCTATATCGGCAATTGCATTTCCCCAGGCAGATCGATTATCAGTTTTCTTATCATATATTATCGGATTGCCCAGATTAATGTCAAAATCAGAATTTAGTTTATCTGAATGAACTGAATTGTCAGGGTTAAATTCATTTCTAAGTTTTTTATACTTTTCAAAATCATTCTCAAGACCAAGTTCTTTTAACGCATCTGCGAGTTGTTCTTCCGAAAGTGGAGAACCATGATATTTTTTCTTGTTCTCCATAAATGATACGCCTTTACCCATAACACTATGTCCAATGATAACGGTTGGTTTCTCATTTTGAACTGCGTCAATTATGGAATTTCTTATTTCAACTAGATCATGACCATCGATCTCAATTACATCCCAACCGTCAGAAAGATAGTTCTCCATGATATTTTGCGGCATTACTTTATTGATGTCTCCACTTATCTGTAATTGATTCAGATCAATAAAACCAGTAATATTCAAATTATATTTTACAGCAAATCTACGGGCTTCACATAGTTGCCCTTTCTGCTGTTCACCATCACCCATCAAAACGAAAGTGTGATTATCAATATTTTTTAATTTACATGCCAGCGCAAATCCGCATCCGGCTGAAAGTCCCTGTCCCAGGTTACCGCTTGCCCACTCAATTCCCGGAACATCAGGTTCAACATGACCCTCAAAGATGCTGCCGGCAAACCTGAATTGAGATATAGCATCATCAAGATCAACAAAACCACATGTAGCTAACGTAGAATATGCAGCTGGAGATGTATGACCGTGACTGATAATTACCCGATCTCTAGTTTCCATTTTCGGATTTTTAGGATCTACATTGATCATATTATAAAGAGTCAGCATGAAATCTATAGTTGACATTGATCCACCCGGATGGCCTGACTTAGCTAAAGTTGTCATCTTAATTATAGAGCCCCGAGCTTCATTTGCTTTTATTTGGATCTCTTTCAATTGTTTAATTGAAAGTTGAGCTTTATCTAAATTCATTATTTCCTCCAGCAATATATTGTTTAATTTTCATTTACTCTACAAAAAAAACACCCGAAAGATCAGGTGTTTTTTATAATAACTAATTAGAGATTATTTCTTCTACTCTATCCTTGTCGTCAGAATAGGTAAATGCACCCAGTAGATTATGTGAATTATCTTTATCTACAACTTTAGGATATACAATTTGTACAATATTTATTTTGTCATCTGAAAAGGAAAAAACATCCAATAAAAAGATGAGTTGTGAGATGGAGAAATTCTTGCTTTTTGCTGCAATTCTCACAACTGAAGTCTGATCATCAGCAAATCCTTCATTCTGGACGTTATCTAATAAATTTTGAAATTCCGAATCACTCATTGCCTGCGGTACATCAGTTTTTTCAATATCTTCCATTTCAATATTTGTTGTTTGAAATTCAGTTTGTTTATCATTAACTTTTACAGATATGTTCACATTTGCCTCTTCATTAACTGATGCAACTGCACTCTCTTCCGGTAGTAAGGCAAGTAATTCATATATTTCATCAATAATTTTCCCGGTTCGCTTTTGATCTAGTTTATTCAATTTAGAATTATACTTTTTTTGCAGAATATCAACTCTTTTGGCAATTTCATCAACAACATTAATTGAACTTGATTTGGAATTAGAATTCCCATCAACCGAAACTGACATAGTTATACCTTCTCCAAAAGCTAAGACACTCAATGCTAATAACCCAATGATAATAATTTTTTTCATTTTTTTTATTCTCCTTATAAATTTCTATTTTAAAAAATAATTATAATTGTTAAGGTCAAGAATATAATTGAAGTAATTTAATTTAATATTTGCAAGAAGAGATTTCAACCTTAATTTATTTGACAAGCAAGTGCTATAAAAAAGGATTGTTCAAATTTAAGAAAGGGAAAATAATAATGATAAATAAGATAACACGAATGATTTTTGGTGATCGTGATAAACGAGAAGCAAAAAAAATGCAACCCAGGATCTTAGACATAAATATAATTTATGATACATTACAAAACCTTTCTGATGAAGAGATAAGAAAAAGAATTCAGGAGATTAAAGAAGAAATTCAAAATGTCCTTAATCCGCTTGAAGAAGAACTGGAAGAACTAAATAAAAATTATCAAATTGAACCTGACGAAAATAAAAAAGTTGGTTTAGGAAATAATATAGATCGTTTAGCAAAGGATCTAAAGGAAAAAACACAATCAGTTCTTGATGGTTATTTACCTGAGGTATTTGCAATCATCAAGGATACTTGCCGTCGTTTAGTAGGATATGAATATGATGTACGAGGTGACAAAGAATCCTGGTTCATGATCCCGTTTGATGTACAGCTTATTGGAGCAATTGTTCTGCATGAAGGAAGAATTGCGGAGATGGCAACTGGTGAAGGAAAAACACTTGTTGCTACAATGCCATTATTTCTAAATGCATTATTGGGAAGAGGAGTTCACCTTATCACAGTAAATGATTACCTTGCACAACGTGATGCTGAGTGGATGTCTCCGATATTTGAGTTCCATGGACTTACAGTCGGTTGTAATGTAGGGGGAATGAAAAGCGAAGAGAAGAAAGATGCTTATAGTTGCGATATTACCTATGGCACAAATAGTGAATTCGGCTTTGATTATCTGCGGGATAATATGGCAATTTCAGATAAACGTCTTGTACAGCGTAAATTGCAATATTCAATTGTTGATGAGGTTGACAGTGTACTAATTGATGAAGCCAGGACCCCGCTTATAATTAGTGGTCCGGTTCAAGAAAGCAAAAACTTTTTTAAAGAATTACGACCTGTTATTTTACAATTATTTAATGCACAAGACTTATTAGTAAATCGTTATATTTCAGAGATCAAGAGTGAATTGAAAAAAGAGGAGTATGATGCTGATATTGTTGGTAAACTACTTCTGTTAATTAGTAGAGCAGCTCCTAAAAACCGATCTTTTATTAAAATGATGAAAGAAGGTGAACTAAAAAAAATGGTTACAGATTTTGAAGGTTATTATCTTCGTGATAAAAAACTGCATGAACTGGATGAAGAACTTTTTTATGTTGTTGAAGAAAGGCAAAATAGTGTGGAATTGAGTGAGAAGGGAAATAGCTTAATTGCAAAAAAAGAACCGGATCTATTTGTAATGAACAACCTTGATGAAATTCTTAATGAGATAGATTCAGAAGAGAATTTATCATCCAATCAAAAAACAAGTAAAAAAGAAGAAGAAACATATAAATTCATGGATAAAAGTGAAAAGCTGCATAATATTAAACAGCTGCTTAAAGCTTATGTATTATTTGAAAAAGAAGTTGATTATGTAGTTGTAGATAATAAAGTTATGATCGTTGATCAATTTACCGGAAGGATGATGCAGGGCAGAAGATTCAGTGATGGTCTTCATCAAGCACTTGAAGCAAAAGAGAAGGTAAAGATTGAGGAAGCAACTCAAACTTTTGCGACCATTACTCTCCAAAATTATTTCCGTATGTATGACAAGCTTGCCGGAATGACAGGAACGGCTATAACTGAAGAAGCTGAATTCGCAGAGATCTATAATTTACCTGTAAGTGTTATCCCTACAAATCGTCCTATTTCTCGTATAGATCATAATGATGTGATCTATCTCACAAAAAATGAAAAATATCAAGCTATACAGGATGAGATCGAATATTGGTATGAAATGAAAAAACCGGTCCTGGTTGGAACTGTATCTGTAGAGGTTTCAGAGACTCTTGCCCGTCTTCTTAGAAGAAGGAACATAAAACACAATGTACTAAATGCAAAATATCACGAGCAGGAAGCGGAGATCATTAAATCTGCTGGTAACCCCGGAGCAGTAACTATTGCGACAAATATGGCTGGTAGAGGAACTGATATTAAACTTGGTGAGTCGGTTGTTACTCAAGAAAAGAATAAATATATTGGAATAACAGATAAAGTTTCGGAGGAACATCCTTACGGTCTACCTGACGATGGTTTGCACGTTATCGGAACAGAGCGTCATGAAAGTCGCAGGATCGACAGGCAGCTTCGCGGGCGTAGTGGTAGGCAGGGAGATCCGGGAACATCAAGATTTTATTTATCTTTAGAAGATAATCTTATGCGTCTATTCGGCTCAGAAAAAATTGGTCCAATGATGGTTAAAATGGGTTTGAAAAAAGGAGAAGCTATTGTTCACCCTTGGATGACATCAGCAGTTGGAAAAGCTCAAAAGAGAGTGGAATCCTATAACTTTGAAAGTAGGAAACAATTAATAAAATATGATGAAGTCATGAATCAGCAGCGTAATGTGATCTATAACTATCGTCGAAATGTTCTTAAAGGTTATGATTTAAAATTTGAGATTATTGAAATGATCAAAGATACAATTGCTGATATGGTTGATAGCATCATTGATGATGAGAATTATGCAGAAAATTGGAATATAACAGAAATTTTAAACTGGATACGTACAAATTTAAATGTAGTTTTAAACGAAAATGATATTAAAACCCCAAGAATGAACTATGAAACATTACTTGAGAATCTGTATGAATATGTTCTAAAAGCTTATCAGAAAAGGGAAGATGATCTTTCTTCTGAACAATTACGTGAAATAGAAAGACGTGTTCTTCTCAGTGTTGTTGATGAATTGTGGAGAGACCATTTACATGAAATGGATCTTTTAAAAGATGGTATTGGCTTGAGAGCATATGGACAAAAGGATCCGTTAATAGAATATAAGAAGGAATCTTTTGGTTTATTCCAGACTTTAGTTTCCAACATAAATGTGAGTGTTGCAAAAAAAGTCTTTACAACTTATATAATTGCTCCAGAAAAGATACAAGATTTTCTGGAGATGGCTAAACAGCGCCATGAATCAAGTTCTGCATTTGATACTTCGAAACCAAAAGAACCAAATGTAGCCACAAATGCACCAGAAAAACAGAAACTTCAACCTCGTTCAGTTGGAGAAAAGATCGGTAGAAATGATCCGTGTCCATGCGGAAGCGGGAAAAAATATAAAAAATGTTGTGGTAAAATATCATAGAAATAATATGCAGGAAAGAAAATGTCTGAAATAGGTTCAAAGGAATTTTTAAAAACGATATTCGCAGAAAGGCCAGTTCGAAAAGAGCTCAAGAAGCTGGGACTATCTGAGAAGGAGCTGGATAAATTAATGGATTCAATAATCGTTCGTCAAGAGTCAAAAAATTATAATAGAATATTAGCAGAAGATGAGCGGAGAATAATTTCCCCAGATGGTTTCGGGTATCTTATCCATCTGCTTAAACTGGGCTCAATAGATAAAGATACATTCGAAAAAATAATAGTTCTTTCCATTCAGTTAAATGGATATTTAAAAAAAATAATTAATAAAGAAATGATCGATAACATTGTTAACTACATCATTTTCTCAGGAATTGAAGATGTCTCTGTAAGAGATTTACTAGACTTATTCATCATCCATGAGAGTGAAATAAATTTTTAAAGAAGAGATAAATTAATATGGGAAAAAATCTAATTATTGTCGAGTCACCAGCTAAAGCAAAAACAATCAGTAAGTTTTTGCAGGATAAATATACTATAAAGGCTTCTAATGGGCACATACGTGATCTTCCAAAGAGAAGTTTTGGGGTTGATCCCAAAGATAACTTCAAGGCTCAATATGTTGTAGATCCTGCCAAAAAAAAGATCATAAAAGAATTAAAGGAAGCTGCACAGAAAGCCGATAGTATATATCTTGCATCAGACCATGACCGGGAAGGGGAAGCAATAGCCTGGCATCTTACGCAGGTTCTTAAAAAAGAAATTAAAGGTAAACCGGTACATCGAATTCTCTTTAATGAGATCACAAAAGATGCAATTATAAAAGCTATGGATAATCCAGGTGAAATTGATCAGAAAAAGGTTGATTCACAGCAGGCAAGAAGGATTCTGGATAGGATTGTAGGTTATAATATAAGTCCGATCTTGTGGAAGATAGTAACAAAGAATCTCAGTGCTGGAAGAGTTCAATCTGTTGCTCTTAGAATGATATGTGAACGTGAAGAAGAGATAAATAAATTCGTACCGGTAGAATCATGGAACGTATCTGCTTTATTGTATAAGGATAAACTTCCAGAATTTAAAGCAGCTTTGAAAAAATGGAAGGGGAAGAAACCTGAATTCAAAACTCAAAAAGATGCACAAGTTCTACTGGACGCAATTAAAAAAGATGAATATAAAATTGATTCGATCAAGCAATCTGTAAGATCAATTAATCCGGGACCTCCATATATAACAAGCACCTTACAGCAGGATTCTGCAAGAGTATTAAATTTCTCAGCTAAAAAAACAATGATGATCGCACAACAGCTTTATGAAGGTGTAGAACTGGCTAAAGGAGCTGTTGGACTGATCACTTATATGCGTACAGATTCGCTGCGAGTTTCTACGGAAGCGGTAAATTCCTCCAGGAAAATGATTACTGAACGATTTGGTGAAAATAAACTAAATCCTAAAGCAAGATATTATAAAAACAAGAATTCAGCTCAAGATGCTCATGAAGCTGTAAGACCTACAAATTCTTTTCATACTCCGGAAAGTTTGCACTCATATCTCTCAAAAGATCAAATGAATTTATATACTCTTATCTGGCAGAAATTTATAGCAACACAGATGCTGCCAGTTAAAATGAGTAATAAAGAAATTACAATTAAAATAGGTGAAGCGATCTTTAGTGCCTCAGGAAGTTCGATTGAAAATAGAGGTTTCTTAGAAGTTTTTCCGCATACAAAAGTTATTTTAGGTGAAAACATTGATAATGGTTATTTGAGCGGGGATGTTTTAACCACAAAAGAGACTTCCTCAAAACAGAATTTCACAAAACCACCCGCAAGATATACTGAAGCTCTTCTGATAAAAGAATTAGAATCAAAAGGGATTGGACGACCATCTACATATGCTGCAATAACAAATACCATAAGACTTAGAAAATATGTGTTCATAAAAGCTAAAAGATTCCATCCAACTGAACTAGGTTCAACAGTTAATAAGCTCCTGGTTTCAAATTTCAATGAATTTTTTAATGTTAAGTTTACTGCTTCTATGGAAGATAGTTTAGACCAGGTAGTATTTGGTAAAGTGGAATGGAATAAACTTCTCAAACAATATTATGAATCGCTAAACGGTCTGATTTCTGAACTTGATTTTAAAAAAGCAAAAGCTGATCTAACTGAAACAACGGACATAAAATGTGAAAAGTGTGGAAGTCCAATGATCTTAAAATGGGGAAAGAATGGCCAGTTTTTAGCCTGTTCAAACTTCCCTGAATGTAAAAATATTAAGAATTTTACTAGAAGTGAAGATGGTAAAATTGAGATCCTGAAACCTGAAACCCTTGATAGAAAGTGTCCCAAGTGTGGTGCTGACCTATTGTTGAAAGAAGGTAAATTTGGTAAATTTATCGCTTGTTCAAACTTTCCTAAGTGTAAACATACAGAGCCCTTTACTATAGGGATAAAATGTCCTGAATGTGAAGATGGATTCATAACTGAGAAGAAGAATAGCAAAGGAAGATATTTCTATTCATGTTCAAATTACCCGAAATGTAAATTTTTAACCAATAATAAACCCGTAGATATTATCTGCCCTGAATGCGGAAATTATTATATGGAAGAGAAAAAAAGCAGGGATAAGGGTGCGTTCAAAGAATGTCCGAAATGTAAGGCAATAGTTTATTAAGTGAGTTAACATGCATTTTTCAGAAAGTTTGAGTAGTAGTGTTCAGAATATATTTACTCATAAATTAAGATCATTTCTTACTTTGCTTGGAATTATTATTGGCGTTTTCGCCGTTGTTACTATGTTTTCCACAATATATGGAATGAAAACACTGATAAACGACAGAATGAAAGAAATGGGTTGGAATAACTCTCTTATTATTTATCCTTCCAGCGGGGAGGAGAATATTTCAAGTCGCAGAAGACACCGTTTTAGAAACATTCAAAGAGAAGCAAAACCATTAACCTTTGAAGATTATATTCTTATCAGAAAAAATGTTAAATCGAAATATATTTATGGTTATATAGCGAATTGGCAAAAATATCATTTTAATGAAAAAGAAGAAAATGTGAATCTAAAAGCGACAAATAATGAATTTTTTGAAAGTAAAACATATATCATAAAATCCGGCAGGTATTTCAACTCTTTTGAGAGTTTGAATTCACTTAAGGTTTGTATTGTTGGTTATCATTTTGCCAATAAATACTTAGGGGATAAGAATCCATTAGGAAAGAAAATCAATATTGGGAATAATCAATTCAGGATTATTGGAGTATTGGATCAGGATAAGTTAAACTCAAAAGGAATGAATTTTAATTCGTGGGAAAGACGTCGTGATCTTGAGTCAGTTTACATACCTCTTTTAACAGGTTCAAGGCTTTTAAGATCAAATAAAGCGATAGATTATCTTTACCTGCAAGCAGACACTGAAAAAGATTTTACAGATATGAAAAATGCTGTTCGGCAAAATTTACTTGTAAATCATAAAATGAATCATGATTTTTCATTTAACAATATTGGCGCAATGATGATGAATATCACGAAAGAGATAAACGACATGATGAAGAAGTGGAATATAACTCTATCCGCAATTGCATCTATTTCACTGATCGTTGGTGGAATTGGCTTGTTCAGCACACTATTAATCTCAATAAATGAGCGGATGAAAGAGATAGGGATCAGAAAGAGTATTGGTGCAACAAACCGTGATATTTTTCTGCTTTTCATCTTAGAAGCAATCACCCTTTCTCTCTTCGGAGCTTTCATCGGAATATTCTTTTCCAGTTTATTAGTTAAAGTAATTACAGTGCTCTTAAAATTTCATTTTCCTATCCCGATCGAAGGTATTATGCTTGGAATTGCTTTTTCCTTATTTATCGGTCTGGCTTCAGGAATTTATCCTGCCTACAAAGCATCAAAGATAGATCCGATAAAAGCAATCTACTATTTCGAATAGACTTAACTGATATTTAAATTGACAAATAATTTGATCAGAACAAATTATTTCCGCATTCGAATAACGAGGAGGAAAAAAATGAAAAAGATTTCAATATTATTTTTAATTTTATCTTTAAGTTTACTTGGATTTATTGCTGGTTGCGGTAAAGATGATGATGAAGGCGGCACTACAGATCCCTCAATAAATCCCAATGATTACAATTATTATGTTGTGGTCTCTGGTAGTGTGGGAGAAGATAATTACATTATAAACATTACTCCAATGGCAAATAATCTAATTATTCAAACACTGGAACTTACTGTAAACGATAGTGCGGTTACTATGACAAATTTCTTATCAATGTGGACTGGATATTGTACTATGTCGGAAGGTGCATCATATCAATTAGATATAATCCTTAATGGTATTGATTATTCTTTCAATATTAATATTCCATATACACCTGCTGTTATGTGGCCAGATGAATGGATCATTACTGAATCGACTAACATTACATGGAATCTTACTTCTAATGCAGAATATCAGGATATCTACGCATCAGCTAATGATGGTGTAATATATGAAGCACAATATGCAGACCTGAATGCTTCAGATCGTTCATTTACGGTTCCAGCAAATTGGGTTAGCTCAACCCTTACAGAATATAACCTTTTATTAATGGAAATGAATTTTTCTTTTGATAATGATATGATCGTATCATGCATGGCTGCCAATGAACATGATTATTATCCTGCTCCAGAAATAAGATACAATGATAAGATCAAGATTTCAAAGGAAATTTTTAATAAATTTGTTATTAAAGAATAAATTACAAATTAAGAAAAAAGGCTGCTAACTCAGCAGCCTTTTTTTGTTAGCCTATTTTAATGGTTTTCCCATCGAATATTTCAACTCTGTTCTTACCTCTTTTTTTTCCTCGGTAAAGAGCAGTATCAGCTTCTTTGATGCAGGAATCGATATCTTTGGTGATGGAATATTCACTAACACCGAACGTAATTGTGATGGGCATGCTTTTGCTATTGTAGTTAAACACTTTATCCTCAATTATTTTTCTAACTTTTTCAGCAGCGATTTTTGCACCGCTCGAATTAGTTTCAGGGAGTAAGAGTAAAAATTCTTCACCGCCCCATCTACTCACAATATCCTGTTTTCTTAAAATTGAAATAATGACTTTTGAGAGTTCTTTTAAAACATAATCACCACAATCATGACCAAAATTATCGTTTATTGATTTGAAATCATCTATATCACCCATAACAAGACTGAAATGTCTTTTATTTCTTTCAAATCTGATTATCTCATAATTTATCTTTTCAATAATATCACGTCGATTGGAAAGAGATGTAAGAGGATCTTTTCGCGAAATCTCTTCTAATTGAATGTTTGCTTTCTCGAGTTTATTACGTTCCCGGTTTTTAACTCTATATCGGATAAAAGCTATCAAAGCGATATTGAGAATTAAAATAAAACCTATCATAAATCCATTTCTAATAATTATTTGGTTAGATATCTGCTTTTTGTCTTTTAATAATGTGGCATTCATCATTTTTTTTTCAAGTGAAATATATTTTTGTATTGTCCAGGCAAAATTATCAATATCGGAACTGATTTGATAAAGCTCGGATTCTAATAATAGAATTTTTAATAATAGTTCATCATTTTTATTGATTTTAGCTATTTCCTCTGCTTTGAGGCAATAATCAATTTTTTCTGAAAGAAGTAAGGTGTCAGATAGAGCAGCAATCTCATAAAGCATTTCTGCTTCCTTAACATTTTTATTGATATTATTATTATACTGCTTAGAATCATCTAAAGAAAAGAGAAGGGTAAATGAAATAATAAAAAGAATAATAAAAAGAATTTTATGTAAATTGATTTTTTTTATTATCAATTATAAAGTTCCTGTAGTTCTATCAAATCTAATGATGTCAGGTTTATCTTTGATTTTAGTCATTATCACACAATTCTTGCCTTGTTTCTTGCCAGTGTATAATGCCTCATCAGCCATCTTTATACATTGATCTATATTCATTGGTCTATCGTAAACACTTACTCCAAATGTCATGGTTAATTTCAAGGTGATATCATTAAATACATAAGAGGTAGATTCAATGTCCTCACGGATCTTATCTGCAAGTCTAAATCCACCCTCAATATCTGTTTCGGGAAGCAGCATAAGAAATTCTTCTCCGCCCCAGCGTCCGGTAAGGTCTTGTTTACGAGTTGTGGATTTCATCTGTTTTGCCAGAGATTCCAGAATAAAGTCACCACAATCATGACCATTATCATCATTGATTTTCTTAAAGTCATCAATGTCAGACATTAGTAAAACAAATGATTTACCATTTCTGCCAAAACGTTTTTGTTCATGTTCTAATTTCTCGATCATATCTCTACGGTTTGAAAGATCTGTTAGAGGATCAGTCTTAGCTATTTGCTCAAGTTGAGCATAGGCGATATCTAAATTTTTCTTTGATTTATTACTGGAAATGAACATGTAAATACTCACAACTGCAAAGATTAAAATTAAGACGATAATAAATAACAGGACTTTTTGAGTGAATGTCTGTGAATTTATTTGTAGTTCCTGTTTACTGAGTTCCAGATCTCTAATTTCTTTATCCTTTTGATAAGAATCGATCTCCTTTTGAATATTATCTCTTTGATAACTTGTGATTTTAAGCTGAGTTTCTTTTAGTATTTTTTCTCTATTTAAAGTCTCGATTTGCTGCACTCTTTGCTTTGCTTCATATTCTTTTTGCTTTTGTTCCTGCTGCATTACTAATTGCAGCAATTCAAGATCACCGATCTCTTTTTCTTTTTGTAAAAGCTCTATTTTTCTTTTTCTTTTCTCATCTTCATAACGAATTTGCATATCAATTATTTTTTGAGAACCTTCTTCATATGCGATAGAATCTTTCATTGTAGAAAAAAGCTTATAATACTCAAGAGCTTTTTCATCATCTCCTCTTGAAGCGTAAAAATCAGATATCTGAATATATTCATCGCGCATTAATAGGTGTACATTCTTCTTTTCAAATTTTAATGCTCGAATGAAATAATCTGAAGCCTTTTTATATCGACCAGCTTTTTTATATTCAAGTCCAATTCTATTCAAGGCCAAAGCTACTTCACTGCGATTATTCATTATCTCATTTATTTTGAGTGCTTTATTATAATATTCTATTGACTTGGTGTGATTTTTACTACTGCTATAAACATCAGCTGTTCTATAAATATCATTAAGTATTAAGTTTACATCACCTATTTGTTCACTTTTTTCTAATGCCTTTTCTAAAAATGAAATGGAACTTGGATAATCTTTTAAGAGAGCATATGAATTAGCAATATTATTGTAAGCGTCATGTTCGTGGATGCTGTCTTTGAATTTTATTGAAAGAGCTACAGCTTCTTTTGCATATATAATAGATTGCTCAGGAGAAACAAACGGATATTCTTTCGATAGTGAATTAAGTACTTTTATCTTTTCTTCGGCTACAACAACTTTCAATTTTGTTTCTAAGCTATCAATTATGGAAGTTGATAAGAGGGGAGTGATCAAAATACAAAATAATACTACTGCTATAACATATTTCATAAATTCCCCTGTTCCCTGATTTCAATGGCTAACATCATCTATTTAATAACTTTATATATTTTTTAAAAATGTGTAATCCTTTGGCAAGCTTTTTTTTATTAATACCATAATTAAGCCTGATCCAGTGTTTACCATTTGAGCCGAAACTAAGTCCCGGAATTATTATCAATCCATTCTTTACCAATGTGTTTACCAAATTCATTACTTCAACATTAACCTTGATAAAAAGGTATGGGGAAGATGTGTTTTCTAAGATGTGGATCTCAGTTTGAAGAGGTTTAAGTTGTTGAATCACATATTCCCTATTTTTAGTAAGTTCCTCTCTTATCCTGTTTTGTGCTTCCATTCCTTTTTCTGAAAGTGCTATTATTGCCGCTTTCTGAGATATAAAGGGAGCACACGTACAAATATATTGATGTGAAGTAATTATCGGTTTTATTAAATAAGGATCATTCGACATTGCCCAGCCTATTCTCCAACCACTCATACTATGAGATTTGGAAATTCCTGAAATTACAATTATTTTCCCCTGATAATTTAATAATGAGCTTGGTCTGCTCCTGATATACAGTTCACGATAAATTTCATCGACTATAATAAGAACATTATGCTCTTCACATTTGGAGATCATGAAATCTACTTCTTTCTCAGAAAAACATCTTCCGGTAGGATTGGATGGATTATTAAGCAGAAGTATTTTTGTTTTAGAACTGATTTTATTTTCAAAATCAATATAATCCAGTGCAAAATCAGAATTCGGATTAAGATTGAATTCTACAGTTATCCCATCCAGCATTTCAATGATCGTTTTATAGGCAAGGTAGGTTGGATTAGCGATCAATACTTCATCACCCTTATTTATATAACTGAATAATGAGGCAAAAATTGCTTCTTCTGCACCGGAAGTTACACATACATTCCCATTTAATGGAATTTCATAATAATTTGCGATAGCTATTTGTAATTCAATTAACCCGGCATTTGGTGTATAGAGTATGTTTTTATGTTTAATAATATCTATGGCAAAGTCAGTTATTATATCAGGTGTTTGAAATTGAATCTCGCCTAAACCAAGATTAATAGCCTCCTTTGGCGCTTTATCAAATAGTTGCCTTAAGGTTGAAATCTCGATATTGCTGATCCTGTCTGAATATTTTATTTGTTTCATCGCAGAGCATCTTCCAGTACAACGGATCTGTCACTTTTTTCATCTCTATATTTTATTATGATCGGGCAGTAAATTGAAAAATCATCATTATTCTTAATTTTTCTTGTACCCGGAACTACCACAGCTCCCCGTGGAATACGTAATGTGCCCTCTTCGTCTTTTTTGAGGAACTGGTTATGAACAACATCGAATACAGGTGTACTATTTGTAATTATAACTCCGGCTGCAATAATAGTGTTCTCTTCTACTATTACTCCTTCGTAGATGCCGCAATTACCGCCGATAAATACGTTATCTTCGATGATAACAGGATTTGCACTTATTGGTTCTAATACACCGCCAAGTTGTGATGCAGCGCTAAGATGAACATTCCTACCTACTTGAGCGCAAGTACCCACAAGTGCATGCGAATCGATCATAGAGCCTTCATCTACAAATGCTCCAACATTTATATACATTGGCGGCATCATTATCACATTATCGCCAATATGAGCACCTTCCCGAATGGAAGAACCTCCTGGAACTAATCTAATATTTTTTCGCTTTGTTATATCTTGTATAGGGTATGTATCTTTATCGCAGTAATAACCTGAAGTAACTATTTTACCCATTTTAAAACCTAATAGAATTCCCTTTTTAACCCAGGCATTAGTTATCCATTTCCCTTTAATTTTTTCAGCAGCACGAATTTCACCGCTGTTCAGATAATCTCTGAATTTAAGAAATAACCTTTTGTCTTCCTCGCTAAATTGTGATTTATTATAAGTTTCAATAATTTGTTCTTTCAAGTTCATACTTACTCCTTCATTTCTTTACTGGATCATGATGTTTGTTTAAGAAAATTATAATTATAGAATTCCCTTAAGGTATTGTCCTGTGTAGGACTTTTTATGCTGAACGATCTCCTCTGGGGTACCAGTCGCAACAATTTTTCCACCTTCATCTCCACCTTCCGGCCCAAGGTCAATAATATGATCAGCACATTTTATTACATCGAGATTATGTTCAATTACAACAACAGTATTTCCCATTAAAACTAATTTGTGAAGAACTTTTAATAATTTTTTTATATCATCGAAATGTAATCCGGTTGTCGGCTCATCTAAAATATAAAGGGTTTTACCAGTACTTGTTTTGCTGAGTTCTCTTGAAAGCTTTATTCTTTGCGCTTCTCCACCGGAAAGAGTTGTAGATGCCTGACCTAATTTTATATATTCAAGTCCGACCTCTTTGAGTGTTTGTAAGATCTTATATATTTTAGGTATTTTATCAAAAATTTTTAATGCTTCCTGAACATCCATTTCCAGAACTTCAGCAATGTTATATCCCTTATATTTCACAGCCAGGGTTTCTTTATTATACCGCGTTCCATTACAAACTTCACATTTCACAAAAATATCCGGCAGGAAATGCATCTCGATCTGTTTTACACCATTACCACCGCATGCTTCACATCTGCCGCCTTTTACGTTAAATGAAAATCTTCCAGGTTTATAACCTCGTAATTTTGCTGCTGGAGTCTGAGAAAATATATTTCTGATCGGATCAAATAATTTTGTATAAGTTGCGGGATTTGAGCGTGGTGTTCTACCAATTGGTTGTTGGTTTATATTCACGATTTTATCAAAATAATCATAACCTTCAATATGATCAAAATGGCCTAATTTGCGGGTAGAATTATTAAGTTCTTTTGCCATAGCAGGATATAATATCTGATTGATAAGAGAACTTTTACCTGATCCTGAAACTCCGGTTACGCAGGTGAAAGAGCCAACAGGGATTTCAACATCGATTTTTTTTAAGTTATTTTGGTAAGCACCGAATATTTTCAATTTCCGTTTATCTAATTTTAATCTTTCTTCGGGTTTGGCTATACTTAATTTTCCGGAAAGATATTGTCCGGTCATTGATTTCTTTGATTTTAATAGCTGTTCAATATTTCCCTGGAAAATGATCTTGCCGCCATAAATTCCAGCTTTAGGTCCAATATCAATTATTTGATCTGCTGTTCTTATCATTTGCTCATCATGTTCCACTACGATCACAGTATTCCCGATATCCCGTAAATGAATTAGCATCTTGATGAGGCGATTGTTATCGCGCTGATGCAGACCTATGGTTGGTTCATCAAGAATATACATAACTCCCACAAGGCTGCTACCTATCTGGCTTGCCAATCTGATCCTTTGTGATTCTCCACCGGATAGCGTCGGTGCTTTCCTATCTAAAGTGAGATAATGCAGTCCTACATTTACCAGGAACGTAAGACGATTTTTAATTTCTTTTAACACTTCTTCAGCGATCAATTTATCGTTTCCGGTTAATTCCAGATTATCAAAAAACTCAATTGTATGTAAAATTGACATTGAAGTAATTTCGTTAATTGCTTTATCAGCAACTTTTACGGCTAAGCTCTCTTTTCTAAGTTTTTTCCCATGACAATCCAGACATTCTTTATTGCCGATATATTTCATATAGTATTTTCTCATGTATTCAGATTTTGTCTCATTCATCCTGCGTGTAAGAGATGGTATAATACCTTCAAATGATGACATGAATTCACCGGAACCGTTCTTTGAACTCCACTCAAATTTAATTTTCTGTCCACGAGAACCAAATAAAAGCAAGTCTTTTGCTGTTAGAGATAATTTTTCCCACGGATCATTCAATGAGAATCCGTATTCTTTGGAAATTGCTCTTAATTTTTTTAACTGCCAACTATCCTTTTTCTTATTGAGTTCTCCCCAATATTCAACCGCACCTGCCATAATGGAGAGTGATCTATCGGGAACAATGAGATCAGGATCAAATTCCATTTTAGTGCCAAGTCCATTACATGATCTGCACATTCCAATAGGACTGTTAAAAGAGAAATGCTGTGGTGAAAGTTCTGGATAACCAATACTACATTTAGAACATGAATTTGCTTCTGAAAGATTCTCGATGCGCATTTCATCTACATATTCAACCTTGATAAAACCATTTGTCAATTTTAAAGCAGTTTCAACTGAATCGATCAATCTTGAGCGGATCTTCGGTTTAAGCACAAGACGGTCTACCACAATATCGATATTATGTTTACTCTTTTTATCCAGTATGATCTCTTCACTCAATTGCCGCATTAATCCATTGATCTTTACACGAACAAAACCTTCATTACGTGCTTCATCAAGTTCATCCTTATGCTCACCTTTTCTATTTTGAACTATAGGAGCCAGAATTTGTAATCGTGTTTTATCAGGATTCTCTAAAATATGATCTACCAGCTGATCAACCGTTTGTGATCCTACCGGCTCACCACAAATATAGCAATATTGTTTGCCGATTCGAGCATAAAGGATTCGTAAATAATCATAAATTTCTGTAACTGTACCAACAGTAGAGCGGGGATTTTTACTGGTTGCTTTTTGTTCAATGGAGATTGCAGGAGATAATCCTTCTATGTAATCAACTTTTGGTTTTTCCATCTGACCCAGGAACTGACGTGCATAAGCAGAGAGAGATTCTACATACCTGCGTTGTCCTTCCGCATAAAGTGTATCAAATGCCAGGGATGATTTCCCAGAGCCGGAGACACCTGTAATGATTACTAATTTATTTCTAGGTATTCGTATATCAATATTCTTGAGATTATGCTCGCGTGCTCCCTTGATGTAAATCTCGGTTTTCATTTATATATCCAAAACATTAAATTATTGCAGTTCCTTTAATTTTAAAATATAGAAATCAATTTCGGTTGAATCCTGATAATCTCTGATCTTATTCAATAATTGAATTCCATTTTCAGGTTTATTGGTATAAATAGCTGACTGATAGATCAGTTGAATCGTATTCTTATCGTCTCTATCGTAATAAACAGCTCTTTCTAAATATTCAAAACCCTTCACAACCTCTTCTGTATTAAAATAATAAAATGAAGCTTCTGCATATATCTGCGAGAGACCCTTATAGAATCTACTTTTCTGTTCAATAAAATCTATTGCTTTTTCCATATATTTAATAGCGTTATCATAATCATTTTTTTTATGTGCATAGCGCGAAGTTCTCATAAAGGCAGCACCATAGTTATTTAGAAGCCTTTTCATATTAGCATCTTTGTAGATCGTATCATCCATGATACCACGGTAGGAATAGACAGAATCAATATTTGTGATCAGTCTTTCCATATCAAATTGATCTTTACTTTTAGTTGGGACTAGTTTGCTTACCATCCCTTCATTGCTTAAGTTATCATTAAAACCAATTGGGTCTGGTGTTGTTACTGCAAAATAAATTGGACGTTTACCGTAATTATCTTTAATGATCTGTATTACTGCCAGATCTTTAACATATAGAATTTCATCTTTATTTATTGTAACTATGAATTCATCAGATGGGTTAGTTCCTGAAATTCTTAAATGAGTATCTTTATATACTTTTCTAGGATAAAGTGCTGATTGGGGATCATCCTGGCAAAGGTCTATATGCCATTCCGGAATATTGAATTCAACACCTTCATGATCTCTTAATTGTTTTATGTACCAGGGAGTATTAAGCAAACTTAAATTCGCAATTGTTATATCTTTCCTGATCCCTTTGCATTGCTCATTCTTGAATTTCATAGCTTCAGCAATCAGTTTTTTTGTTTTCTTTGTAGGAGCTATAGTTTGTTCATATAATTTACCATTTATATCTTTAACTGTTTTACTGGTAGGTGGAATATATTCTTTTGCTGCTGGATCAAAAACAGCTTGAGCATACCAGACAGGGAAAGTATCATTATCTCCGTTAGTAAATATAATTGCATTTTCCTCAACGCTGTTTAAGATGTTCTGTCCATAATCTAAGGCAACATATTCCCGTGAACGGTCATGTATAAAATACTGTGAAGCAAGGTTGATAATGGGAAGTGCTAAGACAATGATAAGTAATAACACTTTTAGTATCTTATTTTTTCTCCTAGCAAGATCGATCAAGGCGATTGATCCGATAGCCATCCATACGGTCCAGTAATTATAAGCAGTTGTGAAGAAATAATCTCTTTCTCTTACTTCTGAATCAGATAGATTGATAACAAATACCATAGCGATAGATGTCATGAGCATAAAAGAGAAAAAGTAAGCGAATGAATGTTTATTCTTTTTAAAATGATAATAAGCACCGCCAAAACCAAGGAAAGTGACTATTAAGTTTGAAAGGAGCTTGATAAAGGTTTGTGGAGTGTGCAGCCAGCTGGAAATTATCTCAGCATTAAAGAATTGCCAGCTGAAGTATTTCAGGAATTGCTCCTTCATTTGGAAGAAGAAAGAAGCACGGCGTACGAACATACTGGTTACACCATATTGTCTTCTTAAAATATAATCAGTAAATAATTTGATAGTATGCGGGTAGCCTTCATTAATGAATGGCCTGTGAGATGCCCTGATATAAAGGAACAGGTGAGTTGAAAGCGCAATACCGATAAAGATAATCGCGAATAGCCAGGTCTTCTTTGATACTTTTTCTCTTAAGTGATAGATAAGAATACCCAGAGTTCCTGCCATGAACATAAATTTGGGTAGGTCCGGTACATGAACAATTTTTCCGATGTAGACAAAGATCAAATAGATAACAATTAAACCAAAGAAGTAAACAATTGTACGTTTCCAGAAAGATGCAGCTTTAATCGAATCTTTCAACATGGGATAAACAGCAATGAATAATACTGCAGGTGCGATCTGCAGTGAAGTTTGATGTATACCGAACCCTAAGAAGAAGATATAAACTATTAACAGTAATATATTCTGATGGGATAGATCTTTTGATCGCTCCACCCAGATCATTGTGAGCCAGACGATAAGGTTAAGTACGAAGGCCAGACCGGAATAGACCTCTGCTTCTATTGCATTATTCCAGAAAGTAAAAGAGAACGCTGTATATATCGCTGCTATTGCTCCACCAAGATAGGCAAAATAAGCATCTTTCGGCTTGATCCACATGGTAATGAACTTGACTGTAAAAAAGTAAGTGAACATAACTGCAAAAGCAGAAAATATGCCGGATAGAAAATTAATTACAACAGCGTGAGGAATATTAGCTCCAAAAATGGAGAAGAATCTTCCCAGTAGAATATAAAATGGATTACCAGGAGGGTGGGGAACACCTAATATACTACTGCATGTTATATATTCTCCAGCATCCCAGAAAGAGAGTGTACGTGCCATTGTGAGATAATATATCAGAAGTGTGAAGGCGAGGATAAGCAAACCAATAATTAGATTATATCGTTTATTTATAACTGGTTGAGGCTTTAAATTCATGTATAACTCCATCAAAATTAATTTTTAGAAAAGTTGTTTTAGCCATTAATCCCGTCAAGGATTTTTATATATGTTATTAATTACTTTATACCTTTAATAATTTTCTCTATACTTTATCCAAAACTTGTTACATATTCAATACACTTTTAACCTAAATTTACATACTTAATGTTCCACGTTTGAGACGGAATCAGAATTATTCCAATTCATAATTCACAATTTACAATTTATAATTCATTTAATTTCTTTTTTTTAAAAATTAAATGATAAACCTGTATGTAAACCCAAACCGCCCAAATTTGTTTTTTCGTTAATTTTCACACTTTCACTATTCGTATATTTTAATTCAGATGGAATAAAACTATATTCAGTGCCTGTTTTTAAAGCAATAAATTTATAGAGTTTAATTTTAATTCCTGTTTCAAAATAAAACCCAAGTGCTAAATCATTTGCCTCTAAATCAGAAGGGTTTGTACTTTCTGATGATGATGTCATCATTAGATCATAATTTGGAACAAAGTTTAACCCACATCCATAAAATAAATTATAAGCAGATGAAGACTGCATTCTACCTGATATTCCTAATGTAAAATTCACTATTGATGCTTCATTTTCATAATTGGAATAAGTTGTATCAGTATTCTTTATATATAATTCATTATCCATAATTAATGGATAAAAACCTAAGGAAATACCTAAATTACTTTTAAAATAATATGTTAAATTAAGTGCAGGAGCTATCGAAGTTCCATATCCACTTATTCCTCCATAACTTGTATAATCGTCACCGATAAGAACTTGCGTTGCACTATTGGTAGCTTTCATGTGAGTGGACGATGGTGACCAAAAGTTAATTGATGCATCTATCTCAAAATGTTTAAAGTTTTCAGTTTGAGCGTGCACACATGCAATTGTTAATAGAATTGCAATAATTGTAAGTTTTGTTTTCATTTTATTCTCTCCTTATTTTAAAGTTCTAATATTTTGTGTTCCAGCATATTACTACCAATGGATTGGCACTGCCACATTACCGCAGTGGAGTGCTATGTTATATGAATTTTTTTAAAATTTCAATTAAATACAAAATAATATTATTCTTTTTTTTATTTAAAATGCTTTTCTTAAATTTATGATAAAAATTGCACCCGTAGGCTGATTATCCTTAACATTAATTGAACCTCCAAAACGTTCTATAACCTCTTTTACAATATGTAATCCTATGCCTGTATGTCCTGTTTTACCATAAAGATATCCCTCATTAAAAATTTTATCTTGAATTTTATTGGGTATTCCTGATCCGTTATCAGAAAATAAAATTTTGCACTCGTTTTTATCTGAAGATAACAAAATTTCAATTTCAGAAGCATTACCATGTTTTATGGAATTATTTATAAGATTTTGAAAAACAGAATGCAACGCATCATCAGCAAATACCTTGCACTTTCCTTCGATTCGGAAATTTATTTTTGGAAAGTCAATAACTACTTCATTAATCAATCTGGATAATTCATATATTTTTAGTTTACTATTAGATTCGATAAATAATTCGTATTTTTTATAATCTGATATTGTTTCCAAACTCTTTAATACTCTTTTATTTATTTCATCAAGTATTGATGGATTTCCTTTTATTTTGAAAATATCTACTGCGCTTTTAATTACTACAAAATCATTAGAAAGGTCGTGTCGTATAATCTTGTTCAATATTTTTAATCGCTCGTTACTTGAATCTAATTTCAAGTTGTTTGCTTCAAGTTGTTGTTCACTTGTTTTAAGTTGCTGATTTGCTGAATTGAGATTTTCGATAGAAGTTGTTGATTCTTTAAGGTAATTTGTCATTTGATTAAAAGAAGTAGCTAACTCTCCAATTTCATCAGTTCTATTAGTGATAATTCTGACATTGTAATCACCTTTTATTATCTGTTCAGTATTCTTTATTAACTCCCTTAATGGTCCAGCAATTTTATTACCAATAATCAATGAAGTAATTGCAAAAATAGCAGAAAGCAACAAACCTAATAACCATAAGTACTTAACCATATTATTTATTGGTTCAAGAACATTTACAAAAGGATTCATATCTAATACATACCAAAACTCACCTGTGTTTCCTTTCTTATGGTCAATAGATTCAAAATTTCCACCAAAATTATATCCTCTCAGTTCAGATGAAATTTTAATTTCGGATAATCCAATAACAAATTTATTACCTTTTTCTTCGAATATAAAAGATTCTTTAGTATTTCTTTTAATTTTCTTTTGAAGCTCAGTAGAAATCCTTTTGCTCAGTGGATCAATGTCTTCTTCAAAAATTATTAATCCAGAACTACGCATCAGTTTTAATTTTTCGTGATCTTCTATTTGAGAATTAACAATTATCGTATTAATAGAACCTAAGATATTCAAGTTTACTTTAAGAATACCGATTATTTCATTATCCTTCTTAACTGGAACTACAACACCGAGAACATATCCACCAACACTGTCATCATAACCGCGATCATCCAGAAATACAGCACCATTTCCATTATCATAAGAACCTTGCCACCAGTATTTATGAGCGTGAGCAAAAGTTGTAAGTTTTGCTGTAGATGCAACAAGTGCTCCGTATTTATTTGTTAGAAAGATTTCACCATACTCACCTTTAATATTTTGTTGCAGATCCTTAAAATATTTTGATACTTCGTTGTTTGTAAACTCAAGTATAAAGGAATCATTTTGTTTTTTTAATGTTTTCCATTTTTTGTTTTGTAGTGAAATTTTTTCATCTCTTTTCTTTTTTGATAATGATTTGTAATGCTTATTACTATTTGTAAGAGCCTTTGTAATTATTGGAGTAACAGCAATTGATTTTGTTGTTTTTACTTTTTCCACTAAATGCTGATCAATACTATTCGATATTTCATCAACAGAAATTTTTGAATCTTCTAATATATTATTAAGGACACTATCATAATTTAATTTGTAAAAGAATGCAATAGCAGTCATTAGAATTATAATACTTGTAATAAAGATTTTGAGTGATTGTTTTAATGCAAAATTCATTGAAATATCCCTTTTTTTTAATATTCTATATTAATGACATCTTTAATACTGCTTTTATTTTCACAAGAAATTTATGGAAATTTCCTATAATGGTTGGAGCACGCCACGTTCTTTTTGATTCTCACCTTGCTTGGCTGTGGAGCTGTGTGTTAGTAGCTTCATTTTATGATTCATAATAGCCATTGTTAAACTTTTGAACATAATCTAAAATATCTTCTCTGCTATAGAAATTATAGACAGGAACGGATTTAGCAAAACGAGTCAACTTTTTAAGGTTAAAATGAGAACATTTGAAAACCTGAAATTTTACAAATCTTAACAATTTTTTATTCTCTGAAATTCTTATGCTTATGCGTGAAAAAAGGGTTTCATATTGCATAAATAGAGCAATTAAATATATAAAAGGTAGATAGAAACAAATCATAATGGCAGGAAATAATAATGATCTTAAGTTATCGTATAAGAGGAAGTCAGTTAAATTGGAGAAAACTTGATAGATAGCACCGATAGTATAAATAATTCCTATAATACTTAAAATAGCGGTTGTCATTTTTTTTACTACTAAATGATCTTTTTCTAATTCAGATACTACATTCATTCCAACAAGCAATACTACAAAGGGTAATAAAATCAACTCCCAAATTAGATTATAACTATAGAAGTTTACTACAAATTCTAATATTAATACAAACTTTAAATTATCTAATAGTGTTTTCTTAAAAAAGTAAGGTTCTGTATATGCCTTACTTGCATTCATTAGCATAATAAATGCAACACCAGAAATCCAATAAATTGTGTCTTTTAGTAATGAAAATCTCCAGAAATTGATTCTATATAACAAAAGAAGAATAACTGATAAATATAATAACATTAATAAATTTATTCTTAACAATGCTTTGCTAAAAATTATTTTAATTAGACTGAATATTGAACCGCTTATTTTTTTCTGTGATAAAACCCAGACTAAAAAAACAATAAACCAGAGACCTAAAGAAATTTCTCTATTGTTAAAATTAGATTGAACAAACTCAATTATATTCAAGATTACTCTCCACAATCTCAATTTACTCTTACTCAAATCATCGTCTAAATTAATATGTTGCAGATCAAGTATTAAATCCAGAAGCAAATTTACTTTGTTAAAAATCATGAGTCAATTAAAATATATTTGATAATTGTTTATTTTTGTAAATTGATACAAAAAAAACCGTTCTTTTTTAAGAACGGCTATAGATTTATCAGTTTGTTTTAGGCAGACTGTTCCTTTTTTTTATCTTTATAAGAAAATTTAGGGTCAGTTTTACCTAGAACAACATCGGCAGAAATGAAGCACTCCTTAATATTGCTTATCTCTGGAATATCATACATGATATCCAGCATGAATTTTTCCATAATAGCTCGTAATCCGCGAGCACCGGTTTTTTGATTTATGGCATTATGGGCTATCTCTTTAAGAGCATCAATCCCAAAGTCCAGTTTTACATCTTCTATTTCGAATAATTTTGTATACTGTTTACAGATGGCATTTTTTGGTTTGGTAAGAATAGCGATTAATGCTTCTTCATCCAGTTCATGTAAAGATGAGATAACCGGGATTCGTCCCACTAATTCTGGGATAAGACCGTATTTAACCAGATCATTTGGAATTGTTCTACTGAAGAAATCAGGGTCAATATCCTTTTTGGAGATTACATCAGCATCAAATCCCACTGCTTTTTTCTTAAGTCTGTTTTGGATCACTTTATCTAATCCGAAAAAAGCACCGCCGGTAATGAAAAGAATATTTTTCGTATCAATCTCAATAAATTCCTGCTGCGGATGCTTTCTGCCGCCTTTTGGAGGTACATTTACTTTAGCGCCTTCCAGTATCTTGAGCAGCGCCTGTTGAACTCCTTCACCGGATACATCACGAGTTATTGAAGGAGTCTCGGATTTTCTGGCGATCTTATCAAGTTCATCAATATAGATAATGCCTTTTTCCGCTTTTTCAATATCGTAATTAGCATTTTGCAGGAGTCGTACTAAAATATTTTCTACATCTTCTCCTACATAGCCTGCTTCGGTTAAAGTTGTAGCATCGGCAATGGCAAATGGAACTTTAAGTATGCGTGACAGAGTTTGAGCAATAAGCGTTTTACCGGATCCGGTTGGACCGATCATCAGGATATTGCTTTTCTCAATATCAATTTCACTTTTGTCATCTTGCTTGAATATTCTTTTATAATGATTATAAACAGAAACAGCAATTATCTTCTTAGCTTTTTCCTGCCCGATAACATACTGGTTTAATAGCTCATGGATCTCTCTCGGAGTGGGGAGGATGAAGTTATCCATCTCTTTTTTCTGAAATTCAGATTCAACAATGGTAGAACACATATTTATGCATTCTTCACAAATATTCCCACTTATACCCTTGATAAGATATTTTGTTTCAGATTCAGTTCTACCGCAGAATGAACATTTATTTTGTTCTTCCATCTATTCTCCTGATTTTCTTGTTAAAATGGAATCTTTCCTGGTCGCAATTACTTCATCAATAATACCATATTCTTTGGCATCTTCCGGGCTCATGAAGAAATTTCGGTCAGTATCTTTTTCTATCTCTTTTAACGGATGTTTTGTATGTTTATGTAAAAGTTGATTCAGGTTCTTTTTCAGATGCAGGATCTCCTTAGTATGAATTTCAATGTCAGAAGCTTGTCCCTGCACACCTCCCATAGGTTGATGTATCATAATGCGGCAATTAGGAAGAGCAAATCTTTTGCCTGTGACACCTGCAGCCAGAAGAAAAGCACCCATACTGGAAGCTTGTCCAATGCAGATAGTAGAGACATCCGGGCGAATATACTGCATTGTATCATAAATGGCGAGACCTGCAGATACAGAACCACCGGGGCTGTTTATATACATGTAGATATCTTTGTCAGGATCTTCAGCTTCAAGATGCAGCAGCTGGGCAATTACAACGTTTGCCACATTATAATCTATGGGTGATCCAACAAAGATTATGCGGTCTTTTAAGAGACGTGAATAAATATCATAGGCTCTTTCAACTTTGCCGTTCTGTTCAACTACAATTGGTACATAGGCCATATTAACTCCCTAAATTATTTTTTTGCTTTTTCTTTTGGTAAAGCAACAAATTTTGAACTTTCTTTTATCAGGTTGATTACTTTGTTTTCTTCTACTTCAGAAGTGAAATCGCTGCTTTCAATTTGTTTCTTATACATTTTCTTGTATTTTTTTATATCCATTTTTAGATTTTCAGCAGCTTTTTTAATTGTATCTTCTTTTTCCTCATCAGTTATTTTTACAGCTTCCAGCTTCTTGATCTCTTCAATTAAATAATGACCTTTAAGATTGAAATCAGCTATACTCATATACATTTGAGTCATTTGACTAATATCCATTTTATATGCTTCAGCATAAGGTTTTGCCATATTTTCTGCTACTTGTTTCACAATGGACTGTGGAAGCTCGAATTTGTTCTCGTCAATGAGCTGAGCCAGAATAGCACTTTTCATATTGTTTTTATTATCTTCTTCGATCTTAACTTTAAGTTCTTCTTCTACTTTGCTGTTCAGATCTTTCAGTGATTCATATTCCAGGTCTTTGGCAAATTCATCGTTAAGTTCAGGAATATCTTTGCGTTTGATAGATTTGATCTTAATGAGGAATTCTCTGTCCTTCATACTCTCTTTGATATCTTCATCATTAGATTTTTGTGTCTTTGTAAATAGTTTAGTTTTAACTTCATCATCAACTTTTACACTGGCAAGATTTGTATTAAATAATTTTGAATATTGATTTTCACCCAAGATAAATGTTCTATTCACTTCTTTAGTAACTTCATCTTTATCATCCAGGAATTTGAAGGCAGCTTCGATTATATTGCCGTTTTCAGCGATATCAACAGATGTTTCAGTCGCCATTTTATTCCTGTAATCTTCTAAAGTTGCATCTATCATATCTTTTTTGAATTTAACAGGTTCATACGGGATCTTTAAGCCTTTATATTTTTCAACTTTAATATCAGGCATAACTTCATATTTAAAAGTAACAACAAACTCTTTTCCTTTTTCCCAGTCAAATTCTAAAGCTTCACCCTGGTTGATGGGATGAACTTTTTCTGTATCGATTGCTTCTTTATAATAATCTGCTAATTTTTGATTATAGAATTCATCTTTGATCTGTGGACCGAATGATTTTTCTATCATTGAAATTGGTGCTTTACCTTTGCGGAATCCTGGAATTGCTACATAATTTTTGAATTGATTTACGATCTTATTGTAATCTGCCCTGGCAGTTTCTGCTTCTACAGTAATGGTAAGTTCTCTTACGCATTGACTGGTCTCTTTGATACTAGTTTTCAAGTTTTCTCCTTAATATAAATAATATATAAAATATCTGGTGCGAAAGAGGGGACTCGAACCCCTACGAGATTGCTCTCACTGGCTTCTAAGGCCAGCGCGTCTACCAACTCCGCCACTTTCGCAATTATAATTATTGCATAGATTGATACATTTTATTGTATTTATCCATTAATTCTTTATTGTTTAATTCTTTAGATGCGTTATATAACATCTGTACAGCTTCTTTTGAGTTACTTTCAAGTTCATGCCACATTTCAGCATACTTGATAAGCTCTTCATATTTCTTAAGTCCATAAAATTTATAACATAGCGTAGTTACATATATTGGATTATCAATAGTGCCGTCAGCAGCATCAAGATCAACCGCTTTTTGCAGGTAAATCGTAGAGGCATCATTATCTTTAAGTGATAAAGCAATATTGCTTAAGGTAACCAGGGTATTCAAATTTTCAAGATCAAATTCCAAAGCTTTCTTAAAAGCATCATAAGCTAATGAATCTTTTTTACCATTATTAAAGGCAATACCTGCATTATAATAGTTATCGGGATTCTCAGGATCATTTTTGGCTGCTTCCATATACCAATTACCAGCTTCAATATAATTCTCTTCATTAAAGTACAGAATTGCTACCTGTTGTTTTGCATACATATCGGTAGAATCAAGTTCAGCTGTTTTGATAAAGAAATTTCTGGAATTTTCCATGTCATCCAGTTTTTCATAACAAAGTGCTATAAGGCGATATGTAATTGTACTGTCCGGAACGATCTCAGCAATATTACTGAAGATCTCTATAGCTTCATTATATTCTTCAGATTGAATTTTAATTTTTCCACTATTTACCATTTGTGTAAAACAATTATCTCTAAATTGTTCGCATGATTCAAGTAGTTCATTTAATTTTGGTTTTTTTATGTTGTCCTTGAAAAATTTCTTTCCTGCTTTTTCATCTGTTTCATTTATGCTCTCATATTCAGCATAAATGCCATTGATAACATCAATCAGTCTGATAAAGTATTCTCTTGCTTTTGGATAATCTTTTTTAGTGTCATAATATATTGCAGCAACATTATTCAGTGCATCGAGCTGATCTGGATTTTCTGCTAACACCTCTTCGTATAAAGGCATAGCTTTTTCATATCTTTTTCCACCTAAATGCATATTTGCAGATCGTAAATTCTTCTTGCCCTGAACAGACAGATTTTGTGAAGCAATAAGTAATGTAGTTACGAAGACTAAAATAATTCCAACTATGAGTAAAATCTTTTTAGAATCTCTCATTTTTCCTCCATATTATATATAATATAATGCAAAATTTTTTATAAGGTATATAAGTCAAGTATTTTGTAATGTAAAAGCATGAAGAAGGTGACCATAAGTCACCCTCTTATATTAATTTGTTAGTTCTCTATCTCAAAAGGCAGAATAGCTTGCAGGGGATCATTCTTAATTGATTTTAATAATTCCCAGGCTTTCAGAACTCCTTTGTCTTCTTTTATCTGATTTTTAATTATGGTTTCAGCAAGGTCAATCTCAAATTTTTCCCTTAACATCTCTTCCAGGAAGCTCTTTTGTCTGGGATAATATTCGACTGTAAACTCTATGATATTACTGAGTTCAGCAGCTTTTTTTATAGCTTTATCCAGCATTCCTACTTCATCTATCAATTTGTTGTTAAGAGCATCCTGGGCTGACCATACTTGCCCTTGAGCGATCAGCTCAACTTCGTTCAGTGATATATCTCTGCCGTTTGCTACTCTTTGTTTGAATTCCAGATAAGTTTCTAGTATACTTATTCGCATAGATTGTGTTGTTGATTCATCAAGTTTTGTATAGATACTCATTGCGTTTGAGAATTTCCCTTTTGAGATCTCTTGCTCATGAATGCCAAGCTTATCTGTGAGTTGAGAAATGTTGGGAATCATAGCAACAACACCGATTGAGCCGGTTATTGTAAAAGGATCGGCAAAGATGTAATCGGATTCAGCCGAGATATAATATCCACCTGAGGCAGCAACATTGCCCATTGAAATTATTACAGGCTTTGTCTTTCTTAATCGCTTTATTCTATCATGGATTATTTCAGAAACTAGTGCACTTCCACCTGGACTATTAACGCGGATCACAACGCTTTTTACATCATTGTCTTTCTCTAGTTTTGCGAGAATTTTATTTAGTTTTGAAGCTGTAATGTTCAAGCTGTTAAATCCACCTGACTGCATTACAATTCCACCTTGTGCATATACTATGGCAATATTAGAGCTTGACCGTTTGAAATTCGGCATCTTATATTTAGAAATTGAAATTAAATTTCTTTTAGTAATACCAAGTTTTTTATAGAGATCTTCTTTGAAGCAAAGCCGGTCTACCAGGTTGTATTTTAATGCTCTATCTTTATTGATAAAAAGTTCATTCCTTTTTTCATAAATATCAGTTATAGCTGAAATATCAATACTGCGATTATCAGCCAGTTTTAGAAGTATCTCATTATATACATTGGTGTATAACCGATCAAGATTTTTTCGCACCGGTTCAGATAGACTATTACGTGAATATGTTTCTCCTGCTCCTTTATATTTTCCAGCATGGATTACGTTTATATCAACCCCAATCTTATCGAAGAAATCCTTATAAAAAAGTATTCCTCCTCCAACTCCTGTCAGCATTATCCCGGCTGAAGCAGAAGGATTAAGATAAATGCTATCTGCAACGGTTGATAAGAAATAATCTCTATTCATGGCAAAATCAAGATAGGCATTGATCTCTTTCCCTGATTTTTTGAAATTTTCCATCGCAGCCATTATCTCATTAAGACCGGCATAACCACAGGCAATAAAATTCGGTTCAAGTAAAATACCTTTGATCTTATCATCCTTTGATGCTTTGTTGATCTTATGAACTATATTGTGAACTGAATTCGTCTTTCCTGAAAATGCACCCTGGAAAGGATCATCTTTATATTCATTATAGGTAATTACCTGACCGCTAATGTCTAATTTCAACCATGAACCTTCCGTAATCCTTTCCGGCATTGGTTTCTTAAATCCTTTTCCAATAGTACCAAAACTTATTATCATACTAAAAACAAAAACAATAATTATTATAACTGATGTAAGACATCCTAATGAAAACCATTTTGATTTCATAATTAACTCCTTTTATTAATTTAAATTCAACTCTTTCAATTTACGTGATAAATTACTGATTTGCAGATCCAGTGCTTTGGCAGTATTAGAAATATTATTATTGTGCATTTTTAACTGAATTGATAAATATTTTGTTTCAAATTCTTTCCTTTTATCTTTTAAGGATATCGTTTCATTCCAAAAGTTGGAATCTGCCCGTTTAACAATACCAAGATTTTTAATATCTCCCAGCTCAATTACTATTTTAGGATTTAGAATGTAGAGTCTTTCAATGAAATTCTTCAATTCTCTAATATTACCTTTGAATTCCCATGAACATAACTCAGTAATTGACTGCGGAAGAAATTCCTTTTGCTGTAATTTCAACTCATTTGAAAATTGTTTAGAAAAGTATTCAATTAATATTGGAATATCTTCCGGATGCTGTCGTAGGGGAGGTGTGATTATTGGAATTACATTTAAGCGGTAATAAAGGTCTTCTCTAAACTCTCCTTTTTGTACGAGATCTTCCAGATTCTTATGAGTTGCTGCAATAAGTCTTACATCGACTTTCTGGGTTTTATTACCACCAACTCTCTCGAATTCACCTTCCTGTATCACCCTTAGTATCTTAGATTGCGCCTGAAGGCTCATATCTCCGATCTCATCAAGGAAAAGAGTCCCACTATGTGCTTGTTCAATCTTCCCATTTTTACTTTGTGTGGCTCCTGTAAAAGCCCCTTTCTCATAACCAAATAACTCACTTTCTACAAGCTCGGTTGGAATTGCAGCTGAATTGAATTTTGCAAAGGGGTTATTTTTTCTATTACTTCTATGATGTATAGCATAAGCAACCAGTTCTTTACCGGTACCGCTCTCTCCTCGTATAAGTACTTTTGAATCACTGGCAGCTATTCTATCCACTAAAGATAACAATTCCTTTATTGGTTCACTATTGCCGATTATTCTATATTGTTCATTTTCGTTTTCTTTTAATCTATTGTAGTCTTTTGAGATAGTTTTAAATTCAAAAGCTTTTTTAATTACTATTTTTACTTTTGATAAACTAAGCGGTTTTTCAAGAAAATCATAAGCTCCATACTTGATAGATTGAACTGCTTCTTTTATCCCACTGTGACCTGATATCATAATGACAATTACATCTTCCCGGATCTTTTTTATATCTTTAAGAAGATCAATACCATTTGTTCCATCAAGTCTTACATCCAGAAGAATTACATCAGGAGTGTTATCCTCAAATTTTTGCATTCCCAATCTGCTGTCAATTGCAAAGTCACATTTATAACCTTCATCTTCCAAGATATTTTTTAATGTTAAGCAAATATTCATTTCATCATCAATGATAAGGACTTTCATTTATTTCTCCTGTTTCAATGTGAATCCGTGAGGGATCATAATAACAAAACAGCTACCTTCATTTTCTTCACTGGTCACACTAATTTTTGAATTATTTACATCAACTAATTTTTTTACTAAGGCAAGACCAAGACCGGTCCCTTTTTTCTTTTTTGTGAAATAAGGTTCAAAGATCCTATCAATATCTTTCTTGCTGATACCTTTGCCGGAATCTGCAATTCTTACTGAAACATTCATATTGTCCTGTTCAATTTTTATTGTGATGGCACCAGTTGGATCAGAAGCATCAATAGCGTTCTGGATCAGGTTTGTAATGATCTGGTAGAAATGTGTTTTATCAAAGAAGATATTGCAGTTTTCACCTGATATATCAATTTTAAATTTATGCTGGTAAGAATTAATTATTTCATTTAGAGTCTCGTTAAGGTCAAACTCTATGAATTCAGGATTAATATTTTTAGCAAAATTAGAGAAAGAACTGACCAGCAGTTTTAGATTATTGATCTCCTGGTTGATTATCCTGACAGATTCAGGGAAAACTTCGTAAAATTTATTAAGATCAGTCTCATATTTTTCTTCTAATCTTTGAATTGAAAGCTGGATCGGAGTAAGTGGATTCTTTATTTCATGAGCCAATATGCGGGAGAGTTCCTTCCAGATGATATCTTTTTCAGCCTGGATCAATTTTCTCTGAGTATTACTCAGCTCGCGTGACATACTGTTAAATGACTGCTTCAATTCACGAATTTCTTTTAAACCGGTTTCAGGCAGGGATACAGAAAAATCTCCCTCTCTGATATTTCCTGTAGCTTTTTGTAATTCATTTAAGGGTTTGGTAATTTTATATAATAGTAAAATAAAAATTGCAATGGATAAAATCATTAATAATAATAAATAAACCATAGAATAGATTTGTGCTTCCTGCTTCATCATTTCTGCATCTGCAAGATTTTGGCGAAAGTTATTCAACAGTTCACGTGCTTTGTTGCTATCCTGTTTTGTCTTATATGCAAGTTCAGACATAGAAGTATCAAATTTCATTTCAGTGAATAGTTCATTAGATTGCTGATACTTTTTCACGAAGAAATTGTTAATTATAAATAAACTGGATAAATAAAGAAGCAGAAATACTAGAATTACGCTGGATCTTATACCGGGATTAAGTTTCATTGTTATCTTCTGCCAACTCTATAGTAAATTTCGGTTCATTAAATTTCCATAGCATCATAAGATCAAAATCTCTATTCAATGTTTCTAATCTTATTTTAGGAAGATATGCATTCATTGTAAGTGTGCAGTCATGGATATTTTCGTTTTCATAACTATATTCAACATTCGAGATTATATTTGTTAATTCAAGAAAAGAGCCGGTAGTAGAAGTTAGATCCTGATCTTCAAGCATAATATTAAATGATTGTGAAAGAGGATCAAAAATAATGGTATGTTTAAATTCTTCTTCATGGATCAACTGATCATTCAGTTCGATTTTTATTTTAAAGAAGACATCAATATTTTGGCCGGATTTAAAGATCTCTTCAAAATCGTTATCAAAAGCATTTTCCAGTCTGCATTCCATGAATATTTTGTCATCAATAAAAGATCTTGAAAAATTTGAAAATGCAGCGTCATTACCTTGATAGGAAGAAAGAAGCAGCATCGAAAAAGCCGCTAGTCCAGTTATGATCTTTTCAGCAAAAATCTGGAACAATTATTCCTCCCTAAAAAAAAGAGCCTCTAACATGATAGTTAGAGACTCATCAATATTTGTCAATAATTAAAATCCGAACCAAGGTCCAATTGAGATCGTATATCCATCGAAAGATGTCTCCGGTGAATTCTCAATTTCAAAATCATCATCGCAGGAAATTGCATTCCATCCGTTAGTAAAGGAGTGAGAAATAATATAACCTCCTTCTGCTCTAATACTGAGCCAATCAAGGATTTTATACATTACAACTGCTTTTGGTTGGAACATAATGTAATTCTTTTCAATTTCAATAGCATTGTTAGAAGAGGAATCCATATCATCATTTAAAGTAAGCCAGTCATAAGATCCATCAGTTTGGGATATTTGTAGATTGTGACCACCCCATCCCAGCATGAAACCTAGTGATGATACCATGTTTTTAGTGAAAGCGAAACGTTTATCCAGTGTAACACCACCGAAGGAATTAGAATAATTCATTCTACG
Organism: Candidatus Tenebribacter davisii; assembly: GCA_030765535.1. Classification (GTDB taxonomy): domain Bacteria; phylum Cloacimonadota; class Cloacimonadia; order Cloacimonadales; family TCS61; genus Tenebribacter; species Tenebribacter davisii. Next base: position 73,635 of record JAVCCH010000130.1, read on the forward strand.
TGTAACATCATCGCCGCTTAAAGTTGTATAGCCTTTCTTCTTGTCTATTGAGTAGCTGGCTCCCATGCCACCGATGAACCATCCTCTTCCGACATTACCGTGACCACCGCCACCTTGCATAAGTATGCCCTTTTCACTTATTCCCTGGAATCCAAATTCATTTAAGATATAGTTAATGTCCTCAAATTCATCAGCTGCTGTATACCATATCGGCATCCATCCACCGCCGCCAAATCCAACTGATAATTTTTTCTTCTTTTTTACTCCATCTTTAGTAGTAGCTTCCGTTCCTTTAGGATTAAGAGTTTCAAGTGTAAGATTAGTTATGAGTTCTTCTTCATCTCTGAAGATCTTTACTTTTACTTCTTCACCTATATTTTTACTGGTGATAAGATTAACCAAGTGATTTTCAAATTTTGCCTTTTTACCATCAAATTCCATAATGATATCACCTTTTATTATTCCCGCCATTTGTGCTGGTCCGCCTGTTGTCACACCAGTTACAAAGACTCCGTAACAATAGGGATAATGTTTTTCATATGCATCTTCAAAATCCATGTCAGATAAATAAACACCCATTTTAGGTTTTTCACCTGACAAGTTTTTAAAATCAATTGTGATCTCGCTAGTTCCGGGAATTTGTTCTAATGCCTCCTGAACTTCGATCATAGCCTCATCGATCTCCTGCTGAACATCCTCAGCTGATTCCTGTGCCATCAATGACATTGACATAATTGCCAGTCCTAATACTGTGATTAAGATCTTTTTCATAATAACCTCCAATTTTTTTTATACTTTTTCTTTAGAATTCACATCTCACTTCTATAAATCTCATTTTGGATAAACGCAAAACGTGTGCCAAATATGCAAATTGACATATAACTTTATATGATTTAGAAAGTTAGGACTTGTTGGAAAGATTATAGTTAAAATAAAATTTAATACTTTTGATAAGTGAGATCGACTTACTTTATCAAAATGATAAATAATGAACTATGATTCCTTTTAACTTATAATAATAATATTTATCAGAAAATAATTTTCAAAAGTCAAGGGATAGTATGATTTATTAGAAATACCGACAAATATAGGTTGTATCTTCTGTTACTTTAACTTGAAATTTTTGGTTGGATTCAACTTTAAAAGAATCATATTTCTTAAACTCTTTCCAAACATCACTACCTGGTAATTTTACAATGAGTTTTCCACTTACTACTGTCATATCTTCATTTGATGAAGTACCAAATTCATATTCACCTTCTGCCATTACTCCAATTGTTGCGTTACTAATTGAATCTTTAAAAGCTATAGATTTAACCTTTCCCTCAAAATATTCATTTGTTTTGAACATTGAGACTCCTTTATTCAGTTGAATTATTAGTTTTATAAATTTCTCTTTCTTCTAATCTAAGTCTTAGAATCTGGCTTCTTTCATAGGCGTCCCATCTTTTATCGGATAGAGGAAAGACTTCAATTAGTAATTCATAATAGTAAACTGCTTTTTCAATATCGTTATTTTCGTATAATACGCTTTCGTAGGTATTTCCTAATTTGTATAGTGCATCATCTCTTTGATCAGATTTATATTTTTCGTCATCATAGATTTCTTGATAAATTCTAATTGCCTGTGTATAATCTCCAAGTTTAATTAAATTATCTGCATAAACTAATTTTGCATGTGCGTTTTTAAATTTAATTAAGCTATTATCTTCATCTTCATTAATGTTAAATTCTTCTAATCCAGCTGCAGATTCAGGGATCGTCTGTTCATCAAAATCTTTTACAAGCTTATTGGTTGTACAAGAAAACAATACAACACAGCAAATGAGCAATAAAATTTTTCCCATTTAAAAAACCTCTACAACAAAAAAAACAAAATATAAATTAATGTAAATAAAAAACATTATAATATAACAAAAATATGTTTTTGTACATTAAAATTACTACTTCAAAAAATTCAGGTAATGATCGAAATCTAAACTATCCCAATTTAATTTCTGATTTTTAATTTAGTAAGTTTATCCGCCACTGATCAAGTGAATTACCTTTACATCAGCATCAGGCTGCACATAAGTTTTTGAATATTCCGTTTTCTTTATGAGCTTGCCATCAACTTTCACAACCAGCATTTTAAAAGTATAATTCTTTCTTTTCAGAATCAAATCGATATTCATATCTTCTTCCCAATTCAGGGAGTTTCCGTTCACAAATATTGTTTTCATTAATGTTATACCTTATATATTTATTTCTGTGCTCTGTGTGTTTCAGTGTCTCTGTGCTGAATGCTCACAGTGCACTCAGCAACAATTCTAAAACAAGATTTGCCTGCATGTTTGCTACAATTCCAACACGCGGAGCCATTGGGGAAATACCACTTTGCAGATTAGTTTCTTCATCACCGCAAATGTATAAATTATCACTTTTTCTAGTATGAAGAAGTTCGTTTTTGCCCCAGCCGGCCAATCCAGAAGCTGCAATGATCGGCTTTTCAGGGAAATTGGTCAGCCAAGTCTCTATCAGCATTTCTTTCATTTCTGCTTTATCAAAAGCTTCTACCATGATATCAACATCTTTATAGATCAGCAGAATATTATCCAGATTCAATTTTATATCATGTATCTGATATGTGGTAAATGGGCTGATCTTTTTCAGATTCTCTAGTAGTGCAATAACCTTTGGCATCCCAATCTGATCCTGATAGAATTGTTGCCGGTTCAAATTAGACGGTTCAATCTTATCAAAATCTGCTACAACAAGCTTGCCAATACCAGCACGTGTAAGAGTAACAGCAATATTGGAACCTAGTCCACCAGCACCGGCTATTCCGATAACTGCATTCTGTAATAATGGTATTATTTTTGGATCGTGAGCTGAAAAGAATTCTTCTTTTTTCATTTTATTTACTCTCCTTTTCTCGAAAAAGGTTTAAGGGGAGTTCAATAATAACCTGCCGGTTCTTTTTCTAAACCGGCAGGTTTGTTTTAGTTTAATTATAGTATTTATTCAGAACTTCCAGAATTCCCGGAAGATCAATGCCGAGTTCTTTAACCTTTTCGATCGTAGGAACACCGTTATTGTCCCAGCCTCTTCGTTCATAAACTGCATCACAAAGTTTCTGATAAGCATCTTCACGGAATTCTCGTGTTTTTTGGTGACGTTCTTCAATAGATTTACCAGTTGGATCCCAATCCCATTTTTCTTTGAGTTGTTTATCATATCTCTCAACTCTTGATTCATACTCTTCCAGAGTTACTGGGCCTGCAGAACGATATGGGATCATATCATGTTCTCTGGTTCCAAAACCTAAACGGAGATTAAATACTCTTTGGAAATTGTATACTCTTTCACTTTGAAGTATGAGTTCTTTTTTATCAATATTATTCCCGGTAACAGCATTGAAAATATCAACATAGTTTTGAACGTGTTTTGGAACTTTTGCTGGTTCATCTGTTTCGCCATTATCAGCTGGTTCCATGTCATTCCAGGGAAGTTTGCATAAGCCTTGAAGTCCAAACCAGGTACGGAACATTGGGTAGTAGTGTAAAGCTTCAGCTTTATCTGCAAAAGTAGGGATCTGGTTGTTTACCATATCCATGAATATGAGCCAGGCTTCATCATGCTGAGCACCTTTTAAAGCTAAGCCATAACCACCCTGCATAGCCAGAGATTCTTTAGTTACATATTCAGAATATTCCATGCCTTTACATTCCATTCCTATATCCTGCAGGAATTTAGGATCTGCGTTATATTTCTCGGTGAATAATTTTTTCAATCGTCTTATACCCAGACCGACTGTATTACCGAAACCTTCACCTCGAGCTAACTGATGAAGCATTTCCATTGCTTCTTCACCATTCCCGAAACTAAGATCATATCCACCGGTGATCTCTTTATTGATAATGCCGTTTTCATAACATTCCATGATGAAGGACATACCGGTTCCCCAGGAA